>JAYKGX010000325.1:0-4404 GCA_035285565.1 Synechococcales cyanobacterium
GTGGGATACACGCCCGTACGGGGGGGATTTTTGGGGCGATCGCTTTGATTATGATTTTTGGGGCGATCGCTGCGGGGGGGATTTTTGGGGCGTGGGATGCACGCCCGTACGGGGTTTTTTCATGGGGCGATCGGTTCTGCTTTGATTCGCTCTAAATTCAGGATTTCTTTCATGATGACTTCCCATTCTGGGTCTACATTGGGGTTGTCTGTTTGTTTCAGTGCCATGATTTCGTTCAAACTGTCATACCAAATCCCTGCGTCGTTATTCAGGGCGATCGCTTTGTCTAACCCTTTGGGCTGATTGATGAGCTTGGGATCAACTTCAACTCGATACAGCAGTCCGCCTACTACGGTTTCTTGCTTTGTCCCATTGTATGCAATCAATTGCCAGCGATACCAGTGATTCTGCTTTAGGGATTGTGGGATCTGAATTGCTACAAAGCCAGGTTTTTGGGGACTGTTGACTCCTGTGGATAAGATGAGCTTGTTGGATTTCCCATCTTTTTGTGTAAGGTTTTGATCGTATAACTCTAACTTTAATGTGCGTCCTTCAGATTTCGCATAGCCTACGTAAACCCAAACTACGGGCTTTTCTTGCATGGTCTGTCCGCCATACCAACCTTTAAATCCTTTGGGTTGTTTAGGGTCGCTGGGAATTTCTGGCTCCATCAGGGGAATGAGGGCTGTCAGGCAAGGACGGCGGGCTGCTGAGGTTGGCTGAGCTGGATTGTTAGCTTGGGCTGAATCGGGCAAGGGTGCTGTGGGCATGGTGGTTGGGGTAGGCGCAGTTCCATTGCTCAAAATACACCCTGTATTCCGCCCAATATTGGGAGGGCCTACGTCTGCAGGTGCTCTACGACCCTTATTGTTTTGTATTTTGGCAGCCTTTTGCTGAGTCGCTTGGGCAGATGGGAGGAAGACAGATCCAGGTAGTTCCGTGATCAGACCCACGATCGCCAGCAGCATGAACAAGAGTGAGAAAGGAGTCAGTCGTTTCATAGGGGCTTCTATGTCTGAAGGTATGGGATTTAGTGTAAATAATCGGTGCGGCTTTGCCTAGAGCCAAAACTGACCATCTTGATTGCCGAAAACTGCCAACGGGATGACCTGAATCTGCTATAGCAATCCTCTTTCAGGTGTAAAAGTGGGACAGGCTTCTAGCCTGTGTAGGCAGAATTTCGCCCCACAAATCAATTAGGATTGCTATATCTCCACCAAAATCGGCGACGGCGTAGCGACCAGGTGAGTTCGCAGATGGTGCCTTGGGGCTGATTGGGATACCGTTTGAACTTTCCTCCTAACTGTTTTGCTAAATTGGTTGCCTGCTGTGACCCAAATCCTCCTCCTAGCGATCGTTTTAAAGATTGTGTTGATGATCGCGTTTGAACTGGCAAATCTGCTACTTCCGGTGGTGCTTGACCATTGTCACTCACCTGAATCATCAACTGATCCCCCTGCTGCCGACAGATGACTTTCAGCCGCTTCGGGGCGATCGCATGTTTGCCGACATTACAGAGAGCTTCTTCCAAAAATCGACAGAGACTTTGTTTTTGTGCCAGGGTCAAACGCGGATCACGCATGGGTTTAAATTCTACCAATTTCACCTTCAGGGTTTCAAACCCAGCAAAGGACCGTTCTAACGTGGCGCAATAGACTTGGTAGAGCAGGTCTTCTAGTTCCTGATGCAAATCCAAGACCTGGTTATGGCTGAGATAAAAATGTTGATGATCCTCTAGGGTTTCGCTTTGTCCGCGATCGTAAATACTGCGGAGGGCTTGATTAAGCTGAACAAATTCATCCACCCAAATGGATTGTTGCTGTTCTGCTTGCGTCATCAAACGTTTCAAATCCTGCAGGGGACCGTTGTGAATTTGTTGAAAGATCTGTTCCAAAACTAACTTGCGTTCCACCAGCCGAGCCTGCCGATCGAGCTGACGACGATAGATCAAGGCTAAACTGGGTGTTATTCCATTTAAAGTAAATGCTAAAATAGCTGGAACGACGGGAATCCACCATCCCTGCAACAGCAAACCAAAGCTCCCCGCTAGTAGAGCAAGATTGAGCAAAAATAACAACATTAGGATTTTCCAGAGCGATCGCAATTTCATTCCCAACAGGATGCCGATCGCGCCCCAAGCCACAATCCACAGGTATTCCCAACCATCTGCCCACACCTGAATCATCGGTCGCTGGTCTAACACGGCACTGAGAAGCTGACTGACTTCATGGGCGTGCATTTCTACCCCATAAATGTTGCCAAATCGGTGGGTGGGCGTGGCATAGGTAGGCGTGACATCTTTTACACTGTCGGCGGTAATTCCAATCAAAACGACCTTATCGCGAAAGGTATCGGGGGCAATTTGCTGCGATCGCACCGATCGCCAGGAGACCTTCTGAAAGGGGGTTGGTCCACTGCGGAAATTGACAATCATCTGAGTGCCGCCCGCATGGACATTGGTGTAAGACCCGGTGTAAGACTCTACATGGGCAATTTCCACTGCCCCAGCTCGAAAGGCTTCAGTCTGCTCAATATCATGCTGTAGCTCAATGTGTCGCTGTTGGAGATAGAGTTTAGTCAGTCGAATCCCCAGGGAATATTGATAGTCCTCCTTGAGATCCCAAGTACCCAACAATACGCGCCGCTGCTGGTTATCCACGTTAGCATCCCGCAGACTATCGACAATGCCCACTTGTTCTGGGGGGAGCACGGAGGGCGCTTGCACCCGCGTTTGACCTTCCCGGAGCAGAGCCTGTTGCACCCCAATCAGGTTAGGACTCGATCGCAACACTGCGTCCAGTTCTGCCTTTCCTTCATAATAGGCAACCTCCCGAGCCATATCCAAGCCGATCGCAGCAGGTTTTTGGGCTTGCACTTGTTTCAGTAGCTCCGCCAGTTCCCGATCGGAGGCCGGATAGCGACTCAAGGTTTTAATATCCTGATCATCCAGGGTAATGATCACCACACGGCTGTCCGTAGGTTCCGCAGGGCGCGATCGCAAATAGGTATCAAAAACAACGAGTTCTAAAAATTGCAATAGCCCCGTCATCCGAGCTGCAACGACTAATCCGATCACCAGGACTCCAAACAATAGCTCAGGTGATAGGAGATTCAGGTTAGAAAATTGGCGTGGAAATGTGACCTGAATCGGTTGAGAAATCCGTTGTAATTTTTGTAACCATTTTTTCCCTGCCATACTCTGTCTAATCCGCGCTTTCACCACGAGCTTGCTCATACCACATGAGTGATCTGGTATAAGGAAATCCTACAATCGATCGATCGCTGATCTCCTACTTCTGCGCAGATACAGGATATGGATAGGCTTGTCCTAGGAAGATCCCTCAAGCAGCTCATCCCCAATTGATTGGCATTGCCACAGACCTCGCCCCCCTTGCCTTCAGCATCCCTATCGCATTCACGCGTGGATTAGCAATTAGTCACGATCGCCAAAGTCTTCGGCAGATTCAGGTTCCAGTTCCCAACGGTGATCATCGCGATCGCACAGCTTTTCATGGGTACGAATGCTTTCATGACCATTGGAACTAATGCCCATCGATCGTTGTAAATCTTCAGTTACATTTTGATCGGGGGTGGGATTATCTCCCCCAACGGCTTCTTCTCCCACAACCTCCGCTTGATACCAGTCATCATCCACATCGCCCCCCGTCACATCTGCCCCCGTATGGTCTGGTAGCCGTAGGCGAAACACCCGTTGATTGAGGCTGAGGTCATCCTGATTGAGTTCACCCTGGGCGATCGCTTCTAACGGGTCATCCTCTGGGTCGGTGAGCAAATCCGTCATCAGAACTTCCTCCGGCGGGCGTTCCGGCATCGGCGGGTCGTCCGGTAGGCTAGGGGTAGAAGGATTGGAGGAAGCGTTTGAAATCATAGCTCAAACCTGCTGTGGAGAAAGTGAACAAGACGGGGGACGATCGTCTGCCTTGAGGGGGATGGGCGATCGGGTAACTATTCTTATCATCGCTCGATTTTGCTCACCTGATACAGGGATGATAGAAATCGCAAGGTAACGAAATCTTTTTCGTAAATACCACGGATATCGATCGAAAAACTTTATAAACCTCTTCCATTGGGGATTAGAAAATTTTACTTCGGTGCTTGAGTCATTCCAACAAAACTTGTGATCTTCTGAGAACGGATTGCAATGATAAAATCAGCACCCGACCCCTGATTGCCCGACAAAACTTCCTGGCTGCGTTGCTGACCCAATATCCTAGGAAACGCTACGCGACCAGCGCTCTCAGGGCGAAGTCTACTGAAAGTAGACTAGAAAAGAAGTGCAGGATCTTTCAGTCCGTTTCCAACGGACTTCGCTCTAGGAGCACCGAATTCTATTCCGGTGCGGACTGACAACGCAGCAGAGAGACTTTCAACCGTTTTTTCAGT
>JAYKGX010000326.1:0-4593 GCA_035285565.1 Synechococcales cyanobacterium
ATCAATACCATCTTCCATTCCCTTCAAGCCGCAAATGTAAGTATGGGTCTTCTCTTGCTTCACCAAATTCCAGATTTCATCGGCATGTTCTGCCACCCGGTGTTGGATATACATCCGTCCACCCTCAGAGTTTTGTTGTTCACGGCTGATGGCATAGGTGATGCGGAAGTTATCAGGATACTTCGCTTGCAATTCTTCTAATTCCTGTTTGTAAAGGATGTTAGGAGTTTTGGGAATTCCAAAGATTAACCAGGCAAATCCCCGGAACTGATAATCTGGATTGGCAGCCCGTTCATTATCCTTAAACATACGCCACAGGTAGGCCCGGAAAGGTGCGATTCCAGTTCCTGTTGCCATCATGATTACGTTGGCTTCAGGATCAGCGGGGAGCAGCATTTCCTTACCCACAGGCCCAGTGATTTTGACATCAGCACCGGGTTGTAAGTTCTTCAGGAATGTCGAGCAAACCCCATAAATCGTCTCGCCCGTTTCAGGATGCTTGTACTCTAGCTGGCGCACACACAGCGATATCGTTTTGTCATTCATATCATCGCCATGACGGGTGGATGCGATCGAATACAATCGCAACTTATGAGGTTTGCCTTTGTCATCAGTTCCATCAGGAATGATGCCAATACTTTGACCTTCCAAATAATGGAGATCGCTACCCGACAGGTCAAACTTAATGTGACGCACCGTGCCAATTCCACCTTCGCCGACTAACTCATCGTTAGACATGCACTTGCCAACAAAGGGGTTGTTGGGACGGTATATATTAACGGGGATATCGGACTTGGATTTCTCTTTCGCTTGAGTCATAGGTTGAGTTTCTGCTGGAGATTGAACAGCTTGAGATTCAAGACCAGAGGAAACTTTGCCATTGGAAGAGGATTCATCTAACGGACGAATGCTGACAATTTTGCCTCCCATGCGGAGGATGCGATTCATTTCCTGATTCATTCGCGCATAGGGAACAGTGATATACACCGTGCCACTCTTGCGAATGGGATAACGCATTTTGTCATTATTTTCGTTTTGTCGAAGACCTTCAACTTCGTAGATAAAGATGCGGCTACTGGAAACACTATTGCTAGCAGCACCGCTCATCGCGCTTGGGATATACATTGGTTATCGACTTTTCTCCTATGCCATTTCAGTGTTGGCGGGTGAACCCTACGCCAGTTTCACAACTCTGAGCCTATCAACCTGGGACTGAACCTTGGGACTCAATTTGGGGTTCCAGTTCTTGATTCAGGTTTGATCAACAGAAACTTAGTTGATCTTATGCAAGATCTGAAATCATTCAGCCCGATCGCCTGCCTCAGGGTCGTATGCTCTGTTTGATCTAGCGTATCATTAGCAAAGCCTTCCTCTAATCCCATAATCCCGACAAGTTTGGAGAGGTCATGTGTTTTAGAACACGTCACTCCTTCCATACCCTAACTGGAACTCTAACGAATAGACTGTGATGGACGAAGCATTTTCAGATTGATTTCAGGATCAATGTGGATCCAGTTTTAGAAGTTGAGAGAAGAAGGGTTAGGATTGGGCAGATTTGCTTATAGGGCGCAGAGAACTAGAAGAAGCTGAGAATTCTAGAAGTTTGAGAATTTTGAGGCAGAATGGTATGCTTAGCCGCTGCGACTCTCCAAACTTTTGCATTTCGGCTCTCGATGGATTGCAGGCTGTATTGCGACTTATTGCTAGCTCGTTAAGATTTATGAAAAAAATTAAGGTTATCAGATAGCTTCCTTGATATGCTTAGCCTTGAAGCTGCATGGATTTTAATCAAAATTGAGATCGAATCTAGCTTGTAGGGATGATCCCCAGTTTGGTAAGATCCGAAATAACAGCTAGTACTAAATACTTACTGTCATCATCTAGGTTAAATCCTACGAGCGATCGTAGCAATTTTTAAGAGTTCTTAACTTGCTAGCTGCGATCGGATTGCTCCTCAACGGTGCTTCATGAAGAACTTTTTAGAAAGGACTTTATAGAAAGTGTGGGATTCAAGGCCCAGTAAACTGGCAACTCGGATCAGGAAGGGGGCTATTATGGTAAGTTCTCATAAGAGGCTTTAGGCAGTCCGTCTGACTGAGCAGCCTTGATCTCCACTGGGGAAATTTCGAGTCAAAGTTGTTGCTTGGTGAATTTTGTATTTAGGGGAAACGTATGACCAGTCAGCCAGACCGTGTGGTTCTAATCGGGGTTGCCGGAGACTCCGGATGTGGCAAGTCCACTTTCTTGCGCCGCTTGGCAGATTTGTTTGGCGAAGAATTTATGACTGTTATCTGCCTGGACGATTACCACTGTCTGGATCGGAAGCAGCGTAAAGAAGTCGGAGTCACTGCACTTAATCCTAAGGCGAATAATTTTGATCTGATGTACGAGCAGATCAAGGCGTTGAAGGACGGCAAAGAAATTATGAAGCCCATCTATAACCATGAGACGGGCATGATCGATCCACCAGAATTAGTTCGTCCAAACCGAATTGTGGTGATTGAGGGGCTGCATCCTATGTATGACGAGCGGGTGCGATCGCTCTTAGATTTCAGCGTTTATCTTGACATTGATGATGAAGTCAAGATTGCCTGGAAGATCAAGCGCGATATGGCAGAGCGTGGCCACACCTATGAAGACGTACTGGCTGCAATTAATGCTCGTCGTCCTGACTTCGAAGCTTACATCGATCCACAAAAGCAGTATGCCGATGTTGTTATCCAGATTTTGCCGACCAAGCTAATTAAGGATGATAAAGAACGCAAGGTTCTGCGAGTTCGTCTGGTGCAGAAGGATGGGGTAGAAGGATTTGAACCCGTTTATTTATTTGACGAAGGTTCAACGATCGACTGGATTCCTTGTGGTCGTAAGCTCACCTGCTCCTATCCGGGTATTCGTATGTTCTATGGCCCTGACGTTTACTACGGCAACAGCGTTTCGGTGCTGGAAGTTGATGGACAGTTCGATCGCCTGGAAGAAGTCATCTACATCGAAAACCACCTCAGCAACACCTCGACCCGTCACTATGGCGAAATGACAGAGTTGCTACTCAAACATAAGGAATATCCCGGTTCCAACAATGGCAGCGGTTTGTTCCAGGTTCTAGTGGGCTTAAAGATGCGAGCAACCTATGAGCGTTTGATGGCACAAAGTAAAGTTGCTGCAACGGCTTAACCTGTCATTCTTGAAAAGGGCGGCAGCTTGAGAAACCTAAACGATTGGCGCAAGTTGGCGCAAAGCAAAGCCGAACCCGAAACTTGACCGAGTTTTAACGTTGTCATCGTTTCAAAAGAGCTTGGAGATTGTCGATTGAGCCAATCCCAGGCTTTTTTTATTAGGGAAAAATTATGTCACTCAAATCCCAGATAGACATCACCGTATCACCGGCAACCAGGCTTGAAAAACCAATCGTGCGGCAATTGATGGAGCTATACCAACATGATTTTTCAGAATTCGAAGACCGCGATCTAGATGAGCAAGGCTATTTCGGCTATGCCTATCTGGATTCCTATTGGATAGAAGCCGATCGCCATCCATTCTTAATTCGAGCGTCCAGTAAACTGGCAGGGTTTGTGTTCGTCAATTCCTACACTTATATCCCTGGAAGTGAGTATTCGATCGCCGAATTTTTCATCCTGCGTAAGTATCGCCGTCAAGGCATCGGTCGTGCCGTTGCCATACAAATTTTCGATCGCTTTCCAGGCAAGTGGGAAATTCATCAAATCCATACAAACTCAGTTGCTCGAACGTTTTGGCGCAAAACGATCGCAGACTATACTGCTGGAAAATTCTCAGAGATCGGCATGTTCGATACTAATGAGCCTTGGCAAGGCACAGTACAATGCTTTAGTAATGCCACCTTTGCTAAATCCGGACTGAGATAAGTCTGTGCTTAGCAAGCTGATTGCCGTAGAAATTGATGGGAGGTCAATTCGTTTGTCTAGTGTTAGAGACATGACAAGTCTTGCCAAAGTATTGTGGGACATGAATCGAGATTTGGCGATCGCCTGCCTAGAAAGTCGCTTTGTGCAAGGGATTGCCGATGGCTCGCTACCCAAACCTAAGTTTGCTTACTACGTGGAACAAGATGCTTTTTTCCTGGAATCCTTTGCCCGAGCTTATAGTGTAGCTGCCGCAAAAACTCCAGATTGGCAAGGATTTAAAATTTTTCATGATTTGGCAGATGGGGTATTGCAAGAACTGCAACTTCACCAGGGGTATGCCAAAGCTTGGGAGGTGGACTTGCAAAAAGCCGAACCCGGAACGGCAACTCGCCACTACACCGATTTTCTATCTGCGATCGTCTGGAGTCAAGAGGTTGGTGTCACCACAGCCGCCATGCTGCCCTGTATGCAACTCTATGGATTTTTGGGGCAACAACTGGCCGCGTCTGGAATTCCTGATCATGCCTATGCGGATTGGATTCGTACCTACAGCAGTGATGAATTCACGCCATTGGTTGAGCAATTGGTCGAATTGTCCGATCGCTACACACTCGACACACCTACGGTGCAATCGGTCTACCGCTATGCCATGCAATGCGAACTTAATTTTTTTGAGGCGGCATGGACAGCGGAGTAACTCTGTGACTCT
>JAYKGX010000327.1:0-8671 GCA_035285565.1 Synechococcales cyanobacterium
CAGGGTCGAAAATATGTGCTGGAAAATTTACAATGGAAGCAAATTGCGACCAAGGCTATTCAACAATATCGTGAGCTAGGGTTCCTATGAAGATTTTGCTCTCTGCCTATGCCTGTGAACCCAATCAAGGCTCGGAACCAGGAGTCGGTTGGAATATGGCGCAAGCGATCGCCCAAACGCATCAAGTGTGGGTGCTCACCACTGCAACCCATCGAGCTGGAATTGAAGCTGAACTGCTGCGTCGCCCGAATCTTAACCTACAGGTGATTTATCTCGATCCCTTCGGCTGGGTCTACGATTGGAGCAAAGGCGGCAAGGGGGTGCAGTGGGACGTGCATCTTCACCACTATTTGTGGCAACTGAATGCTTACTGGATTGCGCGATCGCTCCATCAGCAACATCAGTTTGATCGGGTTCACCATGCGACCTATGGGCGCTATTCTGCCCCCAGCTTTCTCTCTCTCTTACCGATTCCGTTTATTTGGGGACCCGTTGGCGGTGGAGAGTCTGCTCCCCGTTCTTTTTGGCATGAATTTAGCCGGAAGGGACAACTCTATGAATGGTTGAGAGAATTAGCGCGATGGACAGGAGAATGGGATCCTTTTGTTCGTATGACTGCACGCCGTAGTGCGATTGCCTTGGCTTGCACCCCAGAAACAGCCCAACGCTTGCAAGTGATTGGGGCAGGGCAGGTGAAAATGCTAGCGGGTCAAACAGGTATCACGCAGCAGGATTTCCTGCAGTTACAAGCAGCAAAACCGGAAATACGAGATCCTCAGCAACCGATTCGATTCCTCAGTTTAGGTCGATTGATTCACTGGAAAGGATTTCATCTAGGTCTGCGAGCTTTTGCTGCCGCTAATTTACCCCAGGCCGAATATTGGGTCGCAGGAACAGGCGCAGAACAAGCTCATTTGGAAGATTTAGTCACTCGTTTAGGTATCCGCGATCGCGTTAAGTTTTTAGGCAGTCTCAAACGTGATCAGGCTCTGCAAGTTTTGGGGCAATCAGATGTGCTGGTGCATCCCAGTTTGCATGACTTTTCCCCCACCGTGTGTTTAGAAGGGATGGCAGCAGGTTTGCCCGTACTTTGTCTGGATCTGGGAGGACCTAGCATTCAAATTACAGAGGAAACGGGCATTAAAGTGCCTGCCCCTGACCCAGAAACTGCCGTACAGGGCTTAGCGATCGCTATGCAAACCTTGGCAACTCAGCCAGACTTACGAGAGCGGATGGGTCAGGCCGGACAAGCTCGGGTGCATCAGTTCTATCAATGGGAATCTCGATCTGCCCTATTTTCAGAAATTTATGACCAGGCTGAGAAAAGGTAATGAGAATTTTACAGTTACATAATCGCTATCAAATTGTGGGTGGTGAGGAAGGGGTTGTCCAAGCAGAGCGATCGCTATTGCAGCAGCAGGGGCATTTTGTTGAATGCTTAGAAGTCAGTAATGACGGTATTCAGGGGCTAGGCGGCAAGGCGATCGCTACCGCAAATGCGATTTACTCCTTCTCGGCCCGTCAGCAAGTGCTAAAAAAAATCGATCAATTCCAAGCGGATTTAGTGCATGTGCATAATTTCTTTCCGCTCCTGTCCCCATCGGTGTATGACGCTTGCCGCGATCGTCAGATTCCAGTCATTCAAACCTTGCATAACTATCGGCTGATCTGCCCGAAAGCGATGTTGTTTCGAGACAATCAAGTTTGTGAACTCTGTGTGGGGCAATCATTTCCGCTCGCAGGGGTGAAATACGGTTGTTATCGTGGTTCTAAGGCTCAAACGGCAGTGGTGAGTGCTATGTTGAGCTGGCACCATCTCCGAGGGACTTGGCAAAATCGAGTCAATACCTACATTGCCTTGACAGAATTTCAAAAACAAAAGCTTGTGGAAGGCGGTTTGCCCAGCGATCGCATTCAAGTAAAGCCCAATTTCACCTTTGTGCCAGATTTTCCCGACCTGCCACGCCAATCCTTTATTTTGTTTGTAGGACGCTTAGCGGAGGAAAAGGGAATTCTTCAATTGCTGGAAGCCTACCGACTCAATCCTCAGTTGCCCCTTTTGAAAATTGCGGGGGATGGTCCGTTGCGCCCCGTTTTAGATCAATTCATTGAACAACATCATCTGCATCACCGAGTTCAATTGCTGGGCAGACAGCCCAAAGAAACGATTTTTGAACTAATGCAAGCCGCAATCTGCTTAGTGTTTCCTTCAATTTGGTATGAAGGATTTCCTCTAACGATCGTCGAAGCATTTGCTTGTGGACTCCCTGTGATTGTCCCCAGCTTAGGCAGTATGGCAGAAATTGTAGAGAATGGTCAAACTGGTCTGCATTTCCAAGCCCAAAACTCTCAGGACTTAGCAGACAAAATCACCTGGATGAGCCAACATAGGGCGGAAGTCAGTTCTATGTCGGAGAAAGCACAGCACCGTTATCACCAGTCCTATACCCCTCAAGCAAACTACGATCGCCTCATGGCAATTTATCAAAGTAGCTTCACATCCAAGTAGATGCGTCTAGATAGATGACTCTAGGACTTGGTTGCCATAGAACCCTGCGATCGAAATTCCCACAGTTGCTTACTAGCGCGCCATAGAAAGGGAGGAATGGTTTTGCGATATCGTCCCCAAAGGCGCTTAGGCTCCTGGACAAGGCGATACAACCACTCCAACCCCAACTCTCGGATGAGCTTGGGGGCACGTCGATGTATGCCTGCATATACGGGAAACACACCGCCAACTCCAACCATCACGGCTTGGATCTGATCTTGCTTAGAAGCCATCCATTTCTCTTGCTTCGGACAACCCAAAGAAACAAAAACGATCCCAGCTTCACTGGCATGGATTTGATCAATCACAGCCAATTCTTCCGCTTGGGGTAAGGGTAAGTTTCCAAAGGGTAAAGGTTCCATCCCAGCAATTCGCAGATTGGGAAATTCACGCTGAAGGCGATCGCGCATCCGCCATAAAGTCTCAGAATCAGACCCCACAAAAAAGACAGGCAAATTCTCCTGCTGAGCTTCCTGGCAGACGCCCACAAGAATATCCTGTCCTGCAACGCGATCTTGGAACTTGCCTAACAGAAGTCGCAGCATCCATACTAATGGCATTCCATCTGGTGTCACTAGGTCAGCATTGTTGAGTACAGACGCTAAATGCGCATCCTCACAAGCTTCTACTAGCATATGGACGTTGGCCACACAAACTACTTTACTCAGCCGCGATCGCCCCCACTTCACAATCAGCGAAATCTGTTGGTTGAAGGTTAAGGCGGTTACGGGCAACCCGATTACCTCTTGGACTGGAATTTGTGTTGGAAAAGACGAATTGGTAATCATGAACCCCACCTAAAAGGATCTCAGTAACTGCCCTGACCAAAATACTTAGAACTAAATATCCCCAGTTTTAGCACTTTTATGCGGTTTCACGTAGACTTTGACGAATCCTTTACAGAGACTTAAATTAAGGGCTGACAATCATTAAGAGCTGACGATGCACATGCCTACGGTTCATCACATTGAGTGGGGTAAAAACACAGAATAATCTAGACCATCTAGTTAAATTTAACCCGATTCAATCCGCAATTTCTACATAGGGCTAGTAAAGATTGTGTAAATTTAGCCCGGAGGCTATTTAATGAGGGATTCCCATTACGAAAACGCTTGCAAAATCCCTGAAGCAACCCCAATCAGCCCTTCAACAAATGTAAAGATTAGATGAATTAGAAGAGTCTATACCTTAAGGAAGAGTTAGGACAGGTAGAATATGTCCTGTGTATCTCCACTAGTTGCCGAATCGCAAAACACTAATTGAGTATCATTGACTACACAAGAAGTCAGGTTGTTTAGATAGCGGATTGCTTGACTGAGAAATAAGTCTATCTGTGTAAGCAAGGGCTTCAAGCTAATTTTGGCTTAATTCCCCTCTGATTAAGGTTAGGGCAGATCGGATCTGTAGCATTTACCAAAAGATTTAGTACTAGTTGTCTACTCAATATTTGGGATTTAGCCCCTCGCAGCCTTGACTTAGACAAAGACTGGCTTTTTACGCATTCGTAATAGGGTGTTTTCGAGATCTGAGGTGGGTTTCGATCGATCTGATAGTGGTGAGAGAGAAGGATAGCCCTCCGATTTGATTCATGAGATCCGGTTGAACCGCCCCCCAGCCCCCAAATTTGAGGGTGCAAGAGTGGATGGTGATTTTCAAAGCCTCCATTATTGGGGGGGAGCCTGTGCAAGGCACGTAGCCGTTCAAAGTTCCCCAAAATGGGGGATTTAGGGTGCGCAAAAGTGGTGATTCTCACGAGTGATTTCGGATTGCTATACCAGTCAAGATGCCTGCGTTATTGATTGCAACCAGTAATCGTGCAAAGTAATTGCGCAACCAGTAATTGTGCAATTATTGCGTGCGAATTATTGCTGGCAGAAATTGGGTGCTCCGGTTTCCTAGACATTTCTCAACGAGGTATTTTTTCATGGACTGTCCTCGAATTAGTGTGGTTATTCCCTCATTTAATCAAGCTCAATTTTTAGAAGATACGCTTTTGAGCGTGATTAATCAAGGTTATCCGAATACTGAAATCATTGTAATCGATGGGGGTTCAACCGATGGCAGTGTGGATATCATTCGACGATATGAGGCTCATTTAGCCTACTGGGTCAGCGAACCAGATGGGGGGCAGACTCGTGGGCTGATTAAAGGCTTTCAAAGAGCGACGGGGAGTATTCAATGCTGGCTCAATAGTGATGATTTGCATGAATCGAAGACGCTGGCTGAAGTTGCTGCATACTTTCAAACTCATCCAGATGTAGATGCAGTGTATGGAAATACGACTTGGATTGATCCACAAGGTCAGGTGCTGCGTGAGCAGCGAGAAATTCCTTTCAACCGCTTTATCTGGATGTACACGTATAACTACATCCCAGGGATGTCAATGTTTTGGCGCGATCGCATTTATCAAGCGGTTGGTGGGCTTGATCCAACCTTTGATTTGGCTATGGATGCTGATCTATGGATTCGCTTTGCCGATCATGGACGCATTGAACATGTGCCACAACCATGGTCCAAGATGCGTTTCTATCCTGAACAGAAAAACCGACGCTTGCGCGCTGCTAGCGATCGCGAAGATCTGCAAATTAGAGAACGCTACTGGCAGCCCCAGCCGGTCCATCTATATACCGTGAAAAGATGGGTTGCCCAAAGTTGCCGTATCCTATGGCGAGTTTGGGGAGGCTGTTATCTTCCAGGATACGTGCGTGATATGAGCAAATTGTCTGTCTAACCTGGGCTGTCTGGCGGTTCAATTCCTTCTCTTGAGGGGGTTGTCAGGAGATCTGGGTGCTCATCATACAATGCCATAGCAGCAAGACCTAAACCGATGAGAGTCCAGATCCAAATTCCGCCAGAGGGTCCTTCAATCACAACTTCAAAACTGGTTGTAGCCATAAATGCAGTCCAATGGGCAAGCAATGTAATAAATAAACCGCGCCAAGCCCCCTGACCTGGAATTTTATAAGCTTTCAGGGTTCTCGCTAGGATGCCGCTGAACCAAGAAACTTGGAGAGACACCCAAAGCAGAAACCCAGGAACACCGCTGCGTGCCAAAATACAAATATGCCCATTGTGAGGACTGCGCACTAAGCCATCTCCCAGTGGATCAAAGCCATCATCTACCCCCAAATTCACACCAAACCCTTTCCCCATCCAAAAGTAGTCCCCACCAAACGTGTAATCGATGATATAGCTCCACCAGCGAATCCTAAATTCCTTGGTGCCTTGATAGCGCTCTGCACCACTGTCGCTAAAGACGGTTGACATTTTAGCAATAACTGGATCTACCAAATCAGGATAGAGCAGCAAAATAAAGGTGAGGGCAACGGCAATAATGGTGATGATTTGCCAGATACGTTGACTCCGCAATCGAAATAGCATCACTATTCCGAATGCACAGAGAAATGCGATCGTCCCGGAACGATTGCCCCGTGGAATAATCAATGCCAAATTGAGTAACAGTAGAGGTACCATAGTTGCCATAGGGCGTAGCTTCATGGCGATCGCAAATCCAACTGCTCCGGCAAGATGTGCCATGGTATCGGCTTCTTTCATCTCAACGATAAAAGCCCTCCCCCCCGGCATGAGCGGTGAGATCCTTGCCTGAGAAATCGCAAACATAATAAAGCCAAGGAACAAAAACCCTAGCGCAAAGCGGCGATAGTTATTGAGGAGCAAGAAGATGCGATCGGGTTTTGCTGTAATGAGCAGCGCCACGATTAATCCAAATAGCCCGTAGTACCAGATAGCCGCATCTCGAATTGTATCCATCCCATAGCGAGGGAAATGGGGAATCGTACAAATCAGACACCAAACCTGGAAGGTGATCAGCAGCTTGGTGGGCAGTAGCTGAAACAATTTTGGGAAGGCCTGAGTCCAAAATGTCTGACTCGCCCGATTAAAGAGACAAGTCAGTAACCCGAAGAGTAGGGAAATTTCGCCAATAAACAGTGGCGGGACCCCCACGTAGGTAAACCCTCGCCCCATGAGGACATAGCCCATTAGAACCCAGCTATGAAAATGCAAAAATCGATCGCTTAGGGCAAGTTTCTTCATATTTGCTCATGTCTATCGCAAACCGTCACCATGCTAAGTCAATTTTGGCAAAGAAATATCCTATCTGGGATATCTTGACCGTATTTCTATCAAATTATCAGTCAATAAAAAATCGGAATGAGCCAACGCCCACCCCGATCAAAACCTGTGATCTTTCCTAAAAGGTCTTACTTAAACGCTCTAAACCTGAGGAAACCTAGAAATCCTAGTTTGCCAACCGCGCCATCAAGACGGGGCAGTTAGCATTCACCCGCACATAGTCGGAGAGGGAATTCCCCAACAAGCGATCGAGATCCGGAAGATTTTTGGCAATAGAAGGACGGCGATCGGGCGAACCCAGCAACAGCAGATCCGTCTTGGTTTCATCCGCCAGACGGCAGATGGTTTCCCCAGCGCGACCCGTACCCACAAAGCAGCGATAGTCAACACCATAGCGTTTTGCCATGGCGATCGCCGGAGCCAACACCTCATCTTTCTCCGCCATCGCCCCCGAAAGTTCCCCTTTAGCATTGGGATCAATGTGAACTAAATTCAGTTTGCTGCCAGGGATATCGCGCAGGAGGAATAACGCCAGCTCTAGAGACTGCTGAGCCGTGTTGGACTTATCCATCGCCACCATAATCCGCTGAATTGGACGCACGTAAATGTCATCCTTGACCAGCAGCATCGGACGGGGCGAAAGCTGAAACACGTACTGGCTAACCGAGTTTTCCAAAATGGAAACCAGGCGCTTCAAACCCCGAGACCCCATAATGATCAGGTCGGTATCCAGTTCTTCGGCGACTTGGCAAACGACCCCTTTTGGATCGCCACTCCGTAGCATTGTTGTGACATGGGAGGGATCCAGCTTGAGGCGTTGAGCCGCTTCTGCAACTAAGCGTTCTCCCTCAGCAGTTTTCCGCTCCATCTCGGTCGCACTGACCTGGGAAGGCACCACATGCAAAATGGTCACAAAGGCTCGCTGAAGCGAAGGAATTGCGAGCAGGGCATTCAGCATCTCTTCAGAATGTCCAGTGCCAGAATCCGCAAGTAAAATTTTCTCAATCATTTTATAAGAGCCTCTTTTTTGGAATCGCAAGTTACAGCCAATCAGCACCAATCAATCCCAATGAATAGAAGGTTGAATGATTACTTGAATCGCAAACAATAGTTATTTTAAGTTGATTTTCATGGCTGCGGACAGATGAGAACTTACAACTTGGTAATGCTTAACATCAAAAAAACAAATATTTAAGAAATAAATTGAAATACATTTTCATAAATGAATCAGTGTTTTTCGCAGACAGAGAAGTAATGTTATGTTTTTTGAAGTTTTATAGAGCGATCGCAGGCAAACTTCCCAGAAGAAATACGGGTTTTGGGATAATTCAATGAGAGACTAAATTTATAATTCTTGATGTTCTGTCGAGGTCGCTTGTAACGCAATGGTTCACAGATTGACGCATTTCTCTGGTTTTTTTTCAACGGGAAGTTGGTCAGAGGGTTGGTTTGAGTATCCCGTTAAGGTTCATCCTCACCATACGGATTATGCAGGCATGGTTTGGCATGGCACCTACCTGACCTGGATGGAAGAAGCACGGGTTGAAGCCTTGCGATCGCTGGGGATCGATTATGCGGATTTGGTGACCTGGGGCTGTGATTTGCTCGTTATGGAAATGAATTTGCGCTATCGGCAAGCTGTGCGAATGGGGGCAACTATTTTGGTGCGGGTGAAGATGCGAGATCTTCAAGGAGTGCGAATTCACTGGGACTATGAGCTTTGTGCCTATGAACCCGTGACAACAGATCCGTTGAAAACAGAACCGTTAATTGACGATCGGTTGCCAGAGGATCGCCTACCCCTGTATCCCACTTTCCCCAATGGTTTTGTCCATTTGACTGCTGTGATTACGTTGGTGGCCGTCGATCGCGCTAAGGGAAAAATAATGCGAAAATTGCCGCCCGCAGTTGCTACAGCATTGGACAAATTACAGGGATAGAGAGTGGGGGAGTGGGGGAGTGGGGGAGTGGGGGAGTGGGGGAGTGGGGGAGTGGGGGAGTGGGGGAGTGGGGGAGTGGGGGAGTGGG
>JAYKGX010000328.1:0-18030 GCA_035285565.1 Synechococcales cyanobacterium
CCATTGCTTGAGACGGTAAGCAAAAATAACTAGGGATAAATGTGTCACCAAAATTAAATCAGGAACGGTTGAAACGATTGATGCAACAACCCGTGCTTTAAACAGCATCAAGCGAACCGGAAATAGAAGAGAGTTAAGGACAAGAGATGAGATCTGTAGAGTTTGGTGTGGAACTATGTTTTTGGGAGTGTGATTCCGTTGCATAAACACTTTGGTTTCTTGCTTAGGATAAGTTTTCCCAAGGAGCGCTAGCAAAAAATTTAACGAAGCTGGGAATTTCTGGGACGACTTATCTTTTACAGAGCCATCCAACGACCACAGATGGAATACGGGTTGTATCTTATTTTGCATAGCTTATCAAGTAATAGAGGACAAACGCGGTCAGTTCAACGTGGAATTATACACAATTTACAGTAGGTCACAATACTGAAGGAATTGAGTGTTTAGATTCTGGAGATCGATACAGTTTTGTAAAATCTTGATCTTGAATCCTATTAAAATCCTGACCATCTAGGCAGATAAAATCAAGCCTTGATCACCAGTTTGATCAAATCTTTTCATGATAGAATGAAACGTTTGTAAGCGTTGAAGAAAAATGTAACTTTGTTTGCGTAAAATAGGATAGCTTGCTGAGCGCAAATCTATCCAAATTCGATAGCGATCGCTCGAAATTGTCAGTACTGTAGCGATCTCAAAGTTTCTGATTAACCAATCATACCGATAGGCTTTAATACTTTGGTAAATTGGCACTGAGAGAATAAATCCATAGTACTGTCCATTCCGTTCCAAGGCATCACAGATATCATTTTTATAAGCGAACTTAAAGCAGTTGGCTTCTGACTCTGCAATTATTTGCGATCGCAGCTTTGTTTGAGATAGCTGAAATCCCAACAACTGAAAAATTTCGTGCTGCAGAATCTCTAAAATCTCGGAATCAGGCGAACAAGCTTGAGAATCATAATGACTCTGACCTTGATGCATCAGACGTTGATGCATCAGCAATCGAACTTCTAATTGCTGCATCCGTTGTCGAATAGAGAGAGTGGTAATTGAGCTATCTTTGCAGGGGGAAACTTGAAATCGCTGAGTGTAAGCTCTGGAGAGGCTTTTGGCTCTTTGTAGTAATTTGTGCAGTTCATAGCGGGCTAAGGGGGAAAGCGATCGTGCTGATAGAGATTGCAAAGATCGAGTGTGAACCGATTTTGCTTGGGTGATTGAATCAGTCACGAATGTACTCATAAGAGGTGAGAATTTGGGAAACATGATGACACTTTACACTACACACTGAATTGATATAGCAATCCGATTTGATTCACGAAATCCTAGTGGACTGACCTCCAGCCCCAAAATTTAGGGGAGCAAGAGGTGGATAATGATTTTCAAAGCCCCCATTATTGGGTTTGGGTGCGTGATCTGTGCAAAGCACGTAACCGTTCAAAGCTCCCCAGGCAAGGGATTTAGAGGGCGAAAAAGGGTGATTCTCACGAGTGATTTCAGATTGCTATAAATTGGGCTATGAGTCACTCAAGTCAGAGAATGTAAGCAGAAGTTGCTGGAGCCAGGCTGAAACTGAAAGACGAGTCAGACTAGATTGCTGACGATAAATCTTAGTGTAGGAACAGAAAGTGAAAAAATAGAAAACCTGCCCTGTGATCTTGCTCACAAAGAAAAGTTAATCTCTGGGCAAATGGGGCAGGTTTATTGCCGAAATGGTTGTTATTGTTATTGCAATGGATGATGAGTGAGCGGGTCTTGTTTTAAAGTTCTCAGGACAGCCTGGAAGGACTGTAAGCGATGCAGTAATTGCTGCCCCTGTTTGTGTAACACCCGATAGCTGGGTGCACGAAGGTCGATCCACAGGCGGTAGCGACTGTCTGAAATGGTCAGTACCGTAGACATACCTAAGTTTCTCAAGAGCCAATCAAATTGATGGGCAAACAATCTTTGCTGGGCTGAGAGAGAAGCCACTAAGCCATAGTATTTACCATCATGGGCGATCGCACGGCAAATGGAGTCTTCGTAGGCAAAGGCAAAACAAGAGACAGCCGCTTCCAATAAAATTTTGGCCCGCAGAGGTGGCTGGGCAAGCATGACCTCCAGCACCTGAAAGATTTCTTGCTCTAACATGGTCAGCAAGATGTGGTACCCCGGCTCACGGCGTTTAGGACTGTATGGGTTGGAATTATAGTGTTCGTTCAGTTGCGTCGAAATTTGATGACGCATGAGCAAAAGAGTTTCCAGTTGCTGCACACGTTGCTGGTCGGGCAACTGAGGCACAGGCTGGCGCAGGAGTTGATTGATCTGCTGCGGATTGGCGGCTAGGGGATACTGCGGTGAAGAGCTAATCCCACCCGAGAGAATGCCTTGAAATAGCTTACGAAGTTCGTAGCGTGCCAAGGTTGATAATACAGGGTCGTTAGATTCTGAGTTGGATGTGGTAGAGTGCCAAAGTTGCTGATTCGTATCTTGCATGAGTTTCAACAGAGAACGATTGTCAGGGTTCACTACAGGAAAAGGTTCAAGAGCAAGTCAAGCATATCTATTAACCCTAATCTTGCCTGAGGAGATACCTTGGTTCAGGTGAGATGAGTCAGTCAAATGGGAGACCGTGGCTAGGCGATCTTAGTATTCCCAAACTTGGCCATCATTGATACAACAACGCTATTTTTGACACAGTTAAGAGCTTGCTCGTAAAAAGAATCTTGTTGCTCCGTTCTGCGCCGCACCGGGATAGTTCTGTGCCGCACCAGAATAGTCACGCTGGAATAGCCGGAATAGCCGCGCCGAAATAGCCACGCCGAAATAGCCACGCCGGAATAGCGCCGGAATGGAATTCGGCGCTATTCCGGGCAAAGTCCGTTGGAAACGGACTGAACAGAGGCTGTTTTTGAGTCCCTTATGGGACTTCGCCCTGAGAGCCCGTGGTTTTCAACCACGGGCGGATACAGCGGAGCAAAAAACGGATGCTGAGATCTTATTTTCGATCGAGTCCCCTATGAGATTCAATCCACATAAATTTTAATATTTACCCGCCTTCAGCAAAGTTTGTCATTTTACTGAGGCTCATCCGTGATTTCGCAGCGATCGATCGCATCCCAAGATACACTGAAATGCTGCCATTGCTGAGGCGGCGGCGTGAGAAATTCATAGGACTCGGACCCCGATCGCGCAGCAGTCATGACAATATCAAAGGACAGAGAAACTCGCACTTCATCAGTTTCATTCATTGTGACAGCATGACGCTGTTTGGCTGGAAATAGGAGTAATCTCCCTTCTACAGGGGGATAGATCACCTGCAGTTGATTGAAATAATTCTCTACAGCAATTAAATCTGTGTTTTCACTGCCCAATCCAGGACAGATTTCATTCACCCGTGCATCATCAAAGAAGACCAGACTGCCCTGATCTGCCTCAGCCGCTTCGGGAACTGCAACATAATAGACGGCACTGATGTGGGCGGTATTATGGCAATGGGCACCCACCTCCTGCTGCGATCGCGCCACCACGGGCCACCCCCGCTGAATATACAGTTCTACAGGTGCCAAGTCGATGCCCAGATCCTGTAAATAGAGGAGGGTATGAAGTTCCACCTGTTCCACAATCCAAGCAAAACGCGGATCTCGATGGATCTGACCCACCCCATGCAAATCTCCCGTCCAAGCCATTTCTGGATAGGCACGTCGTTCACCCGCCCCAATCTCAAGCTGAAGTACCGCATCTAATAATTCCTGACGATGGACGGCTGCCTCGCCTAAGTCTTCGTAGTAGATTGCTAAAGGAAACCAGGTTTCGATCGCCATAGATTTGACTCTATAAAATTTCTAGACTCACTCCAACTTCTTATGCTACCGATGCGTCGGGTGCAGAACGATGGGGGTAACAGATTCTCCATCTTTTGTAACGAGTTGTATCAAGTTTGGGGTGCAATTCGGTACCTGTAAGAGTGATGCTCGCCTAAACCTAGGGTTGAAATTTTGCATGATAATGATTCAATCCAATAGATATCTAGATGATTTTGAGGCACCTCTTATGGTCTAGCGACTTCAAATCAGGCGATCGCAGCTTTATGCTAATGGGCTATAAACCTTGCTGTGACTGTGTTAGAGCTATTTTCGACAAACCAGTGAATAGACTAATCTCAATCATAAGTTTGAATTGATTAAAGTTTTACTTATGGGAATAATCGGGAAAAGAGATTTTTAAACAGCCTCCTGACTATTTACTTATGCCCCAAAGTCAGTAAACTATTTTTTAAGGTTTAACGGTTCGCGAGCCAATCATCCTTACAACTTAAATATCTGAACATAAGCCTGAACTTAGTGACGAATGCCATGGTATTTGACCATTGGCGCGAGTTCTATAGGTGTCTTCATTGTTTAACTGAGAAAAATGCCCTGTGGGTAGCTTACGATGCAGCCATTTTTGTTGTGTCAATGGTTCTCTATTGGGCCCTAGGAGTGGTTCATGAAACAGTCATTCAGTTCGTTTTCACGTCGTCAGTTTTTAGCAACAGCCAGTGTCTCTGCAGGCGCAGCGCTGTTGAAAGGTTGCTCACTCAATCCTCCCTCACCCAGTAGTCTGTCACCCAAAGCAGAAGCGCTAGAGTTGGGTTCGGCGCAAATGCCTGAGGTACCGGGAATCAAGTTGGGCTACATTGCGATCGTCGAATCCGCTCCTTTAATTATTGCCCAGGAGAAAGGGTTCTTTGCTCGCCATGGCATGACTCAGGTGGAAATTTCTAAGCAAGCTTCCTGGGGCGCTGCGCGGGACAACATTGAGATTGGGGCCAGTGGGGGTGGAATTGATGGCGGTCAATGGCAAATGCCGATGCCGCATCTGATTTCTGAGGGTCTGATCACTAAGGGAAATCGCAAAATTCCCATGCTGGTGTTAGCGCAATTGTGTACTCATGGCAATGGAATTGCGATCGCTAAGAAACACATCGGTAAGGGTATCGGTGTAAATCTAGCAACCGAGGGTGGGGCTGAATACATCAAGGATTTGAAAAAGAGTGGCACCAAGTTCAAAGCTGCCTATACCTTCCCCAAGGTGAACCAAGATTTCTGGATTCGCTACTGGCTGGCAGCAGGCGGAGTTGACCCCAATAACGATCTGGATCTGTTGGCGGTTCCGGCTTCCCAAACCGTGGCGAACATGCGGACAGAAACCATGGATGGCTTTAGCACAGGCGACCCATGGCCCTACCGCATCGTGAAGGACAAAATCGGTTTCTTGGCGGTACTGAATGCACAGGTTTGGCAAGATCACCCCGAGGAATATCTGGCAGTGCGGCGAGATTGGGTTGAGAAAAACCCGAAAGCCACCAAAGCCTTGCTAAAAGGGGTGATGGAAGCGCAAATTTGGTGTGATGACCCCAAAAACCGGGAAGAGCTAATTCAGATTCTGTCGCAGCGGAAATACTTCAATGTGCCTACTGAATTCTTGCGTGCGCCTTATAACGGGGAATATACCTTAGGCGATCGCTTTGCTAAGTCCACGGATCAAAAGCTGCGCACCATGTACTGGAAGGATAACAAAGCCAGTGTTTCCTATCCTTACCAAAGCCATGAACTCTGGTTCCTAACAGAGAGTGTGCGGTGGGGCTTCCAACCTCCAGCAATTCTGGATGAGGCCGATCGCATTATCAAGAGCGTCAACGGTGAAAAGTATTGGAAAGAAGCAGCAACGGAATTGGCTGCGGTCACCAATAAGATGACGGTCAAGGACATTCCTCAAAGTACCTCCCGTGGCATTGAGAAATTCTTTGATGGGGCTGAATTTGATCCGACGCAACCCAAGGCTTACCTCGATAGCCTACGGATTAAGGCAATGAAGGCTTAATGATCGCTCAGTCCATCATCCCTGCTCCGAGAGCGCTAACCAAACTGGGTTAAATTCTTTGCAATTCGCTCAGATCGTTGCCGAAGGGAAAGCGGCGACTCAGAATTCATTCACAGAATTCATTCACAGAATTCATTCACATTGAGGAGAACAGAATGGCTGTTGCAACTGCTGGAAAGAGTGCAGGTTCGAGTGTCAAGTTCGGGAAATGGATGAAGGAGATTGCCCCTCCTGCGATCGCAATCTTGGCGTTCCTCCTGATTTGGGAATTGCTGTCTCGCTCAGGCGTAACCTTACTGCCAGGACCTTCGAGTCTGTTTACGGATGAACGGACAAGGAAATTGCTGTTCTATCCCTTCTATGATAATGGCGGCATTGACAAAGGGATGTTCTGGCAAACAATGGCAAGCCTGGGTCGGGTTGGCATTAGCTACACCTTAGCTGCAATTGTTGGAATTGCTGTAGGAATTGCGATCGGTACAACTCCCGTGTTGTCGAAAGCATTAGATCCACTGTTTCTCTTCCTGCGAACTGTTCCACCACTGGCATGGGTGCCTATTTCCCTGGCAGCATTGAACAAAAATGAACCAGCAGCCCTGTTCGTGATCTTCGTTACGGCAGTTTGGCCCATCTTGATCAACACCGCTGTGGGTGTGAAAGAAATTCCCCAGGACTACAACAACGTTGCGAAAGTCATCCAGATCTCGAAGCAAAAGTACTTCTTCAAGATTCTGCTTCCTTCTGCACTGCCTTACATCTTCACGGGATTGCGGGTGGCAATCAGCTTGTCTTGGTTGGCAATTATTGCGGCAGAGATTGTGATGTCCGGGATTGTGGGAATTGGCTTCTTTATCTGGGAAGCCTATCAAAACAACTACATCAGTGAAGTAATCTTGGCGCTGTTGTACATCGGGATGGTGGGTCTGTTGCTCGATAAGTTCATGGCTTGGTTGCAAACACTGATTATGAAAGGGCAGTAATCCCAGACGAGTCAACCCTTGCAATCAGTAACTAGGAGGCAACTTAGGAGGCAACAATGACAACAGCAGATTTAGTCACAATTGAGAGTGCAGGGAAAACCTTTCCCCTGTCCGGCGGTAAGGACTATATTGCGCTCAAGGGCATCGATCTCAAAATTAAACGCGGGGAATTCATCGCCCTGATTGGTCACTCGGGCTGTGGTAAATCCACCCTGCTGAATATGATCGCAGGATTGGATCTGGCAACGGAAGGTGTTGTGAATTTGGATGGCTTGACCATTACCAAACCAGGTCCCGATCGCATGGTGGTGTTCCAAAACTATTCACTTCTGCCTTGGCTGACTGTCCGTGACAACGTCTCATTGGCGGTGGATGAGGTGCTGACGGAGAAGACCCCAGAAGAGCGGAAGCAAATTGTTGAACATTACATCGGAGTCGTTGGGCTGGCAGGCTGTATTGACAAGCTACCCACGGAAATTTCGGGGGGGATGCGGCAACGGGTGGCGATCGCCCGTGCCCTGGCAGTACAACCCAAACTCCTATTACTGGATGAACCCTTTGGGGTATTGGACGCTCTGACTCGTGGAAACCTGCAGGAACAGTTGGTGCGCATTTGCGAAGAAAACCAAATTTCTGCTCTGATGGTGACCCACGAAGTGGATGAAGCCGTGTTGATGAGCGATCGCATTGTCATGCTTACCAATGGACCTGCTTCTAAAGTTGGCGGCATTCTGGAGGTGGATATTCCCCGCCCTCGCAAGCGACTGGAAGCGGTGAAGCACCCCAGTTACTATCAACTGCGCAGTGAAATCATTTACTTCCTGAACCAGCAAAAGCAAGTCAAGAAAATGCGGGCCAAGAAAGTACAAGTAGTGCCCCGCCATGGTCTAGAAAAGGTTAACCTGGAAGTTGGCTTTGTGCCCCTCACAGCCTGTGCGCCAGTGGCGATCGCCAAGGAAAAGGGGTTCTTTGCCAAGCATGGGTTGGATGAAGTTAATGTGGTGCGGGAATCCACTTGGCGCGGGGTGGTTGATGGGCTGACCGGAGGCTATATTGACGCGGCCCAAATGCCATCGGGAATGCCAGCCTGGATTACCTTGGGCGGTGCTGGGAACCAAAGTGTGCCGATCGTCAGTTCCCTCACCATGACCCGCAATGGTAATGCGATTACCTTGGATAAACGCTTCCAAGATATGGGTGTCAAAACCCTGGCAGATTTCAAACGGGTGATTGATCAATCCCGCGATCAGCCGCACCGCATGGGAGTTGTCCATCCTTCTTCCATGCACAATATGCTCCTGCGCTATTGGCTAGCTTCTGCAGGCATCGATCCCGATCTGGATCTGCAATTAAAATCGATTCCTCCAGCTCAGATGGTGGTGGACCTCAAAGGCGGCACGATCGATGGCTTCTGCGTGGGCGATCCTTGGAACCTACGGGCTGAAATGGAAGGCGTGGGCTTCACGATCGCGACGGATGTGGACATCTGGGCGGGGCACCCTGGTAAGGTTTTGGGTTGCCGAGCTGATTGGGCTGTCGCTTATCCGAACACGCACATTGCATTAACGAAAGCGTTGTTAGATGCCTGCCGTTACTGTGCTGATCCAGCCAATGCCGATGAAATTCGCCAGATCCTGATGCAGCGGGAATACCTAGGCACCAATTTGGAATATATCCATTTAGGCGGTCCTGGAGATGTGATTCCCGGTGTGGAATCGGTAGCGCACCACGTCTTCTTTGGGGAAGGGGTGAATCGTCCAAGCCGAACTGAGCATTTATGGCAAATGGTGCAAATGGCACGCTGGGGAGATGTACCGTTCCCACGGAACTGGGTGGAAGTGGTGGAAAATATTTGCCAGGTCAGCGTATTTGGCACCGCTTCTCGGGAACTGGGTTTGACACAAATTTCCTATGGCCGTTCCTCCATTCAGTTAGTCGATGGAACGCAGTTTGACACAGAAGATCCGATCGCCTATTTGAACAGCCTGGAAATCAAACGGGATGTCACCATGGCCGAAATTCCTTTGGGTCCCGTCCGCGCCATTGCCTAGCATTTCACAACTCGTCATTACACCAACAATTTTGTCATGACTAATGTAGCTATCAAACCTCAACTGTCCGGTAAACCAACGAATCAACCATTCTTGGTGCTGGATGGGGTAACCAAAATCTATCCCACCCCCTCTGGGCCCAACGTGGTGATCAAGGGGATTAATCTGGAAGTGAAAGAGGGTGAATTCATTTGCCTCATTGGCCACTCGGGCTGCGGCAAATCCACGCTGCTCAACACCATTTCTGGCTTTGCGGAACCGAATGAAGGGGAAGTCCGCAAGATGGGCAAAAAAATCACCGGGCCCGGGCCCGATCGCATGGTGGTATTCCAAAACTATTCGCTAATGCCTTGGCTAACGGCCTATGACAACGTGTATCTAGCGCTGGATGCCGTTTACCCCAACAAATCCAAAGCGGAAAAAGACCAGATTGTGCAGGAACATCTGGTGATGGTGGGACTGGGGGATGCCATGGAGAAAAAGCCACCCCAACTGTCTGGCGGGATGCGGCAACGGGTGGCGATCGCCCGCGCCTTTTGTCTACGGCCAGAGGTGATGATTCTGGATGAACCGTTTGGGGCCTTGGATGCGATCACCAAGGAAGAAATGCAGGAAGAATTGTCGCAGATCTTTTTAGATCACAAATGCACAATTTTGATGGTGACCCACGATATCGATGAATGTTTGTTCCTAGCCGATCGGTTGGTGATGATGACCAATGCCCCGGCGGCTGGAATTGGGGAAATTTTGGATATTCCGTTCCCTCGTCCCCGCGATCGGGCCCAAATTTTGGAAGATCCACGTTATTACGATTTGCGTAACCGGGCGTTGGATTTCCTATATAACCGATTTGCCCACGACGACATCACCGATTAATTGTCGGTTTTCCAAACGACCCGTTTATTCCAAAAACAACCCGTTTCGTTTATCCCAAAACGACCCGTTTCGTTTATCCCAAAAACAACCCGTTTCGTTTATCCCAAAACGATTGGTAGAGACGCGATTAATCGCGTCTCTACGCGTATATACGGCAGAAACGCAAAATTTGCGGCAACGTATATGGCGGAAACGCAAAATTTATGGTTCCCGCCAATATTTCAAATTAACGTCCCGTATTCACCCGTTCCAACGGCAAACCCTGATTAGGACAAGCAACCACCGCATCCCCCTGCCAATTGATGAAAGTCGTCTCATCTTTGTACTGTCGGGGAGTACTCAAAAGATGATGCCAAGCCGCTTGAGGACTGTAAATATAATTCATGCGATCGGGATATTGCTGTGCCAACAACCGCCGAACTTCCGGGTAGTAATCAGAATTCAAACCCGGAAAAACATGATGCTCTGCATGGTAGGAAAAATTGAGATGAAGCCAATCAACCCATTTAGGCACAGTTAACGAAACACTATTAATCAGTGGATCATTAATATCCGTCATGCGCAGAAATAAATGATTGGTGTAGATATAGAAAATCATACCTGCATAGCCCAGACTAATCGGCAGAAAATAGGCGATCGCCAACTTCAAGGGATTAAACCCTAAAACAAACCCAATCAATAAATGGATCAACGTAATGAATGCCAGTTCGATCGCAATTTGACGTTGTTCCCGAGGCTTGACAGGAAACGGCGCAGGCACATCTTCAGTTTTGCCGCCAAAAAAGATAGCTGCTACCACATTCCTTGCTGTATGCACGCCCCAGGCTGTTAACATACCCAGCACCCATCCCAAAAAGGTGACTTCTGAAGAAGGAACCAGCCAAGATTGCACGCGCTTGCCTAAACTGTTGGGTTGCTGAAAGAGGTAATTGCGATCGGGATCATCTACGGAATTGGTTTTGGGATGGTGGGTACGATTGTGGACAATTTGCCAGAGCGTGGGAGGAGTCCAATGGAGACTATAGCCAATGAGTCCGAGCCAGTAGGCAACCCGTTGATTGCGAATAATACTGCCGTGCAACAGGTCATGGCTGACAAAAGCAAGCACCAGCACGCTATTACCCATGATCAGACTGAGGGGCAGATAGACCAAAATTTGTTGCCAATGCCAGACCGGAATCGCCGCCGCGATCGCCCAACCACTGAGCATGATGCCAAGGTGTGTGAATAAAATCCACAATTTCGCCGGATGGGGCTGAAAGGCGATCGCTGGAAGCAACGGACGGAGCGCTTTGGCATAATCTGCCTGATGGATCAGTTTGAAAGCTGTCATTGTGACCTCAAGGGTTTAACTCATAGAATTTAGGGTGTTTGTTACGATTCAGTCAACTCTTTTGCAAATTGTTTTAACTTTTGTTAATCGAAAAAACCCTATCGTTAATTTGTGCTAATACCAAAATATACACCACAAGCGATAGGTTCGTTGCTGTCCGGTTACGCTTCATAGACTGAATCATTACAACTTAATCTTCACGTTAGGACATGCGTACAATATGAATCCTCTTTTACAACTGAAACGATTTCTGTTGCTGATTCCTGAAACAATTTTGTTTGGCATCAGCTATGCTCAATTTTTCTTCTGGTCACGATCGCCGGTACCCTTGGATGCTTCAGAAATTTGGCAACGCTTAACTCAACCGGGTCATCCTTGGTTAGAGGGCTTGCAACGGCATTATCCACCCGCTCCCGTGCGTCGTCTGTATGCCAAACTCTATGTGCGCTTTAAAGATCGGATTGCGGGGATTGCCCAACATTACGATCTGTCGAATCAATTTTATCAACTGTTCCTCGATCGCCGCTATATGTTCTACACCTGTGCAGATTTTATCGATCGCACAGATACCCTGGAAGAAGCTCAAAACCACAAAGCGAATTTTCTAGTGAATTTGCTTGATCCTCAACCAGGGGAACGCATTCTGGAACTGGGCTGCGGTTGGGGGGCAATGCTGAAGAAACTATATGAAACCACAGGCGATCGCGAGAATCTTTACGGTTACACGCTTTCGATTGAGCAAAAGCATTTTATTGACGACCATTACGGATTTCACGCCGAATTCAAGGATTTTATCACCACGGATTATGCACCCAATGCCTGGGATAAGATTTACTCGATCGGAGGAATGGAACATGTTCCTCAAGCCGATCTGCTGCCCCTAGCCCAAAAATTAGCCAAAACCATTAAACCCACCGGACGACTTGTTCACCATTTCTTCTCCCAAACCTCTGCCACTCCTGCAACTCGGCTATTAGCGGGCGGGGCAGATGTGTTTCCGGGCTTGGAATTGTCCCATTGGCAGCAGCATTTGGATGTGTTTGAAGCAGCAGGCTTGCGCGTGGTGCATCACTCTGTCCATGACTATCGTCCAACCTTGCAGGCTTGGTTTCAGCGGTTGACAGACCAGGCAGAGGAAGCGATAAAATTGGTTGGGGTATATCACTACAATCGCTATCTCTGTTATTTAGCCGTGGCTTGGCGCTTGTTTAACGATCGCGATCTGACCATTATGCGTTTTGTGTTGCAACGTCAGGATGCTCCCGTCGCTTGGCGATCGACACTCTATGCCGCCCCAGATACCGCTCCAGTGGAGGATTCCAAGATTCATTTGCTAATGCCCCTTTAGCCATCAGAATGAAATAAGGAATTAGCCCTGTTTAACGGATCGATACAGGATTCGTTTACGGAGTTCATCGGCTAACAACAGGATGGGTGGGCAGAGTCCCAGCAGGAACCAGTAGCTCAGAGGAAAGGTGGTGGTGGAAAAGAGCTTCTGCAAGGGTGAAATGTAGATAATGCTAAGGATTAAAGCCCACTCGATCGCAATGCCCAACCAGATAAGTCGATTGCTAAAAAAGCCCAATTGAAAAATCGAAACTCGCTCTGAACGGCAGGCAAACACATTACCATCTTGACAAGCCACAATCGCAGCCAGAGTCACTGTGGTAGCTTGGTGGTAAATTGCCATGATGGATGCACTAGCGGAATGATTCAGAATCGTAGGAGCGATCGCTTGTATAGCAGGTAAATCATACCCATGGGCCAGCCAAACGCTAAAGAAGCCCACCATGCTGAGAATGCCCTCTAAGAATCCTAAAAAACAGTAAGCTCGTAACATCAGGGACTTATCCAGTAAGGGTTGCGAGAGTTGGCGCGGGGGTTGATTCATCATCCCTGCTTCGGGTTTTTCCGCACCGAGGGCAAGGGCAGGTAACATATCCGTTCCCAGATCGATCGCTAGAATCTGTAAGATTACCAAAGCCGGAGGAATTTTAAACAAAACCATGAATAGGAATGGGAAAAATTCCGCCACATTAGAAGCAAGAATATAGGTAATAAACTTGCGAATATTTTGATAGACCGATCGTCCCTGTTCGATCGCACTAATAATGGTGGCAAAGTTATCATCAATCAGCACAATATCCGCCGCTTCTCGGGCAACATCCGTGCCGTTTAACCCCATGGCAATGCCGATATGGGCAGATCGGAGGGCGGGCGCATCATTGACCCCATCCCCCGTGACAGCCACAATATGCCCCATTTCTTTATAGGTTTGCACCAGCCGCAGTTTTTGTTCTGGCATCATACGGGCAAAAATGATAGAGCCATTCCAGCGATAAAGAATTTGCTTGAGTTGCGCATTAGAGAGATGACTCAACTGTTCACCTGTAATCATTCTCGCCTTGCCATTGACCAACCCAATCTTCTGAGCGATCGCTTCTGCAGTGAGACCATAATCCCCAGTGACCATCGTTACGCGAATACCAGCTTGATGACAGGCGGCGATCGCATTAGCAACTTCTGCACGAGGGGGATCGATCATCGCAATCAATCCAATAAAAGTTAAATCGGTTTCTAACGTTTCTGATGGACAAGTGATGAACTCCCCAGTTCCCGATCGCAGAGCAACGCCTAACACTCGATAACCCTGGCTAGCGAAGCGATCGTTATTCTGAGCAATTTGCGATCGCAGATCTGATGTTAATCTTTGCACGCTGCCATCAATTTGCACTTGGTTGCAAGCTTCTAAAACCTCTAAGGGCGCACCTTTCATAATCATCAGGTAAGGCGCATTGGCAAAATGGGGCGATCGCTGAGTGTCAATCACAACGCTCATCCGACGGCGCATGGAGTCAAAGGGAATTTCTCGCACTCGGGGCAGGGTGACGGTTAACTTGTCTAAGTCCACGCCTGCTTTCAAACCCACCACCACTAAAGCAGCTTCCGTCGGATCGCCCACCGCCTGCCATTGACTGGATTGCGCTTGGCGTTTGACTTGGGCATTGCAACAGAGGATTGCCAGGGTCATTAATTGCTCGATCGGATCGTTCAGCTCAGTTGCCGGAATTTCCAGATGACCTGCGGTGGGATCATAGCCAATGCCCGTCACCGTCACCTCCCCACTGCCCTGCGATCGCGGTAGCCAGAGATAGCGCACGGTCATTTCATTTTTGGTCAGGGTTCCGGTTTTGTCGGTACAGATCACCGTTGTGGCACTGAGGGTTTCCACCGCTGAAAGACGACGCACTAAGGCATTTTTCCGCGCCATACGTTTCACACCGATCGCCAGGGCAAGGCTGACCGTAGGGAGTAATCCTTCTGGCACAAACGCCACAATAATGCCAATGGAAAAAATGAAACTTTCTCGCAATTCCATGCCCACCAGGAGTTTGGAAAGGATGAAAATAAACACACCCATGCCTAGGGCGATCGCCGTGATCCGATGCACGACTTTACTAATTTCCCCTTCTAGGGTGCTGGCTTCCCGTTGCACATGGGCGGTCAGGTGAGCAACTTGTCCAAATTCGGTATGGGTGCCTGTGGCATAAACAACGGCTAGGCCGCGCCCAGAAGCCACCGTAGACCCCGCAAACACTAAATTAGGGGCATCAGCAGGACGAAGGGTTTCCGTCTGGCAGGGATCCGCCGATCGCGTTCGAGGGACAGATTCACCCGTCAGCACTGCCATATCCACATTAAGCGCCTGCACTTCAATTAATCTGGCATCGGCAGAAATGCGATCGCCTTCTTCTAATTGCATGACATCGCCTGGAACCAATTCCCGCGCTGGGATTAATTTTAGGAGACCCTCGCGCAGCACCTTCACTTGGGTTGGCAACACATTTTGCAGCGCGGAGAGAGCTTTTTCGGCTTGAAATTCCTGCCAAAAACTAAACAGGGCATTAATCCAAATCACAGCCCAAATCGCCCATCCTAATTCAGGAATGCCAGAAACAAAGGCTAAACTCCCGGCAATCCACAACAGCAATGCCATGAAGTGAGTTAATTGATCGGCAAAGCGCAACCAGAGCGATCGCTGCACAGGAGTTGGTAATTCATTAAACCCATACTGCTGCAACCGCGTCTGGGCTTCGGCTTCAGAAAGTCCCTGACGAGTGGTTTGGGACACCGCAAAAACAGTTTCAACTGCGATCGTCCAAATGGGAGGGTGATACGGCATCAGGATAAGCTCCTACTGGAAACCTATAGTAATCCTCTTTCAATTGTAAAAGTGGGACAGACTTCTAGCCTGTGCAGGCAGAATTTCGCCCCACAAATCAATTAGGATTGCTATATCCATCAGCTTAGCGAACCCTTTTCACTGTGCAAAATAAATATTGCGGGAACGGAGAGATCGCTCTTCCCATTCCCGCCAGCGCTCAGGTCATCCGTCAGATGGCGCTCTCAGGTCCTCCGTCGCCCGAAGATGCACCTTTTCTTCGAGATGTTCCGCTTTTTTGCGGTCTTGCACAACCGTTGCCCTCGTTTCTTCGGTAATGGAAGAATGATTGGGTTGGTGCAGGCTGGCTTCGGCTCGGCTTTCCACCTGTTCCTGCCGCAGGGTATCCTGTTGACGATTTTCGGTCACCGTCGATCGAATCTGATCCGCCAGAGAGATCTTCACCACTTTGGCAGGACTAGATTCCTGTTTGGGTAGGGTGAGGGTCAGCAATCCGTCTTTAAACTGAGCTTGAGCAGCTTCATTCTGAACGGCTGTTGGCAAATTGATTTGACGATAAAATTGACCGTAGTGGAATTCTGAACGATAAATTGTGTTATCTGTCGTTTGATGCTCTTCTCGATGCTCGCCTTGAATCGTGACAATTTTTTCACCCACTTCCACAGTCAGCTCTTCTGCCGTAATCCGTGGAATTTCAGCTTTGACAATCAACTCCGTTTCCGTCTCTTGTACTTCGATCGCAGGCAGCCAATTCACGTCTCGCAGGGGCGATCGCAAGCCTGCCCAGGTTTCTCCTTGAGTCCAGGTGTCGAGGAGGTGATCCATCTGCTGCTGCAGAGCTTGCAGTTCTTTCATGGGTTGCCAAGGGATGATAGTAGGCATATCAATTTCCTCGCGCTTAAAGTCAAGTTTTCACAAGATAGCCAATGCATTGGGTTGCAATTGAGGTAAAGGTTGCAACTGCGATAAAGGGTTGGGATTGGCTATATCAGTAGCGTAACTTGGGGATTTGAGGATCTTGTGAGGATCTGGCGGTTGAGACGATGACAGGTCACCCTCCTCTGCCACTTAGCCGTCAATCATGAGTTCTGGGTTGGGGGCAATCAACGTTCCTTGGCGATCGAAGAGAATCGTTTGAATTGGTAAAGGCACATTCGCATATTTTTTGACGTAGGCTTGGGCATTTTGGGTGATGCGGTGGGTTAAATCCGTAAACACAGGGGTGGCAAACTGCTGTTCCACTAATTGATGATAGGCGGCATCCGCTGTTTTGCACGCTAAGAGCGATCGGGCTAATTCCGCAGATCCGCCAACCCGCAAGACGGCAGCACTGAGGATTTCTAGTTTGGCATCAGCCAGGTGACTGGAGGTGTTGAAAATGCCCCCAGCCAGCTTAATGAGTTTACCTTGATAGCCCAGGAGTCGCACCGAGGTTGCCCCCTGCAGTCCTGCATCCACTAGCATCGCCCCAATCCAATTCCCCGTTTGGACGATCGCCTCTGGATTCCAGCCCAAGCGCGCCGCCACTTGCATTCCATTACTACCAATGCAAAAAATTAAATCGGAATGATGGTGAACGGTTTGCTGCAAAGCTTGTCGTAAATCACTTAAATGTTCTTCTGCAGAGAGCGGTTTGGCAATGCCACTGGTGCCCAGTAAGGAAAGCCCTTCTACAATGCCAAATGCTGCATTAGAAGTTCGTTCTGCCAATTGTTTTCCTTCTGGTAAGATGATCGTGACGATCGCAGTTTGATCTTCAGGAATGAGCGATCGCAAATTGGCGTCAAACAATCGTTGCGCATATTGATAAATAGCAGGTTCTCCAGAGAGCGATCGCCCCAGACCTTCTCCAGCTTGCAGAATGAGGGCTTCACTGGGTTCGGGTTGCCTGGAGCGGGGTTGCAAACAGACCTTTGCCCAAATGGGGGTATGGCGGGTCAGGTCAAGATTATCGCCCGGATCGCTGAGGGTAATTGCCAAAGCCGTCTGCTCATCCAATTGAGCCACCTGCTGGATGGCAATGGTAGCGCGATCGGGGAGTAATTCTAAAATGACTTGCTGGATGGGTTTCTGAGAGGGAGATGGCAATAAACGCCGTTGCAATAAATGCTGTAATGCCGCCTGAGCCGCAGCAACTGCAAAAACCGGAAGGGTGTAACCAGTGCGAGCCATAAATTACAAGGAAAACAGAAATACACTATAATAAATCACCCTAACATTCAGTTTGTCAGCATGGATCAAAAGCATGGATCAAAGTTGCAAAAAACGTCTCTTGATTTTAGGAGGAACAACGGAAGCGATCGCCTTAGCCCAGCAAGTCCACCAAGAGAGCGATCGGTGGCAGGTGATTTCGTCGTTAGCAGGACGCACCCAGCAGCCCGTTCTCCCCACAGGTCAGGTGCGACAGGGCGGATTTGGCGGCATTGATGGCTTGATGACCTATTTGCAAACTGCGCAGATTGATGGGGTGATTGATGCAACTCATCCCTTTGCTGAGCAGATTTCTTGGAATGCAGCAACGGCAACGGCAACCCTGGGGATTCCCCATGTGATGTTGGTGCGATCGGCTTGGCAACCAGAGGCGGGCGATCGTTGGCTGGAAGTGCCCACCAATGCTGCTGCTGCTGAAATACTGCCTGCTTTGGCACAGCGAATTTTTCTGACGATCGGACGGCAAGAATTATCAGCGTTTGCCCATTTGCAGTCCTTGTGGTTTCTCATGCGGATGATCGACCCCCCCCAACCGCCCATTCCTCCTGGAGAGGT
>JAYKGX010000329.1:0-4655 GCA_035285565.1 Synechococcales cyanobacterium
CACAGTTTGAATGAGGAGAGGGGGGGGAGGGGGGGAGGGGGCCGTGGCTGATTGATCTAAAACTGATGTAAGTAAGAATTACAGCAGTTTGTAACATTAACTCTGATGGAGCAATAGCAGATGCATCATCTGAAAGTCGTTGTGATTGGTGCTGGAATTGGTGGATTGACAGCAGGAATTGCACTCAATCAGGTTGGTTACGAAGTCGAAATCTACGATCGCGTCTCAGACTTGCGGCCTGTTGGGGCAGGCATTTCGCTGTGGTCTAATGGGGTGAAGGTGCTGAACCGTCTCGGCTTGGGGCAAGAAATCGCGACGATCGGTGGACAAATGAACACCATGCAATATCGTGATAAAGTTGGAGAATTATTGAATGACATTGATTTGATGCCCTTGATTCAACAGGTGGGACAACGCCCTTACCCAGTGGCAAGACGGGATTTACAATCAATGCTCCTCCAGGCATTTCCGGGCAAGGTCTCCTTAGGGCATGACTGCATCGCCGTTGAAGAAGATGCAACCGGTGTAACCGCTTTGTTTGCCAACGGTCATCGGGCGCGAGGGGATGTCCTGATTGCCGCTGATGGGATTCGATCGCAGTTACGCCGCTATGTTTTAGGATATGCGGTCGAACCTAAATATGGTGGTTACATTAATTGGAATGGTTTAGTGGCTGCCGACCCAGATTTGGCACCGAAAGAGACTTGGATCATTTATGTGGGCGACCACAAGCGAGCCTCCCTTATGCCAGTGGCAGGCGATCGATTTTATTTTTTCCTGGATGTGCCACTCCCTGCAGATACCCCTGCGATACCTGAACAGTATCAAGCAGAATTGCGATCGCATTTTGAGGGTTGGGCACCGCCCGTGCAATGTTTAATCGATCGACTTGATCCCACCAGCATCGCTCGTCCTGCGATTCATGATGTGGGACCAATCGCAACCTATGTCCGGGGTCGCGTAGCGTTACTCGGGGATTCAGCCCATGCAACTTGTCCTGATCTGGGGCAGGGAGGATGTCAGGCCATGGAAGATGGGTGGGTGTTGACCAACTATCTAAGCAGCACCAATATCAGTGTGATGGATGCATTGCAACGCTATAACACCGATCGCACAACCCGCGCCAATACTGTGGTACAAAAAGCCAGACAACGGGCTGAACAAATCCACGGGATTGATCCAGTCATTACTCAAGCCTGGTATAAGCAACTGGCAACAGAGGCACCCAGTGATGTGACCAGCGCGATCGCGAAAACCATTTTAGGAGGACCATTACAGTAACGGGGTAGACAAGATTTCAACTTGCACATTATTTAAATTGCGCTTATGGCAGGTCAATTAACCACCCATGTGCTAGACACAGTCCAGGGTAAACCAGCAGATGGGATCAGCATTACGCTTTGGGCACTGTCTCCAGACGGTCACGATCGGACAATCCTTAAACAAACTACGACAAACCAAGATGGTCGGACGGATGTCCCGTTATTAGTCGATGAAGCCTTACAAGTCGGCAGTTATGAGTTGGTTTTTGCCGTGGGCGAATACTTTCAAAAATCTTCGCTTGCACTACCTCAGCCGTATTTTTTAGATCAGGTTCCCATTCGTTTTGGAGTTGCAGATGGCAATGCCCATTACCATGTGCCACTGTTGGTATCGCCCTGGTCTTATAGTACCTATCGCGGTAGTTAATTTGATTTACCATAACCGCATTTAACTATGACTCAAATCATTGACAACATCACCATTGATTTCGATCGCCTTAGCAATAGTATTAATGACCTAGCAACCATTGGGCAACTACCAAATGGCGGCATTAGTCGCGTTGCTTTTACCGCAGAAGACTTGCAGGCACGACAGCAGGTAACCCACTGGATGGTCGAAGCTGGCATGACGGTTCGCATGGATGCCGCAGGAAATATCATTGGGTGTTATGCAGGCATGCGTCCAGAATTAGGCGCATTAGCAACGGGTTCGCACATTGACACAGTCCCCATTGGCGGTCGCTATGATGGCTGCTTAGGCGTTTTGGCTGGACTGGAAATCGTGCGATCGTTGTCCGAGCGATCCCTGCGGCTGCAACATCCGATCGAAGTGATTGTCTTTACCGATGAGGAGCGATCGGTCATTGGCAGTAAAGCAATGGCAGGAGCAGTAGGCACTGATCCGAATTATTATGTGCGACTAGATGGCACCCCAATTCAGCCCTGCTTGAGCAGCATTGGGGGCAATTGGGAACAGATCGCAACGGCTAAACGCCAACCGGACGAAATTGCAGCATTTGTCGAGTTACATGTGGAACAGGGGGGAGTACTTGAGCATTTTGGAAAATCGATCGGGATTGTGACAGGAATTGTGGGTCAATACCGTTTTGCAGTGACGATCTTAGGGCGTGCAAACCATGCGGGCACTACACCGATGAATATGCGTAAAGACGCTCTCTTAGCCGCATCACAAATTGTGATTGCAGTCAATCGCATTGCAACCCAAACCCCCGGAGATCAGGTTGCGACGGTGGGGTATCTGAATGTTTGCCCCAATGCGACGAATACCGTAGCAAGGCAAGTGGATTTGCGCATTGATTTGCGGGATTTATCCCAGGAAAAACTGGAGGATTTAGTCGTGCAGATCAAGCATGAAATTAACCAGATTGCGACCCAAACGGGAACAGAAATTTCCATACAGCAAACCTTGCATATCTTACCGACGCTATCCACACCAGCGGTCATGGCGGAGATTGAGCAATCCTGCCAAGCCTTAGGTTTATCTCCTATGACATTACCCAGTCGGGCGGGACATGATGCCCAGGAAATCGGGCGATTTGCCGCAATGGGAATGATTTTTGTGCCAAGTCGAGAGGGGATTAGTCATTCGGAAGATGAATTCACAACTCCAGAAGAATGTGGCCAGGGAACTGCGGTGCTGTTAGAGACATTTCTGCGCTTAGATCGCCTAGACAGCACCCTATTTTAGAAAATTAGAAACCAAGACATCTTAGACTGGATCCACTTAAACGATCGTCTTTTTGATAGAACATATCAACTATAAACTTCTGGGGCAGTATTTTTGCAATTAGGCTAGAGTAGTTCTATCTCCTTATCAGTCCGCTTATCTCTCTCGATCGCTCACCATGGTGTCCAATCCCTTCACAGTTGGTAAACCCGTCACCCCCGATCGCTTCATTGGTCGCACTGCAGAAATTGCCACCGCCTTTGATCAGATCACCAGTCAGAGCAACCTCGCCATCTGGGGTAGCCCTGGTATTGGCAAAACCTCTTTCTTAGCTTTGCTATTGGATCCACAATCTTGGCTGATTCGCGGCTATGACCCCTCCAAAGCCATCCTTGTCATGCTCAGTTGCCTAGATCTCGCACCCTTCAGCGCACCCCAATTTTGGCAGGAAGTCCTCACCCAGATTCACGCCTATGCAGGAGATGACGCGATCGCCACGGAAGCCCAGACCCTGATCCAAGCTCAAAATTTCTCTAAAGAGGGTTTAAGGCAGGTATTGCGGGAAATTGGCAAAGGCGATCGCTACCTGGTGCTGCTAGTGGATGACTATGATGTGGCGCTGAGGATGCAGCCCGGATACGACGAAGCCGCGATCGCCAGTTTTGTCAGCGATTGTCGGAACCTTTGCTCCCATGCGCGGGAACGACAATACCTCTCGATGATCGTCACCTCCCTACGCCGCTTAAATGAACTGGGTCCCAAGCTGCAACCGGGCAGTTCCCCCTGGTATAACCACTATCTGTTTTTACCCCTCAAACCTTTCAACACCAACGAAGTGGCGGCTTTAATGGGAGGCTTGCCCATGACCCCCGCCCTGCGCGATGGCATCCGAGAAATGACAAACGGGCACCCCGCCCTGCTGCAAAATGCCGGACATCTGTTATACCGAGAACTGCGTTCGGGGAATGTGCCCGATCCCCTCGTTTTTGCTGAAGATTTTCGTAGCATGACCCAGCATTTGTTTGAAGCCTTTTGGAACTTAGCCAACGACATCGAGCAAACCCTGATGATGCTGATAGCCCTGGTTCACCTGAAGGGACGGATGCAAAAAAGGCGTTATGACTTGGGCGATCTGGAATTGGTATTCAGCCAAAAGGAACGGGAACTCTCTAACTTAGTGGAGCAAGGGGTGCTCAACCGCAAATCCCGATCGGGGGAATTCAAATATGCCTTCTCCTCCTCCATGATGGAATGGTGGGTGGTAGAAGAAATGGAAAATAGCTCAGAAGACTGGTTACGCGATCGCCAACGGGTGTTTCTGAACCTGATGAGCCACCGCCAAGCCGAAACCGTCACCAATGCGATTCGCTGGTTGTGGACCCACAAAGACGAACTGCCCACCATCCTAGAATGGGTTGCCAAAGTGACAACAGCCTTCCCACGCGGCATCATCCCTGGTTAAAATTTTCCTCAAACCCCTAGCCCATCCCCAGCTAGCAGCCTACAATTGAATTCACGGCTCACTGTTTCTATCCATTGCTTTCACATTGTTCTCGATCGCTCAGGGTCTCGATTAATCAAGCTAGACATCTCAAAGCACACCTAGAAATCTCAAAGCACACTAGGCAGCTCAAGCAAACCAAGCCCACATCCTGCTTGCATCCTGGGGAATCCTTCTATGGTCGTCATGGTCGCAAATCGTCGGA
>JAYKGX010000330.1:0-5509 GCA_035285565.1 Synechococcales cyanobacterium
GAGATCCGGATCAGTTACTGGGGCAGGGCGAACAACTGGGGATTACCTGCGCCTTGATTCCGGCTGATACGCCAGGATTAATTCTCGGCAAACGCCATGATCCAATGGGTGTGCCATTCTATAATTCACCGATCGCGGGTGAGAATGTGGTGATTTCCGTTGATCACATCATTGGCGGGGTGGAACAGGCGGGACAGGGTTGGAAAATGTTGATGCAATCCCTCGCAGCGGGACGGGGCATTAGTTTCCCAGCCACCTGCACGGGCATTGCCAAATTCGTCAGCCGGATCACTGGAGATTATGCCGTGATTCGCAAACAGTTTGGTCTCTCGGTGGGGCGATTTGAAGGGGTGATGGAACCCTTGGCGCGGATTGGCGGGCTGACCTATTTACTGGAAGCTGCACGAGTGTATACCTGTGCGGCGGTGGATGCGGGAGAACGACCTTCGGTGGTTTCTGCGATCGCCAAATATCAATTTACGGAGCGATCGCGGCAATTGGTGAATGATGGCATGGATATTCTCGGCGGTGCAGGCATCTGTCGGGGACCGCGTAATCTGTTGGCGAATATCTATACGGCGATCCCAATTCCCATTACGGTTGAAGGAGCCAATATTTTAACCAGAACACTCATGATCTTCGGGCAGGGGATTATCCGTTGTCATCCCTATCTCTACGATGAGATTATAGCGTTGGAAAACCGAGATACGATCGCATTGGATCAATTACTCTGGCAGCATGTGGGCTGGACGATCCGAAATGGGTTGCGGGCGAGTTGGTTGAGTTTGTCTCGGGCTGCTTTTGTGCGCACACCGGGAAATGCGATCGCCAAACCCTACTATCAGCGCTTGATGTGGGCTTCGGCTCTGTTTGCTTTTTTGGCAGATCTGTCCTTAATCACCTTGGGGAGTGATCTAAAACGGAAAGAAGCAATCACAGGTCGATTTGCTGATATTTTGGCTTGGCTTTACCTAGGCAGTGCAACTTTACGACGCTATGAAGCCGAAGGGTGTTTAGAAAGCGATCGCCCCTTATTCGACTGGGCAATGCAATCGGCATTCTATGAAATTCATCAAGCTTTGACAGGTCTCTTGCAAAATTTACCAACCTGGATCAGCGTTCTCGCTCCGCTGCTGCTCCCCTTTGGCGCACTCAATGCCATCGGTCAACCGCCGAGTGATGTCCTCAGTACCCAGGTTGCCCAGCTTTTGCAAACGCCTGGTGCAGTGCGCGATCGTCTCACCCAGGGAATTTATCTGCCCACCCATCCGGAAGAATCCCTAGGCAGGCTGGAGCAAGCTCACCAAGCGGTTTGGCAAGCAGAATCGACTTGGAAACGTTTAAAAGCAGCCATCAAAGCCCAACAAATTCCCGCTGGTTCACCACAACAAGTGATTCAAGCTGCCCTAGCTGCCGGACTGCTGACCCAGGAAGCGGCCCAGCAATTACAAATGGCAGAAAAATTACGCATTGCCGCAATTCAAGTCGATGCGTTTACCCTGGAAGAATATCAGCACAATGGCACGATTTTGGGACAGCCCAGTCATGTGAAATCTGTTAGAACATAAGAGCGGAATGGAGAATGGAAGACCACTCCCCATCCCAGCACCGTTCTACGCCACAATTCCCACTTGCACCTGACCTTGCTCCACTCGCACAGGATAGGTAGGAACCTGCACCGTCTCATCATCCAGACACTGACCCGTTTGCAAACAGAAATTCTGCTTATACACCGGAGAAGCCACTTTCAAGACTCCCTTACGATCGCCCACAATTCCCCGTGACAACACATGGGCTTTGCTAAAGGGATCGTAATTACAAAGGGCAAACACCTGATCTCCCACTCGAAACACCGCCACTTGCTTGCCTTCCACCAGCGCACAAACTCCTGTATTGGGAATAATGCGATCGAGATGGCAAACCGGAACCCATTGAGCAATAACAGTTGATTGCAGCATAAATCGTTAGAAGATTCAAATAAAGAACAGTACATCAAATCAGTGAAAGGCTTGTCTCATTCCCCCTCTCTAACCCTCCTGAATCAGGGGAAAGTCAAGCAAGATTCGCTCAGTTCCCCCCTTAATAACGTCAGTTCGACAAAACTCGATTCCCGTCAATCTCTCGATCCCCCTAAGTCCCCGCGCTGACGCGCCGCTGCGCTAGAAATAAGGGGGACTTCAAACCGAAAAAGTTACCTAAATCAGAGTCTATAACGATGTCTCTTTCTTCATTTTGGCTCGGTTCCCCCCTTAATAAGGGGGGCTAGGGGGGATCGAAATCTGGAACGTTAGTTGCTAGAACTTGCTATCAGCCTAGAACATCGTTTGCGCTTATGAACCCCGATCGATCGTTGCCAGTTGCCGTTCATGCTCGTAGGCAGGGCGTTTTTGTCCGCGTTCTTCCACATACAGGAGATGGGGATCGGGTTGATCGGAATTGACGAAATGGGTAAATCGCTGCAATTTTTCGGGATCTTCGATCGTCGTTTTCCATTCGCATTGATAGGTGGCAACATGGTATGCCATTTCCGCTTCCAATTCCGCCGCAATGCCTAAACTATCCTCAATCACCACTTGCTGGAGATATTCAATTCCCCCCTCTAGTTTGTTAAACCAGGTTGCCGTCCGCTCCAGACGGTTTGCCGTGCGGATATAGAACATCAAAAAGCGATCGATATAGCGAATCAGGGTTTCTTTGTCCAAATCCGCCGCCAGCAGTTGCGCATGTTGGGGTTTCATGCCGCCATTGCCACAAACGTAGAGGTTCCAGCCCTTTTCCGTCGCAATCACGCCAAAATCTTTGCTCTGGGCTTCCGCACATTCCCGCGTACAACCGGAGACGGCAGACTTGAGTTTATGGGGCGCTCGTAACCCTCGGTAGCGCAGTTCCAACTCCACCGACAAGCCGACGGAATCCTGCACCCCAAACCGACACCAGGTGCTGCCCACACAGGACTTCACCGTACGCAAGGCTTTCCCATAGGCATGACCCGATTCAAACCCTGCTTCCACCAACCGTTGCCAAATCAGCGGCAGTTGATCCACTCGCGCCCCAAAAAGATCAACCCGTTGCGCTCCGGTAATTTTGGTATACAGCCCAAAGTCCCTGGCCACTTCGCCTAGCACAATCAGTTTTTCTGGCGTAATTTCTCCACCGGGCACACGCGGAATCACAGAGTAGGTGCCATCCCGTTGCAAATTCGCTAAAAAGGCATCATTGGTATCCTGTAGTCCAGCATGGGAGGTATTGAGAATATAGTCATTCCAAGCAACGGCGAGAATAGACGCTACCGCTGGTTTACAGATTTCACAACCATGACCTTGTCCATGTCGCTCTAGCAATTCATCAAAGTTTTTAACTTGATGAGTCCGTACAAGGTGGTAGAGTTCCTGGCGGGAATAATGGAAATGTTCGCAGAGGTGATTTTTAACTTCCACACCTGCTTTTTTCAATTCCGATTTCAGAATATCCGTCACCAACGGAACACAGCCCCCACAGCCCGTTCCCGCATTCGTGCATTTCTTCACCGCAGCGATGTCCGTCAGGTTTTGGTTCTGAATTGCCGTACAAATTGCACCCTTGCTGACGTTATTACAGGAACAAATTTGCGCTGTTTCCGGGAAACTCTCCACTCCCAACGCTGGGGCAGATCCCGATCGCGCTGGTAAAATCAAATCTTCTGGATGGGGCGGTAGGGCGATCGCATTTTGCATCACTTGCAGCAAGTTTCCGTAGGCAGCAGCATCTCCCACCAGGATTCCCCCGAGCAGTTGCTTACCAGCCCCATCAATCACCAGCTTTTTGTAGGTTCCCTGCACCGCATCACTGATGGCAATTTCCTGCGCACCGGGAGTTTTAGCAAAGGCATCGCCAAAGCTAGCGACATCCACTCCCAGCAATTTCAACTTCGTAGACAGATCCGCCCCAACAAAAGCAGAACTTCCCGGTTGCGCCAGATTTTCCGCCACGGCGCTCGCCATTAAATAACCCGGAGCCACCAGACCATAAATCCGATTATCATGCAGGGCACATTCACCGATCGCATAAATATCTGGATCGGAAGTTTGACAGTCATCGTTAATCACAATGCCGCCTCGATCGCCGATCGCTAAGCCACAAGCCCGCGCCAGCTCATCCCGAGGTCGAATTCCGGCTGAAAAGACCACCATATCCGTCAGCAATTCGGTTCCATCGGCAAAGGTGAGTTTTTCAATGCCTTGGTCATTACTGACAATTTGGGTCGTGGATTTGCTGACATGCACCTGCACCCCCAGGGCTTCAATCTTTCGCCGCAGCATCAGTCCACCCGCATCATCGACCTGCAATCCCATCAGGCGGGGCATAAACTCCACCACATGGGTCTGCAATCCCAGATTCTTCAGGGCATTCGCACATTCCAACCCCAGCAATCCGCCGCCAATCACCACCCCAGTCTGGCAGTGCTCAGCATAGGATGCCATTGCCTGCAAATCTTCGATCGTGCGATAGACAAAATTACCGGGCTGATCATTTCCTGGAATCGGGGGCACAAAAGGATAGGATCCTGTCGCAAGGACTAATTTATCGTAGGACAGCACCAAACCCTGGGCAGAGGTGACGGTTTTTTGATCGCGATCGATCGCCACAATCCGATCGCCCACATGCACCATAATGTCATGCTGCTCAAAAAATCCCGGCTGCACTAAGGAGAGATCCTCTGCTGTCTTGCCATCAAAGTAGCCGCTGAGGTTGACGCGATCGTACGCCAAACGCGGTTCTTCGCAGAATGTGACCAGGTGCCACTCAGCGGAGAGTCCCTGAGCGATCGCCTGTTCTAGAAAACGATGACCGACCATACCATTGCCGATCACGATTAGGTTTTTCTTTGTCATGATGAGTGACTATATAGTCTGCTGGAGCGGACAGGATTGTCTAGTGATTACCCCAAACTTACAAAATCTAGCGCATTCGCTTGTTATTTCCGATACGGAGATCTTGAAAAATCGATGATTTCGCATCAGGATAATGCAGTTTTTACATGCGATCGAATTTTTGTTAAGAAATATAAGTTTATGATTGGATTGACATTTTTATGTATCGTTTTGCGGCTCTGTATGGCTGGACTGTGTATGGCTTGATCCCTTTATCCCTCACCAAGACTGTTTTTTCAAGAGGCTGATAAAGTTTCGCTTAGTCCGATAGGTCTGGTGAAGATGATCACAATAGGCTGTAAATTCTGCCACTTGATCTAAACGCACCATTAACTGATGCACGTTTTGCAGAAATTCGATCGCACTGGCATAAGCCTTATTGTTAGTTTGTTGGATCAGAGATTCAACTTCCCGTTGATAGATAGGTAAAACATCGGCTGGGTAGTCTGCCTGACGATGCTGTGCCAATTCCAGCCATAACCGTTGCGCACATCCGCCTGCTTGCGCTTCCTGCCATGCCTGATCACTGACCCCTTCCCATAAATAGATTTCCACCAAGATCGATCGATCGTGCAAGAAACCCAAATGGGAGCGAAGCG
>JAYKGX010000331.1:0-11668 GCA_035285565.1 Synechococcales cyanobacterium
GGCTCCGCTTCGCCCAACAATTGATCTGCTTTGGCGATCGCCAGTTGAGCCTTCAGACCCGCCAGTTGTTTTTGAGTGTCCTTCAGTTCCGTTTGCAGTGCCGTAATGCGATCGCTAATTTCCTCGGGTTTGACCTTAAAGCGATCGCTGAGATCCTTGACCACCGTTTCCCGCACATTTAGATACTCCAACACCGCCGAACCCGCCACCGCCTCAATCCGCCGCACGCCCGCTGCCACACCGCCTTCTGAAATCAGTTTGAAAACCCCAATTTCCGCCGTGTTATTCACATGGGTGCCCCCACAAAGTTCCATCGACACACCCGGAAAATCAATCACCCGGACTTCATCACCATACTTTTCACCAAACATAGCGATTGCCCCTCGGGCTTTGGCTTCTGCGATAGGCAACACAGCGATTTCTGCACCATGAGCTTCGGCAATCCAAGTATTGATCTGATCTTCGATCTGTTGTAATTCCTCAGGTGTTACCGCACGATTCAAACTAAAGTCAAATCTCAATCGTTCAAACGATACCAAAGACCCTGCCTGAGCAATGTTTTCATCTACAATTTTCTTGAGAGCCGCTTGCAATAAATGCGTTGCAGAATGGTTCGCTTGGGTGCGACGACGGCAGGATACATCAATCTGTGCCTGAACGGTTTCACCCACGGTTAAGGTGCCGCGTTCAATGCGACCATAGTGGACAAAAAAGCCAGATTCCTTCTGGACATCGCTAATTCTGACCAAGCTCTCCTGGGTGGAAAAATACCCGCGATCGCCAATCTGTCCACCAGACTCTGCATAGAAGGGGGTTTGATCCAGTACGATTTGCACATCACTGCCTGCTGGAGCAGATTCCACCGCTTCCCCGGCTACTAGCAATGCCACAATCTTAGCCGCACTATTGGGTTGGCTGTAGCCCAAAAATGCCGTCGGGTGAATCTGAGCTGCTAATTGATCCAACGATCCCTGCACGGTTAAATCGATCGCCTTGTGGGCTGCCTTCGCCCGCGATCGCTGTTGTTCCATGGCCACTTCAAATCCAGCCGTGTCAACCGTGAGTCCCTTTTCTGCAGCAATTTCCTGGGTCAGTTCCAAGGGGAACCCATAGGTGTCATACAGCACGAAGGCATCCTCACCGGGAATTTCCTGTTGCACACGGGCTAGAATATCCTCCAGTAATTTCTCCCCGCGATCGAGGGTTTCCCGGAAGCGTTGTTCTTCGCGTTGGAGTTCGGATTTGACAAACTCTTCCCGCTGGCGCACATTGGGATATTGGGTTTCGCTGAGTTGGATTGCAGTTTCAGCAACTTTGACCGTAAAGTCTTCATGGATGCCAATCAGTCGCCCATGCCGTACCACGCGCCGGATCAAGCGCCGAAGTACATAGCCGCGCCCTTCGTTGGAGGCAGTAATTCCATCCGCAATCATATGCACCACCGATCGCACATGATCACCAATCACCTTCAGCGAGACTTTGGTGTCTTCTGCAGCTTTGGCATAGTCAATGCTCGCCAGGTTAGCAGCGGTGTTAATAATTGGGAAAATTAGATCCGTTTCGTAGTTATTGGGCTTTTGTTGCAGAATTTGTGCCATCCGCTCTAGCCCCATGCCCGTGTCAATATTTTTGTTTTGCAGCGGGGTGAGATTGCCTTCAGCATCTCGGTTATATTGCATGAACACGAGGTTATAGAATTCAATGAAGCGCGTGTCATCCTCTAGGTCAATGTTGTCTTCCCCTCGTTCTGGATGAAAGTCGTAATAGAGTTCTGAGCAAGGACCACAGGGTCCCGTCGGGCCAGAAACCCAGAAATTATCCGCCGCTCCCATGCGCTGAATTCGCTGAACGGGCACTCCCACTTCATCCCGCCAAATAGCAAAGGCTTCATCATCTTCTTCAAACACGCTCACGACTACGCGTTCTGGCGGAATGGCAAAAACCTGTGTCGTCAGTTCCCAGGCGTAGGCGATCGCTTGTGATTTGAAATAATCTCCAAAGCTGAAGTTGCCCAACATCTCAAAGAAGGTATGGTGGCGGGCCGTGCGACCTACGTTTTCAATATCATTGGTACGAATGCATTTCTGAGCGGTGGTGGCGCGGGGAAATTCGGGAGATTGCTGCCCCAAAAAGATGGGTTTGAAGGGCAACATGCCTGCGATCGTCAGAAGTACGGTGGGGTCTTCTGGAACCAGGGAAGCACTGGGCAAGGGTTGGTGCCCCCGATCTGCAAAGAAGTCGAGGAAGGTTTGCCGAATTTGAGCACCGCTCAGGGGAGTAGACATAGGAGCCAGTCAGGTGGAAGTGTATGGTTGGATTCGTTCGGATCAACAGGTGATCAGACTTTCTATTCTATTCTGTCGCAGCAGTTCTGGGGCGACCCGGAAGGAATCGTCTATTTAGGCAAAAGCGATCGGGGGGGACTATTGGGATTGGAGGGGGGCTTCTAGGGCTTTGGTGATGCGATCGTGGCTTTCCTCTAGGTGGGCGAGGCTGTAGATGTCTTGTTTGTCTACTTTTTTGAGGGCTTTGTCGATCGCGTCGCGGAGTTGTTTTAATTCAAAGCGGGCGACCGTTTGGGCATCTTCAGGTACGGGGTCACGGCGCAGGACGATGTTGACGAGGAGATTCATGTGCTCCCGTTGCAAGGCGCGGCGGAGACTGTTGAGCTTGACGGCATTGGGCATTTGCAGGACTTCACCCCAGATGCTGGATTGGATGCTGTCCATCAATTCAGGAATCGAGAGGGTTTCTGCAGGGTTCTTCAGTTCGCCATCGCGCAGTCGGGCCAGGCGATCGGGGGAAAGCAGGTCATACATTGTCACCATTTGCAGAAAGAGAACGTTATCCAGAATCGGATAGTCCAGTTTGAAGATGGCAGGATTGGTTCCCCAATGGCTCCAGCGGGAGGGGGCGAGCTTGTTCAGCAGGGTGGGAGAAAATTGGAATGCAGTTTCGGAAAAGACGTTGCGGCTAATCACCTCTAGGGCCCGGCGCTGATCGGCTCGGCTCACCGATTCAAAGGGAAAACGACCCTGGGCATCCCCCGATCGAAAGCGGTTGAAATATTGTCCGCCGATATAGTTCGTCAACAGGGTGGCGTTTTGGAAGTAATAGCCAAACACAGCATTAAAGGCGACCCGCACATCGTTGAAACTTTCGCCCTGCAGGGGTAACCGCTTGTCAATCCGACTCCACATGGTGCGGGCGTTGTCCATCTGCCACTGACAATAGGTCACCAAGTCACTGCTGAGGTCAAATAAATTCACCTTGGGATTCAAGCCAGACCAAACATCTTCATCAGTGGCGTAGGCGAGTTCGGGTTCGGGGGCACGGCTGGCAATTTTACTCAGCAGATCTCGATCGCTGGCGGGACTCGGGTTGGGACTGACGCTGTAACCGTAGGCGATCGCCCATTCATCGTAGGGACCCAGCACATGGGTATAGTAATCGCCTTGGGGAGTGCCTTGGGGAGCCAGGTTGACTGCTGCATAATCCATGACGGAACCAATTAAGCCCCGTTTGCGGGTAATTTCAGGATTATTCAGGTCTTCCGGTTTCAGCATGGCGCTGGCATAGAAGTTATGGCGCAGCCCCAGGGTATGACCGACTTCATGGGCAATCAGCTCGCGCAGAAATTCCTCAATATAGCGCTTCATCTCGGTTTGACTCGGGGCTTGTGTCGGCATTAATTTCATAGCTAAATCGCCGACGGCAAATTGTTGGCTGCCTTCCAAGCCCAAACAGAGATCTTGATAGGCTAGGTTATGATTGACAAATCGCAGACGGGGAATGGGTTTCGTTTGAATTTCCTGGCGATTGCGTTGCTTTAATGCGCGACCTGCCATGCCATAGTTGCAGAGATTCGGGTTGCCTGTGAGTTGTGCCAAAAAAGGAATATCTTTCGCTTGATTTTGCTCAATCAGACTGCGGAATTCCTGCTTGAGCGATCGCATGAAATTGGCATCCACCAGAATATCCGCATCCAGAATTTCGCCCGTCAGGGGATTCACCCGCGAAGGTCCCATGGCAAAGGAGGCATCTTTGGAATTAAACCAGCGAATCGTGTTGTAGCGCACGTCGGCTGGATCCCAATCGGCTTTATCGGGCATTTGCTCCACCACGATCGCATCCTTGAAGCCAATTTTTTCAAAGGCCTGATTCCACATCAGCACCCCTTCTCGCACAGCATCGCGATATTCCAGGGGAATGGTATTTTCCAACCAGAATTTAATGGGTTGCTTCGGCGGCGAAATTGGGGCAGTGGGATCAGTTTTTTCCAGGTGCCAACGGTTGATGTAGCGCACGTAGGGTAAGCGCGGGGTGTCATCGGTGAAGTCCTGGTAGGCGGTCAGGAAATAGCCAATCCGATCGTCGGCGAGGCGAGGGCGATACCCACCATTGCGATCGGGCAGGGCAGATAAGCTGTAACGAAGCCGTAGGTCAAAGGCGCGACTATCCGGCAGGGCACTGATAAAACTCGGGAAATCGCTCCCTCCCCCACTGCCTCCGGCATAGCCATAGACGGATTCTAGTTCAATATTTTCGGGAAAGCCCTTAATGCTGTCAAAGTAGGTGCGGCTTTGGTCGATGGTATAGGGACTGCCCAGCACGGCAGCTAGCATTGGAGTCAGCCCCGGTAAGTCACCCAGAAACAGCGGATTGAGTTCTACGAGCAGAGCTTGGTTGGCGGGATTGATGGTGCGAATGGGCAGAGCTTCTAGGACGGAATCACTGAAGGAGCGCTGTACCGATCGCTGGATTGGGGTACCAACCGTAGCGCGGAAATAGGTATTGGGTATCACGAATTGCAGCGCATTATTGACGCGTCGCAGGGTAAAGATGAAATCGCCCAGGGGAAGGCCGCTGTAGAGAAAATTCTCGCCCAGCCCTGACTCTAACGTCATCGCTGCAAAAAAATTTCGGTTCAGTTGATCCGGGCGAATTTCCGCCAAGAGGCGACCTGTTTTTTCGTTGCGGTATAGCTTAAATAGACCTTCGATCGTCTTAGTATCTTTGGTGACGCGATCGAATGGAGGAAACTGGGAACCCCCGCCTGCCCCCTCACTGCCTGAGGATTTGCTGGTTTCCTTAGGTTTCTGGTCTGGGGGATTGAGCAGATTGCGATCGACGGCTTTGGGCCGGGTGGGGCTGGGCTGGGCTTTTGGCAGGGGCCGGCGGAGGGTTTGCTGGACGGCTGATTTCACCGATTCCATTACCGACTGAGCCTGGGTTGTGGCTTGTCCAACCGCAGGTAGGTTTCCCAGTAACGGGGTGAGGGCGATCGTCATCCCCAGGGCAAAGAGGATCGGTCGTTTGCCCAAACGAAGCTGGGGAAGATTGCCCAGCCACTGATTGAGCCACTGATTAAGCCACTGATTAAAGGATTGAACTAGCTGATTTACCGATGAACTCAGTCGTTTCATGCGAACCCAGGGGATGAAAAGCTCAGCTACCTAGTCTAGCGCGTTCCTCCAGGAAAACCCGTGAAGACCCCATAAATTCCCCAAATTGCCATGGCGCGGAGATAGTGGCTGGCTCGGAAGGTGGCGTTAGCGGTAATTGCTTCCGGGGTGCGAAATTGCAGTCCGTTGTCGTAGATTTGCCGCACCACAGCTTCGGTCAGGGTAAAACATTCGGTTTCTAACCCCGATTGCAACAAAAACGCCGCCAGCCCAAAATTGATGCCCGTCCAAACTTCTAGGGGATGGGTGGAGTTGGCATTTTCTGGTTGTCCATTGGGTCGCACGCCATTGGCTGCCCCGATCGGCAGGGGAGATTTGCCCTGGGGACGATCGCCCTCAGAAATGCGCCCATCACTGCCACTGGCTCCCCCGGCGGCGAGGTATTGATTAAACTGGACAAAGCAGGACTCATACACGGTTTGGAGCGCCGATCGCGCACAGTCTGCAGGCACAACATCGGGTAAATTCAACATACGGGCATAGAACTGTCCACAGAGTTGGTCAGTCATCACCACATCAGAACCCGAGGCACTATCAATCCGATAAAATTGACCATTCCACAATTTGGCGTGATAGACAGGGCGGGCTTGGGCTAACCAGGTTTGGAACTGGGTGATGGCGGTTTGGTAGGTCTCGTCATTGGGCGTTGCCGCATCGGGGGTTGCAGTTGCGGTGATTTGCAGAATTTGAGCGATCGCGATCGCCGCTTCCAAGGCAGCAATCCACAACCCGCCGCAGTAGGCACTCACGCCATTTAATTTCCAATCATCAAAGGTTTGATCCGGCGCACCGCCATTTTCAGGAATGCCATCCTGATCGAGATCAAATTGCTTGAGGTAATGCAAGGTTTCCACCACCGCCGGCCAGCAGGTTTGCAAGAATTCCCAATCCTTAGCTCCGGTGAGGTAATAGTCCCGATACACCTGTAAAACAAAATCTGACCCTAAATCCTTCCAGAGGTTGCAATCCTGATAGCTGGTGTAATTTGTCTTTTCCCAGACATGTTCATTGGGTGCGCCCAAATCGTGGGGAGTGGCTCCTTTCGTTTTCCGCAACGCATCGGGACTTTCCACACCAATCGTGTAGTAGTAGCCAATTTTGCGACGGCGATCGTCCTGCTGCGGAATGGCACGGGCAAAGGCTTCCATCACCGATTTTTCCAGCCGTGGCCAGAGCATCAACAGGGCAAATGATCCGTAGAGTCGCACATCCAAACTTTCATACCAGCGATAGTCTAGGCATTCCAGCACTGCAAATTGACCTACGGGATCCAGTTCACTGGCTGCAGTCCACAAAGCGCCACCCTGGGTGAGATCATAAAGTTCATTCAGCAATGCCATTTTGAACCAATCCGGTAGGTTTTGGTCCACGATCGGCTGTTGCCAACTTTGAATTTGCTCCTGCCAATTTGCATAGTTTTTTAACCCTTGCTTGGCGATCGTCCAACTGTTTCTGCCAGTGCGTCCAAAGAAATCCGTATAGCGTTTAAAATAATTCACCCCTTGGGCAAACTCCATCACCGGAAAATCCCACGCCAAGATAAAGGGAATTTGTTTCGTCTTCCCCGGTCGCAGGGTGAACTTAACCGCGATCGCCCCACCAATCCGTTCATTCGGAGCAGCAGGGGTTTCATCATCCCCATTGGGCAAGGTTCCATCCTGAGCAAACGTCTGCCACAGATCCGCCCCATCCCCCGCCGGATTCCAACGACTCTGGTACGTCACTTCGTAAAGAGGATTTAAGAACGTTGCGATCGCCCATTCCCCATCTCCTTCCATTGCCAATTCCTGGGCGGGTGGATTCGCCATCACAACGCCAATGCGATTCTCATCTCCCACCAGTCGATTAACATTGCCAGTACTGGTCTTCAGCCGAGGCACATAGTCATAATAGGGACTCCCATCATCCCGCAGTTGAATATCAGGAGATTTTGCCGTATTGGTGAACCAGCCCGCCATATTTTCCCAGCTCAGCATCAGGCTCAGGGTGATGACTTCATGGGTTGGATTATGAACCGTCCAGAGAAACGCCGCAATAGGATAACTCGTTTCCTGATAATTGTTCGCTAGGATCGGTGAAAACTGTTCACAGGTGATTTCCGCTTTTAATTGATTGCGATACACAAACCAACTGCGGGGATAGAGGGCATAGTAATCCCCAAAATGTTGCTTCAAAGACTCCCGATCACGATCGCCTTCCGGCGTACCCTGGCAATTCTCAGAACAATCTCCACTCGGATACCAATTCCATTGACTCAAACTTCCATCCGCCGGGGCTTGGGTTGCCAGGGCATAGGCTTGGCGATCGCCTGCGCAGTCTTCAAACACACTGAACTGACAGCCTGCAAAATTCTCAAACGTATGCTCACCGCCATCCACATGCCACAAATTAAACTGCCCATGGGAACCCCGCCCAATACAACCCGCCCCCAATCCACCTAAAGGCGCACCATGCCAAGGTCCATCATCCAAATTACTGGGATAGCGAACGGTGTAGGGCTGCTGCCACCCCTGCCCAATCGGACGGCTCCAAGCACAGGACGGAATCGAAACAGGATGCATCATGGAACCCTACCCAGAACAAAAAACCAACTTGCAAAACAATAAACCATTCAACCCAAACATCATCTGCCCACAACGAGTCAAACCATTCGGGGGGTTTGGGGGAGTTAGGCCCCCAAGAAGCAGGGGTGCGGGGAGAAGGTCCCCGATCGCTGCGCAGCAGCCCCGACGATACCGCAACCAACGCATCTCCCAATCCTTTTAGCAACCCACCTATCCGGCGACTCAACTGATTTTAGAGTATATCAGCCCCCTACCAGCCTACAGACCGACCGAAAGAAGGTGGCTATAGAACTTTCCGTTTACCACCCATTTGCGGAACTTCCCAGCTAGCAAGGGTATCTAAAGAAACGATCGCTCAATCTGCCTATCCATCTGCCTATCCATCTGCCTATCCATCTGCCCATCCATTCCTGCATCCATGCCAACCCGGAACTTGCTACCTCACCACTTCGCGCCCCTCGCCCTGCTCACCCTCATGGGCACAGGCATTGCCACCACAGCCCTCCAGACAACGGCGAATCCTCCCATAAAGCCTACTCCGCAGGAAATTTTGCAACCTGGGGAAATCCGTCCCCTACCCGGAAAACTGGATGGAATGCGACTCTTCAACAGCAACAGTCCGGAATGGATCAAAACCTCAGGCATCCTGCTGTCCACCTTTCCCACCCAGGGAAAAACCACCCCCGCTGCCCATCTCAATTTTCCACTAACCGGAGAGTTTAACCTCTTTGCCCACCACTTCACCCACACTCCCAAAGATCTGCGCACCCTCTACATCGGCATTTTGGTCCACAATCCCGGCAAGCAGCCCGTGGCGATCGCCATCCCCGCCGCCGCCAGCTATCAATTGGAAGAAGCCCCCTTTAAAAACCACCCCATGCTGCTGGAAAACCCCAAGGGTGAAATCTTTTCCGGACCCGGCATTCGAGCAGTGGATACCGTCCTGCGGGGACAACGCCAACCCATCTTTCCCGATCGCTTGGTGATTCCACCGGGCGAATACCGGATGTTGCTCAATCACCCCATCCCCACCAAAGGCTTAGCCAGACCCGTCAATGGGCGATCGACCTTTATGCGCCTCAGAAGTAGTGGCAACGTTTACCTAGCCAGTCTCGCCCTCTTTGCGCCCCTCAATCCCCAAGGTCAGGAACGCAGCCCCACGCTACAGGACTGGCGATCGCTACTGGAAACCGGTCACTTTGCAGGTCCTCGGGATAAAACACCAACGCCTTTAGAGGCCACCAGTGGACCGCTGATCTACAGTCGGGTTGCTGGAATTCAACAGGGTGCTAATTGGGTCACCCCCATTACCGACCCAGGACAACGCACCTTAGGCCTGCCTGCTCCAGGTCGTAGTATTGCCTATCCCCTCAGCACCTTGCACCGAGGTCGTCTGGGCACCCACCAATCCCAAGCCGGAAAACTCCTCGTGCGCTATGGGGATACGGCCTACGAAGCCCATGGGAACTATGCCACCTACTATGATTTGACCCTGCCCCTGCAAAATCGCACCCCTCAGCCCCAGACGGTTACCATCACGCTAGCAACCCCGCTCAAAGAAGAGAATCTGAGCAAAGGTGTGCTGCGGTTTCGTCAACCTTCTCTGGATTTTCCCTACTTCCGCGGCACGGTGCGCCTACGCTACAATAATGATCTAGGCAAACCTCTGACGCGTTACCTGCACCTTTGGCACCGGACGGGACAGGTGGTGGAACCCTTGGTTAAACTGAATCTCAAGCCTCAAGAACAACGATCGGTGCGTTTGGACTTCTACTATCCCCCCGATGCCACGCCACCCCAAGCGTTAATTGTGCAAACGGGCGATCGATAGTGTGGAAATTACTAGAAGTCATCCCTGAGATATGGTTACTTTTATGAAGTAATCTTTATCACAACTAGTACGGATTAGTGAGGTCGCCCCTTGTAAACAGATATAAGTCCCCACAGTTCCAGCTATATCTCCAGTGTTTTTGAGTTGTGTTGTCAATGCAATGCCACCCATGGGTGGAGTTAATCTAGTCTAAATAACTCCATTTCATGAGGCGCTGAGCTTCTATCCTGTTGAATCTTGAATGGCTTTGGGAGATCGCGCAGATGAATTATTACTTGACTCCTCAGGTAACCCCTCAGGTAACCTCTCACTTAACTGCTCACTATGGGATGCAAATTCAATGGTCTGAACAGCGAGCTTGCTATGAAGTTCTGTTGCCAGAATTTGCCCACACCATTCCCCAACCCTGTGCCATGGGGCGATCGCTCAGTGAGGCTGCCCGCAACGGAGAACAGGTTCTTGCCATTTTAATTGAGCATTTTCAAGATCTGGGTATTCCGCTGCCGACCCCCCAAAACTGTCCACCAGAGCACTGGGAGTCTTGCTGATTCAGCCTGTCGCGATCGCAGGAGACCCGCATTCATACATAGCTTTCAGCCATCAGACCCTACATCGACATCTGCTGAGTGCGATCGAGCATTTGCAGACCATGAATCAGGGAAGCTCCCCCCCGAATAGCCGTCGCAATGTGAACCGCCTCAGTCATTTGTTCCAGATCAGATCCCTGTTGGAGCGATGTTTGACTATAGGCATCAATACAGTAGGGACATTGCACCGCATGGGCGACCGCCAAGGCAATCAGGGCCTTTTCCCGCTTTGAGAGCGCCCCTTCTTCAAAGACAGCACTGTAATAAGCAAAAAATTTTTCTGCTAACTCAGGATTTCCCTCCGCAATTGTTCCAAAATTGGGTAGGTGCTCGGACTTGTAGTAACTATTCATATTGCATCCTTGATCTTCATCTTCTCTTGTCCCAGAAACTTCTTACTCTGGAGTTGTCTACCAGAATGTATAAAGTTTTTGCTAAGAATGCGAGATTTCCACGACTTCTCTCCGGATATTTTGGTAAGAAGAATGTAAATTTTGAGCAAAGACAAATTACTTAATAATTAAATTTTTGCAAATTAATAGTTTGCAAATTTTCACAAATTAGATAGATATTTTGCAGGTAGCTGATTGAGTGGAATAAGTTGCTGATCTGCAAACTGGGTCTGAGTTCCTTTGCTACGTGAGTTTCCTGATTAATTGTCCTTAATGAAGCCACCTATGCTATCACCTCGTTCACTGTCTGGGAGTTCAAGCACTTCTCCACTATCTGTCGAACTTGTTAACCCCTCCTCAAGCACCAACGCTCCTCTTGCGGATCCAATTACTCAATCGTCTACCTCTAATGTTTCTACTTCTAGGCTACTGGATTCTGCTTCCGCACCTCTCTTGCCATTACCCGTTGGCAGTCGTCAGGAAATCGCTTTTGTCGATCGCCAAGTTGCTAACTACCAGCAATTAGCCAATGGGATTCGAGCCAGAATTGATGTGATTTACTTGGATCCATTGCTAGATGGGGTAGAGCAAATTACGCAAGCCTTAGCGTTACGGCAGGGAATTTCAGCCGTCCATGTGATTAGTAATGGAGCAATTGGGCGAATTCAGCTTGGCAACACCGAACTCAGTATGGCAACCTTGCCCGGTTATCGGGATGAGTTAGCGAGTTGGCAAGCCAGTTTACTGCCGGGAGCCGATGTCATGTTCTATGGATCGGCGATCGGCAGCATCTCCACTCCTGCTCCTGATCCGATAACCCCTGATCCGA
>JAYKGX010000332.1:0-5848 GCA_035285565.1 Synechococcales cyanobacterium
TCTAGGGTTTTTTCCAGCAGGTCGATCGGCAAGCCTGTCAATATTTGTGACTGATCGATCGCTGCATAGTGTCCCGATTCAGTTAACCCAAAGGCAAAGATCTGCATTCCTTTGACATCAATCACCCAATATTCAGAGATGCCTAAACTCGCGTAGAGCTGCTTTTGCTCATCAAGGTCTAGGCTGAGCGTGGTGTCGGCAATTTCCCCCACCAAGTCGGGCAAGCGGTGGCGACGTAGGTCAATGCGCCGTGGTTCACCCGGTTGCCATTTGGGGATGTTGTCGCCTTTGTACAGTACTAAATCGGGAGCGCAGGCGTGGGTATCGGGATTTTCAATCACGCAACGCCCATAGGATTGTAGGGGGATCTCAGGATGCACAAATGCCCAAAAACCAAAAATCATTGTCATCAAATCACTGAATGAGGCATGATTTGGTCCTTCTTTTCCCATCTCTACCCACAACCACCCTTGATGAAATGAAATTTTCTGCCAGTCTATGGTGGCATTATCGCGAATCGCTACATAGTCCTGCCAGGTAGCGTTGTAGTTCTGGCGGATGGGACTAGGCGAGGTCGATTTTGCCAAGGAGCGGGTCATGATTCGTCTTTGAATAGCGATGGCATCGGGAAACTTTGTTTTTCATTATACCGACCCAACTCAGGCATCGTTTGCCACCTTTACTTTACGTTGCAGGAAGACAATCCCTTTTGCGATTCTCTTACAGAGATGCTGCGCCAACGTGTTCACTGCTTAGAATGGCTTCGTCAGAGTCTGCAATGTCAGTTTGACCAGATGCTCCTAGCCCTGCAACTGTCAATAGAAAATTTTGTTTAGGAGGCTCAGAGGTCTGGGGTTGTGAGGTTTTGTAACGCCAGTATTCAACAAAGCTAGAAAGCTCTATCAGCGCTTCATCTGTTAGGGTATTAACTGCCTCAATCAGGTTTTGTCGTTCTGTGGTTATTTTGGTCATGCCTAATCTCCTAAGGTACGATCGACCACTCCCTCCTAATCCTACGATCGCAGCATCTTAGGTGTAATACCAAAGGCTCGCTTGAAGTGGTAGTTCAAATGGCTCTGATGGGCAAACCCCACAGCAACGGCTACCTCTGCGATCGACTCTGTGCTGTGTTGCAGTAAATCCTGTGCCCGATCCAACCGACAGCGGATGACATATTGGTGGGGAGATAGACCGATCGTTTGCTTAAAGAGCCGGGAAAAATGATAGGGACTGACAGAAGCGATCGCGGCCAGCTCCTGTAAGCCAAGGGATTGATCCAGATGCTCGCCAATGTAATCTAACACCAAGCGCAGTTGTTGGGGGGCTAGTAGGGTTCTCTGCGGTGCGTCTTTCAACATGGGCTGCGGGGACCTCCCGTTCAGAGACTGTTGAACCAATCCAGTGAGCCAATCCAGTGAGCCTGCTTAAGAGGGGTGCTCTTAAGATGATACTAAACCGTTTAGTTTTGTATTGTACCACGCTACCTAACTCTATACAGGTGATCGTTTCCTGATTCCGCCCCTGATTCTGCTGCGATCGCTAGAGATAGGATCCCATTCTGGCTGCTAACCCATTCTCCAACAGTGGTAGGATGATCATCAAGCTAGGGGAGCCTCAAGACAAGGGCTGAGAAACAACCCTTAGAACCTGAAATGACCTAGACTCGCGAGTGACAGGCAACGGTCGGGTCTCTGGGTAATACCAGCGCAGGGAAGCTGTTGATCAGAGGAAATTAAATATGTTGCGAACTGAATGGATCGCGAAACGCCAGGGACATGCCAATGTGTCTCAGATGCACTATGCGCGGCAAGGCGTGATAACCGAGGAGATGGATTATGTTGCCAAGCGCGAAAATCTTCCAGCGGATCTGATTCGTGAGGAAGTTGCGCGGGGTCGCCTGATTATTCCCGCCAATATCAACCATCCGAACCTGGAACCCATGGCGATCGGGATTGCCTCCAAATGTAAGGTCAATGCCAACATTGGTGCTTCACCCAACTCTTCAGATATTAACGAGGAATTGGCAAAGCTGCATCAGGCGGTGAAGTATGGAGCCGATACCGTCATGGATTTATCGACCGGGGGGGGCAACCTGGATGAAATTCGCACCGCTATTATTAATGCCTCTCCAGTGCCGATCGGCACGGTGCCCATCTACCAAGCGTTGGAAAGCGTGCATGGCAACTTCGCCAACTTTACCGAAGATGATTTTCTCCATATCATCGAAAAACATGCCCAGCAAGGGGTGGACTACATGACCATCCATGCGGGATTACTGATTGAATATCTGCCTCTGACGCGGACGCGGATTACGGGCATTGTTTCCCGAGGTGGCGGCATTATTGCCAAATGGATGCTGCACCACAAACGGCAAAATCCGCTCTATACCCGCTACAACGACATCATTGAAATCTTCAAAAAGTATGATGTCTCCTTCAGTTTGGGGGATTCCCTGCGTCCGGGCTGTACCCATGATGCGTCCGATGCGGCACAATTGTCTGAACTGAAGACCCTGGGGCAACTGACGCGGCGGGCTTGGGAACATGACGTGCAGGTGATGGTGGAAGGGCCCGGTCATGTGCCGATGGATCAGATTGAGTTCAATGTGCGCAAGCAGATGGAAGAATGCTCCGAAGCGCCGTTCTACGTGCTAGGGCCGTTGGTGACGGATATTGCTCCCGGTTATGACCACATTACCAGTGCGATCGGGGCGGCGTTGGCGGGTTGGTATGGGACGGCGATGCTGTGTTACGTAACGCCGAAGGAACATTTAGGATTGCCCAATGCGGAAGATGTGCGCAACGGCTTGATTGCCTACAAGATTGCAGCCCATGCGGCAGATATTGCTCGTCACCGTCCGGGGGCCCGCGATCGCGATGATGAACTCTCTCGGGCACGCTATAACTTCGATTGGAATAAGCAGTTTGAACTGTCTCTCGATCCCGATCGGGCGCGGGAATACCACGACGAAACGCTGCCGGAAGATATTTACAAGACCGCTGAGTTTTGCTCGATGTGTGGACCCAAGTTCTGCCCCATGCAAACCAAGATTGAAGATGCAGAAATTGCTGAATTACAACAGTTTCTGGACAAGGATGGCGATCGCATTAAAGCAATGGTGTAGGATCCGTATGAGTTGAGAAGCAGGTTCTCCCTCCTCCTATGGGAAGAGGGAGTTTTTTGTCAAAATTGCTATTTTATGAAGAATTTGATTTAACAATCTCCTGAAGGATGATCTAAAGAACATCCAAAGGCTGATTTAAGCCGTATTGTCTTACTTGTGAGCAAAATTTAATATTTCCGTCAACACATTCAGCAAAACTTGAAATTTTCTTCCGATGTATTGCTGTATTTTTCTAATGGCTCTAGTCATTTATCTTTTGCCTGTGCTGGTTAATTATTTAAATTCGCCCGCAAAAATTAGACCATGTTCTAGTCAATACGCTTGTGACACATGAGATGTTGATGTTGCATCGGTAGATCGATAATCATTCCCTATCCAACCCGGAATAATCCCGTGATCTACGTAAAAGCTTTTTTATTTTTCAGGAAAAATAAAAAAGCTTGAAATTTTTTGTTGCGAACTCAATAACTTGATTTGATCGTAGGTAGGAGAAGGGTTTGGTGTTCAAATAAATATTTGTAAAGAGAATATTTTAAGCAATCCTGGAGGAAATGGTTTACCCTTTCTTCATTTTTTTGCTGCGTTTATATTTTTTGTGTGAAGATTAGTGCTTTGTTCACGGGTGAGTTTGGGCACTCAGCTATCTTTTGTTCGTATAATCACGCTAGAACCTTAAATTAAATATGATTTTTGTCCTTTGGGACAATTTTATGCTCTGTAGGCGAGCTTTGACGGTCCAGTGAGATCTCAGTTTCCCTATAGCAAGCTGGTCTATTTTCTGCATTGGCTTACAATTTGGCTCAATGCACGAAGTGTAGCGATGTCAGCGCTTCCGTCAAGTTTCTAGTGTCTTTTCCTGATTTCCTGAAAATTGTTAAATCAGTTACCGAATCTGTTTCTGAATTGAACGATTCAGTAATTTTTTTCTATTTCATAATTGTTGCTGCAGATTTAGGATAATTGCTATGTATCGTTGCGATCGACCTCGGAAGCGTTCTAAAAAAAGAGCCATTTATTGCCCAATTCATCATTGTTATTTAGAAAGTGTGAGTCGTAAACACACGTTGTTTGCGGATCAGGTTAGCCAATTGCGCGAAGCGGGTTTGGGTCGGCGCAATGCCCAATTGCTGTTAATGAATCAAACCACTGTGAGCTTAAGTGGGGAATGGCTAGAAGCCTTCTGGTGCCCGGAGTGTCAAACGAAGGAGTGGTATCATATCAAGCTTCACGAGGGAGTTTATTATGTCAAATCTGCCCCTCGGAGTCTCTGGCAACAAGCAGTGGGTGTAGATGCGATCGATGGAAATCCGTCTGTGGGAGAATTCACGCGCAACGCTGCGAAGCGCTATATTGCTCAATAGGCTGAATCATGAATTTGTTCGCGCTAAGCCTACTAGGCTGAGTTTAACAAGCTGAGCTGAATAGGGTTGTTTATCCAATTCGTCAATTTCATCACCCTGATGGGTTATTGCCCTGATCAATGATTATCCTGAATCAATTATTGTCATAGCGGAGTGCATCTCATGTCAGCTTAGTAGCTTGTTCTAGCTTGATGATCTGGTAAAGAATGAAGGAATATCAAGCTGTAGATGACTTGGATCGTATCTCAAACATGCAATACCAGTATGCGTTTGATTGGGGATCGGAAGACTTGCCGGAGGAAGAGATCTGGGCGGAACCGCCTGTAGTTCCCGTGGAACTGAATCAACCCCCTGCGGATGCATCTACCGATCAAGATTTTCTAGAGTTCTATGCATCTTTTCTAGGAGTCAGCGAAACCGATCGGTTGTCTTGGCAAACTCAAAATTTTCGGTTGGGTCAGCACCCGTCAAGTGCTGGTAATACCCAGGAGCCATCCAAGGGATTCTTAGCTCAGAAGGATCCTTAGGTTAGTCGGTTCCGTCAGGGTTGTTCCATCAGATCTTCCTGAAAACACACACTATTTTCTAATGCGGTTGCATAGATTGTATGAAAGATAGTTTCAGCAACACCCCAAAAATGCCACACCCACAAATGCCCTCTCCTCAGCCACCCTTGGGTTCTGAAAAGTTTCAGGGTCTTGAGGAAATTGACCTGCAGGCAATTAGTACTGTTCTGAAGCGGCAGTGGTGGTTGATTGCGCTCTCGGTGATGACTTGTGCAGGTCTTGCAACCCTATATGTTTTACGTCAACCAAAGCTGTATCAAGCAGAAGGGCAACTGCTGGTGCGCTCCGATGCATCCCCAGAATTGACTGGCATTGATACCAAAACGGGTGAAATTAAAGCTCTGACGCAAAAGAGTGATCCGCTCAGTACGGAAGCCGAAATTTTAAAGTCTCAGCCTGTGTTAGAAACAACAGTCAAGAAAGTTTACTCAACAAAACGTCCGGACGATCGCACTGATAGTTCAGAAGAACGACCTGATGTAAAAAGTCTGGCGAAGCAACTGACTGTAAAGCCGATTCCAGGAACCGATATTATTCGTGTTAGCTATAAAGCCAAGCAAGCCAATGAAGCTGCACAAGTTGTGAATCAGGTAATGCAAGCTTACATTGATAATAATATCCAAGTTAATCAAGCCCAAGCAGAGCGTGCCCGCCAGTTTATTGAAAAAGAACTGCAACGGAAAGAAGAAACAGTTCGTCAGGCGGAAGACGCACTTCGGCAATTTCGGGAAACCCATGGCGTAGTGGCCTTGGAGCGAGAAACCGAGGAATCGGTGAAGAATATTGGGTTGTTGGAG
>JAYKGX010000333.1:0-10706 GCA_035285565.1 Synechococcales cyanobacterium
ATTTGAGGTGCTGCAAGCTAACCAGGAATATGATCAAGCCATCCGGATGTTGAATCGTTTGACAGTCGATAAAGCCAATGCTACTGCCAAGCTAGAACATCTACGGAATGAATTCAGCGTCACTAAGCTAGACACGCAGATGACGATCGCTCAAAAGCTTGTGGGTCTGGAATCGCGGGAATTGGTGGGTTTATAGATGGGTGCTCGATGGTGGGGGTTTGGGGGGTGGGCGTGGGATGCACGCCCCTACGGGGTCATCATGGCGGAGGCTTTGGGTTTGGCAAAAATCATGCGTCCGGCGGAGGTTTGGAGGGCACTGGTGACGATCACCTGTAATTCTCCACCAACATAGCTCCGTCCATCTTCTACCACGACCATGGTTCCGTCTTCCAAATAGCCAACGCCTTGACTAGCTTCTTTACCTTCTTTGAGGATCTTCAGGTCTAAACTGTCTCCCGGTAGATAGGCAGGACGAATCGCTTGGGTTAGGTCGTTGACATTCAGGACGGCTAATCCTTGGACATTGGCGACCTTATTCAGGTTGTAATCTGTGGTAAGCAATGCGCCGTTAATTTCCTGCACGAGACGAACGAGCTTGGCATCTACCGTTTGCACATCGTCATAATCAGCAGGGTGAATGACCACGCGATCGGGGTAGTCCGATCGCATTTGCTTCAAAATATCTAACCCTCTGCGTCCCCGAATTCGCTTTTGGTCGTTGGAAGCATCTGCAACTTGCTGCAACTCCTGCAAGACAAAGCGAGGCACCAGAAGCTGACCTTCTAAAAATCCCGTCGCCAGCAGGGAGGAGATCCGTCCGTCAATAATGCAACTGGTGTCCAGCACTTTTGCGATCGCGGGTTTGAGGGTGCCTTCTGCCAGGAGTAACGATTCCACACTGTTGGGATTAAACAAACGCAGCAGCGATCGCCCGTGGGTATCGGCAAGGGAAATTCCTGTAAAGGCAAATAAAATACTGCCCATGACGGCTGCGATCGGCTTAATAAAGGCAAAGTCGAGAGGAATCGGCAAGAGATAAATGGGAGCCAGCATCAAGTTCGCCACCAACAGACCCAACAGCAAGCCAACGGCTCGACCCAGTAAGAGGGGAGCGGGCATTTCCTTGATTTGCCGTTCCAAGCGACGATAGTTGGTCTGTGCAAATAGCCCTATCACTGTGCCAATCAAAGCACCAAAGCTTGCCACCACCCAGCGCAGCCCATCGGGATTATTCACTTCCGCTTGTAAATGACTCGGCAGGGCATCGAATCCATGGAATCCGATCCCCGCCCCTGCTAGGATAAAAGCGAAAACGATAATAGCATCCAGCATATTTCCAGGTCGATCCAAGGCGATAGCATGTCTCAAGCAGTAGCACGTCTCAAGCGATTGCAGGGGCCGATCGAAGACCTCTGGCAACTCAGCTTGACTTCGGCTTCATTATATCCTGGTAGTTTATGAAGGGAATGACGATCGTAATGACCTGTAGGGTAATCCACCCCTATTTTAGTTACGACTTGTAAAGTTCTGTGCCCTCATTTTTTGCCCCGTGGAAGCCTGACACCCGAGTTTTCGAGGAAGTGCTGTAGATCTGATGTTGTTGCCCCAAGCTGCCTACGTCCATATCCCCTTCTGTCGGCGCAGATGCTTTTACTGTGACTTTCCGATTTCGGTACTCGGCGATCGCAGAGCGGGCAATCAATCGGGCACGATTTTGCAGTATGTTGAAATACTCTGTCAAGAAATTCAATTAACTTCTGTTGCAGACATAGCTGGGGCAGGCAGCCCGTTAACCAGTATTTTCTTCGGTGGAGGGACCCCATCGCTGTTATCCGTGGAGCAGTTGGGTCAGATTGTGGATTGTCTCGATCGCCATTTTGGCATTGCACCGGGGGCAGAACTGGCGATGGAAATTGACCCTGGCACCTTTGACCGAGCACAAATTCAGGGCTACCAAGCCGTGGGGATCAACCGGGTGAGCCTGGGAGTACAAGCGTTTCAATCTCATTTACTAGAAGCCTGTGGGCGGACTCATCGAGTTGAAGAGGTCTACGAGGCGGTGAACCTGATCCAACGATCGGGAATCGGCAACTACAGCTTGGATTTGATTTCCGGGCTGCCCACCCAAACGATCGCCGATTGGCAGGAATCTTTACAGGCGGCGATCGCCCTTCAGCCCACCCATCTGTCTACCTACGATCTCACCCTGGAAACAGGGACGGTATTTGGCAAACGCTACCAACCGGGGGATCAGCCCCTCCCCACCGATGAGCAGGCGGCAGACATGTATCGCATAGCTGCCCAAGTGTTACGGCAAGCGGGGTATGACCATTATGAAATTTCCAACTACGCCAAACCGGGGTATCAATGTCGGCACAACCGGGTTTATTGGGAAAATCGTCCCTTCTACGGGTTTGGCATGGGGGCAACCAGTTACCTTGGGGACGATCGCGTTGCCCGTCCGCGCAATCGTCAGGACTATTATGCCTGGGTTAAGGACTTAGAAGTACAGAGCAGATCGCCAGTTCCTTCGAGGGTTGAGCCTGTCGCAGAAGCCTCGATCGAAACCCTACTAGAAACGCTGATGGTAGGTCTCCGATTAGCTGAGGGGGTGGCGATCGCGCCGTTGCTGGAACGGTATGGACCGGTTTGGCTGCAGCGAGTGTGGCATTGTTTACAGCCCTACGGTCAGCAGGGATGGGTGACCTGGCGAGACGATCGGCATGGAGCCTGGGCAGGTCAGATGCCAACCCAAGCCTTACCGCTGGAATTACCCCCTCAAGGTCGAATTGCTTTCACGGATCCAGAAGGATTTTTATTTTCCAATGTGGTTTTAGTCCGTCTGTTTGAGCAGCTAGAAAAGACCGATCGCATTCTGCTGTAATCCATTAGCCTCTATACTTTTTTTGGTGTCTAGGAGCCGATCATGCCATGTCAGAGCTTTCATTCGATCGCACCATTCGCTATGAAGCATTACGATCGCAGGTTCGCCCTGGAGATGTGTTTGCGTTTTCTGGCACTGGCTTGCCGAGTGAAACGGTAAAAATTGCGACGCAGTCAGAGTTTGTCCATGTGGCGATCGTTCACTCTGTGGATTTAAACCAGAGGCAGCGGGGTTCTATCTTAATTGCAGAATCCCATATCGACACCAGTTTGCCCAGTGTGGGAACGGGGAAGAAATCCTTAGGCGCACAGTTACAATGGTTACGCGATCGCATGGAGCAGTCTACCACTCCGATCTGGTGGGCCCCGCTGACAACACCGCTGACAACCCATCAAATTACAAAAATGCAAGCTTGGCTACAGGAAATTGAACAAAATCAAACTCCCTACGATTTCGTACAGGCGATCGGTGCAGGAATGGAAGCGATGACGGTTTTGAATGTGCATAATCCAGCAGACTTCTCAGCGCTCTTTTGTTCAGAATTGGTGACGCGTGCGTTGCAATTAGCCCAGGTCATCGATCCAAGTGTGAATGCTTCCGAACAAACTCCAGCACAAGTCATGAAGTTTCCCTGTTTACGATCGCCCTTACAAGTGTTGCGGTAGAAGAGGGTTGAAAAGGTGTAGGTGGTCAACTAGCTCGCTGGCATCCTGCCGCTAGAACCAGGAATTTAACCTTTTGATTACCTTCATTGGTTTGGTTTGGCGCTATGCTAAAACTCCTAACCTAGCGTCAGAGCAGCGTTTTATGAGTCTACAACGGCGAGAATTCCTACTGTTCATGGGAGCGGCGATCGGCACCGTTGGATTGAATGCTTGTACGCCGACTCGGCAGTCCTCCTTGCCGACCTCCCAATTGCCCGAAGTTGGATTTAAGCCCCTTCAGGGTCCCATGCCCTTGGAAACAGGTCCGATCGCCCTCGCCGACCAAGTGAGCCAGCTCGCCAACTATGAAATTAAAGATGATTTGATTCTGCCAGAAGGTTATACCTATCAAATTTTGGGAACTTGGGGGGATAAGATTGGCGATTCTCGATTTGGCTATAATAACGACTACCTTTCCTTGATCGAAACTGCTCCCAATGAAGGCTTTTTAGCAATCAACTTTGAATACATCAGCGCAATTCCTTGGGTACAACATTTTGAGCAAATCATTGGCACAAAACTACCGATCGCTGCAGTGGCTGAAGCCTTGAAAAAAACTGATGGCAAAGGGATTGATGCGTTTTCCTTGCCTGCCAAGGATCCCCTCAAACAGCAGATTGCCACCATTTGCCAAGAAGCCTTGATTGACCAAGGGGTAGGAATTATCAGCATTCGCCGCAATGCTCAGGGACAATGGGAACGAACCTATTCCACAGCCGATCGCCGCATTACCGGAATTTCTGGGCTAACCGATGGACGCTACCTCACTTGTACCGGCCCCGCCAGAGCCGTGTTTCGCAAGCAATCTGGGCAGGGATATGTGGATAAATTGGGCGATCGCCTGATCGGCACCTTTGCCAATTGTGCAGGCGGCACCACCCCTTGGGGAACGATGTTGACCGCAGAAGAAAATATTCAAACTCAAGTGCCCGAACCCGTCTATGCGGATGGCACCTCCTTTGAACCGAAACAGCGTCGCGTGAATATTGATGCTGAAGAAGTGAGTGGACAGGGCAATGTCTTTGGGTTAGCTGGCAATAAGTATGGGTGGATTGTGGAGATCGATCCCGCCAATGCCCAGGACTACGGCACCAAACATACTTGGCTGGGTCGCTATCGCCATGAAGCTGTGGGCGTGCGAGTTGAAACTGGGAAACCCTTAGCATTTTATTCCGGTTGCGATCGTCGGGGTGGACATCTGTATAAATTTGTAAGTAAGGGTAAAGTAAACAATCCCAAGGATAAAGCCAACAGTAAATTATTGTCAGAGGGAATGCTATACGCAGCCCAATTGAATGAAGATGGCACTGGAAAATGGATTCCTCTGAAACCTGATACACCCGTCAATCCCATCCTGCCGAGTTATCACATTGGAGATGCGATCGCGCTGCCGAAACGCCCTGCTGGCGGCTATACTCTGGTCAGTTCCGATGACGAGGCGAAAACCTTTGCTCAGCAATATAAAACTCTGGGAGATCTCTACAATGGCACCCCTGAAGAAAAACAAGGCGCGATTTTAATTGATGCCCACTATGCAGCAAATGCCTGCGGAGCCACCTGTACCGCCCGTCCTGAGGATACAGAAATTGCTCCCGATGGTTCTCTCTACATTGCCTTTACCTCCGGCAGTGGCAGCGAAAAAGACGGCGGACCAGACCAACGCATTTTCAAAGGACCCAAAGGGGAAACACCCTACGAATATGGGTTCATCATGCATTTGACTGAAACCAACAATCAGCCAGATGCCCTGACCTTTCAGTGGAAAATGATGGCACTGGGGGGTGAGCCAGCCAGCGGAGGTGCAGGATTTGCCAATCCAGATAATTTGTTAATTGATCCCACAGGCAATGTTTGGGTTGTGACCGATATGAGTTCTGGGGTGCTGAATCAAGCCGTCAGCGATCGCACGTCTTCCACCACGGATTTACGGGGAACCTTTGGGAATAATGGGCTGTGGATGATTCCAACCCAGGGGAAATCCGCCGGAAATGCCTACCTATTTGCCTTGGGACCAATGGATTGTGAATTGACAGGACCCTTTTTAAGTGGCGATCGTCAAGCGCTTTTTCTGGCAGTTCAACACCCTGGTGAAGTGAATGGAATGCGCCAGGATATGAAATCAGAAATCCGGGAATTTGTGATGAAGGCTCCCAATGGTCAGGAATTCCAGCAGAAGCGTACCGTGCCGATCGGCTCTAATTTTCCCGCTAATCAAGCTAACCAACCTCCAAAACCTGCAGTTGTGGTGATCACGCGTCAGGATCGATCGGTGATTGCCTAATTCCGTGTTCAGTCAATGTTGCAGGCAGGTAGCTTACCCATGGGGCGATTGCCAAGTTTGAGTTAACTCTGGGGCGCGATCGCGGCTTGTAGTTCCTGAAGTTGTTTCAGGCTTAATCCTGTTGTACGGGCGATCGTGTCTAGGGGGAATCCTTCCCGTAGAAGATTGCGAGCGATCGCCTTGCGTTCTTCTTCCCTCCCTTGCTCAGTTCCCTTTTGAATCCCCATTTGTTCGATCGAGGTGACGTATGGCATTTGGTGCTCCTGTTCGTACTGTTCTAGTTCACGGCGGAAGGCTTGTTTCAACGCTTCGGGTAGATCAAGAATCCAATCGAGAAACCGGAATAGATTTAGTATATCCTGCCGTTCATAGCCCTGCTCATACAGGCGACGAGTCAGGCGAAATTTCCAGTCTTTACGCGCTTGAGCATCATTGCGGGTTTCCCACATTACTAAGGAACTGAGATATGCGATAAAATGAAGTCGTTTTGTCCTGTCTCCGCTTGTCTGGCACAATGCAATCGATCCAACCCATTCACACAGATCTGGTTTTGATCGGAGGTGGTCATAGCCATGCGATCGTACTGCGAATGTGGGGCATGAATCCCTTGCCAGGAGTACGGTTAACCCTGATTACAGATGTTTCAGAAGCCCCCTATTCTGGGATGTTGCCGGGGCATGTGGCGGGTTTGTATCGCCATGAAGATTGTCATATTAATTTGCGATCGCTTGCCAACTTCGCTGGAGCAACCTTGATTCTCGATCGGGCGATCGGCTTAGATTTAACCCAACAACGGGTGATTTGCAAAGATCATGCTAGCATTGCCTTTGATTTTCTCTCCATCGATATTGGTAGCACTCCCAAACTCCCGATCGTCCTGCAACCCGGCATGATTCCCGCCAAGCCTGTCCCTCAGTTTCTCCATTGGTGGAATCAAGTCTTGGCGACTCCTGAGCGGACTTGGGAAATTGCGATCGTCGGCGGTGGGTTAGGCGGTGTGGAATTGGCACTCAATATGCAGCAGCGTTTGCCAGCGATCGCCCTGCACTTAATCCATCAAGGTGCCGAACTTGCGCCCAGTCAAAATGCATGGGTTCGCCAACACCTCCGCCAGCAGCTAGAAGAACGACAAGTGAGCCTGTATTTCAATGAAACCGTCAATGGATTTGAAGCGGGAAAGCTCATCTGTCAGTCGGGCTTATCCCTTGCCTGTGATGCTGCTGTATGGGTGACTCAAGCAACTGCCCCAGCATGGCTCCAGCAATCGGGCTTATCCACCTGCGATCGCGGTTTTGTTCAAGTCAATGCCTGCTTGCAATCGATTTCCCATCCATCCATTTTTGCCACTGGCGATATTGCGACGATCGTCCATCAGCCACGCCCCAAAGCAGGAGTCTTTGCTGTTCGTCAAGGGAAACCGCTGTTTCGCAATCTACAGCATATCATCCGCCAACAGCCCTTGGAATCCCACAGACCCCAAGCCCAGTATCTTAGCCTCATCGGTTTAGGCAATCAAACAGCGATCGCAGCCAGGGGAAATTGGGGGAGTTCAGCCGCCTGTCTCTGGAATTGGAAAGATTGGATCGATCGTCGCTTTATGCAACGATTTCAGAATCTTCCAGAAATGCGATCGTCTACTTGGATATCCATACTCAGGGATCAGTTCGGGAATCCAATCGATCGCCCATTTAACAGCCCTTCTACAACTGAATTAGACTTCAATCCCCAAGAGTTTGCCATGCGCTGTTTGGGGTGTGGAGCCAAAGTGGGAAGCACAACGCTAACTCAGGCTTTGCAACGGGTGCGATCGGAGTCTGCCAATTCAGAGTGCGCCAGTTTGCAGGGGACTAGTTCTGACTCAGCCCAAAATTGGAGCACTAGTGCCGTGTTACTAGGGTTAGAACAACCTGATGATGCGGCAGTGATTCAAGTTCCCACCGATCGACTGTTGGTGCAAACGGTGGATTATTTACCTGCACTCGTGAGCGATCCCTTTTTATTTGGGCAAATTGCCACTAATCATGCTTTGAGTGATCTCTTTGCCATGGGTGCCACACCCCACAGTGTGCTAGCGATCGCCACCCTCCCCTATGCCACAGAAAAAAAGCAAGAAGAAACGCTATATCAATTACTCGCTGGAACACTGAAACAATTGCAAGAGACCCAGACGCAGTTAATTGGTGGGCATACGATCGAAGGAACGACCCTCAGTTTTGGACTCGCTTGCAACGGCTGGATTGAGCCACATCGCATTCTTAAAAAAGCGGGGATGCAACCAGGAGATCGGTTAATTCTGACCAAGCCGTTGGGCACAGGCGTTCTATTTGCGGCGGATATGCGACGGCAGGCAAGGGCAACTTGGATCGATGCAGCGATCGCGATGATGTTGCAATCCAATTACCGAGCAGCGCAAATTTTTCTAACCCACGAAGCGACTGCCTGTACGGATGTGACCGGATTTGGGTTGGCAGGGCATCTGGTGGAAATGGTCAAAGCTTCCCAGATAACACAAAATTTGACCATCACACTACAGATTCATGAAATTCCCGTCCTGCCCGGTGTCCTTAGCAGCATTGCCCAGGGGATTGTGAGTTCTCTCCATCCTCAAAATCTCAAAGCCCAGACTTGGATCGATCGCACCCCGGAGGCTGACTTTTCCCCAGAACAATTTACTCTACTGTTTGATCCCCAAACGTCTGGCGGGCTATTGGCAACGGTGCCGAGCGATCACGCTGCTGCCTGTCTAAAGGCGCTTCAGCAAGCAGACTATCCGGCTCAAATGATTGGACAGGTGACCTGCTTGGAGATGCCCGCTCAACCGATTAGAATAACTGATTAGAATAACTTAGTTATCTTGATGTTTATCCCTGCCGTCCCTGATGCCGATCGCTTGTGATGTCCCTGAATTTTTAGCCGCACCTGGAATTTTGCTGGATACGCGCAGTCCGGCGGAGTTTGCCGCAGGTCATATCCCAGGGGCTGTCAGTTTTCCGCTTTTTGATAATGCAGAACGGGCAGAGGTGGGGACTTGTTACAAACAGGTGGGGGCAGAAGCGGCGATCGAACTGGGGTTGGAACGGGTTGCGCCTAAAATGGTGAAATTTGTCCAACAGGCAAAGCAATTGGCGGGCGATCGGCAAGTGCGGCTCCATTGTTGGCGGGGAGGAATGCGCAGTAGCAGTATGGCTTGGTTGCTGGAAACAGCGGGACTGAAAGTTGCGCTCCTCACGGGAGGATATAAAGCATTTCGACGCTGGGTGCGGGCAAGCTTGGCAGAACCGAAGCCCATCATCACCTTGGGCGGCATGACGGGCACGGGTAAAACTGAGATTCTCTATGGTTTGGCGGCCGTGGGTGAGCAAATTCTGGATCTGGAAAAATATGCCCATCATCGTGGCAGTAGCTATGGGGCCTTGGGATTGCCACCCCAACCCAGTCAGGAGCAGTTTGAGAACGAAGTGGCGATCGCTTGGAGGCAATTAGAGGCTTCTCGGCGGATTTGGATTGAAGCGGAAAGTCGTCGCATTGGTCTTTGTCGCGTTCCCGATGAAATTTTTCAACCCATGCTAAGCGCTCCCATTCTCCAAATCGATCGATCGCGAGCAGAACGCATTGCCATTCTAGTCAAAGACTATGGCAAACTCGATCGCCAGGAACTGATCACAGCAACCACTCGCATTAGCAAACGCATTGGCGGACAAAATGAAAAAGTCGCCGTGGAAGCAATTCAACAGGGTGATTTAGAAACTGCGATCGCGATCGTTCTAGACTATTATGACAAAACCTACCTGTATGATTTACAACGGCGAAACGTTAGCTTACAAACCGTGGATGTGAACAGGTTGACGATCGATGCGATCGTGGATAAGTTAATTGACCATGCCAATCAACTCAAGGTTTAAGTCAAGAAGGCTTAAAGAAATAAGCGATGACTGAGGTTAAAAAACTCACCCAGGGCTTTTGCCTGCGCCTTGCTAATCGATCGCTTGCCATTCACCACCGCAGAAACGCTCCCTTTAGAACCAATCACCCCAACCAGATCTACTTGTTTGAGCGATCGCATTTCCATCAGATGCAATAACACTTCCAGCGGAGTTGCTTCGGGCAGGGTGATGGTTTTATTTTCATAATCTTTGATCAAGATCATCCAGACTTTTAACAGCATACGCTCCTCTGGAGTCAAGCTTTCTTGATCCATCAAATCCTCAACCGTTTGCACTGCCATGTCATACTCTGTTTCAGAGTGAATGGGTTTGGGCTGGGACTGAGCCAGAAGTTGCCCGTAAACTGTAGGTTCTAATGTCTTAGTCATTCGAGTTTTTAGAAGGAGGTACTATAGGCGGGGCATAATGGTACTATTCGGCGGGGCATAAAAGGTGACTGAAGTTTCATGTCTTAGTTATTCATGATTCAGTCGTCATTTCAACTTCTTAGTTACTTCAGCTTTATTATTCCAGTTGATTTTACTATATTCCGTATGGGTCATAAATTTCTTAAAGAGTACAATTTTTTCTTCATAATTTATTTTGACGGGGTATTGATGCTTAAGTCTTGATGCTTATCTTGATGCTTGGGTTAAGGCTGGATGTGACCGGATTGCACTTGCAGAATTTGGGCTTCCTTGACCCAGTTTGCATCAAACGCACCGAGGTGGGTGGTGGTAATGAGGGTCTGAAATCGGTCTTGAATGGTTTCTAGGAGTTGGTTCTGACGGGTTAAATCCAGTTCAGCTAAGACATCATCCAGCAGCAGTAGGGGTGGTTCTCCAATCACCTCTTCAATGAGTTTTAGTTCCGCAAGTTTCAACGCCAAAACTAAAGTCCGTTGCTGCCCTTGG
>JAYKGX010000334.1:0-4279 GCA_035285565.1 Synechococcales cyanobacterium
ATGGATTACTGCTGCTGCTGCTGAGTAGTCTGGTCGCTTGGCAACTGCATCATCCGGCGGCACAGCGATCGCCCCTTCCTGCAACCCACATGACTGATCCTGCCATGAATTTACCTGAGATGACTGTCAATGCTGCGGTTAACTTAAACGTGATCGCGGCTCCTGCCTTTAAAACTCGGCATGAAAATCCCTACAACTGGCTACTGTACCACGGGATAACGGAACTGGGTGGACAAGTGACGGAATTCACGCCTGGGCAAATGCTCCGGCAACTGTTCCATCCCACCTATCACATTTGGCATCTCCACTGGCCAGAAATTCCCCTCAATCATCCTAATCTTGGAAAAGCGATCGTCAAACTCAGTCTTTTTTGCTTCATGCTAGCGATCGCCAAATTGCGGGGGATCAAAATTGTTTGGACGGTGCATAATCTCAAAGCCCACGAAGGCTATTACCCTCGGTTAGAAGCACTATTCTGGCAGGGATTTACGCAACAATTGGATGGGTTTATTAGCTTGAGTCAATCGGGTTTGGAAGCTGCCCAGCAGAAGTTTCCTAATCTTCGCCGTAAACCAGGGTTCGTCATTCCCCACAGTCACTATCGGGGTGAGTATGTGCAAAACTGCGATCGCGATCTTGCCCGTCAGCGGTTAGGCATTGTACCGGATGCTAAAGTGTTGTTGTTTTTCGGACGGATTCGGGACTATAAAAATGTGCCTCACTTGCTAGACACCTTTCACCAACTGGCGGATGAAAAAGTTGTGCTCTACATTGCAGGGCGGCCCGAAGCTGCCATTCGCCTAGTGATAGAACAAGCTGCTGAACGCGATCGCCGAGTCCAAACTCAGTTAAACTTTATTCCCCAACCAGACAGCCAATTCTACTTCCAAGCAGCGGATTTAGTCGTCCTGCCCTACCGGGAAATTCTCAATTCAGGCACCGCTTTACTAGCGCTTTCCTTCAATCGTCCAGTATTAGTGCCCGAGCGGGGTTCGATGGGAGAACTGCAAACCTGGGTTGGGTCAGATTGGGTTCGCACCTATGCTGGGGATTTGACAGCCGCAGACTTAGCACAAGCCTTGACCTGGGCAATCCAAACCTCCCGATCGCCCCAAGCCCCTCTCGCAGCCTTTGACGGTTCTGTTCTGGCGGAGAAAACAATTGTCGCCTACCGTGCGATCGCCCAAATTTAAGGGCATCCTAATACCAAATCAACTTTTCATCAATCCCTCACAACTCCAAAATCGCAAATCCAAACTCCAAAATCGCAAATCCCGCCATGCCAAGCCCCCTCATTAGTATTGTAATTCCCACCTGTAATCGTCCGGATCTGTTGCAGCGGGCGATCGCATCTGTGATGGCTCAAACTTTCACAGCTTGGGAAATTTTGGTTGTGATTAATGGTTCAGATACAGTGACAGCCGTAACCTTGGAGCAGATCCAAGACAAGCGACTGCAATGGCTGCAAATTGCTGAAGCGGGTGCTTCCCATGCGCGGAATGCTGGCGTGAATGCGGCGAATACAGATTGGATTGCTTTTTTGGATGATGATGATGAATGGTTGCCAGAAAAATTAGAAAAGCAGTGGAAATTAGTAAAAAATAATTCTGCTCAATATTCTATCATTAGCAGTCAATTAATTGCCCGCACGCCGAAAGGGGATTTTGTGCGCCCGCGACGGTTTCCCGGCGATCGAGAGTCCATTAGCGACTATCTACTGGGGCGAACCAGCTTTTTTCAAGGGGAAGGCTTAGTGCAAACGTCCACCATTTTGACCCAGCGGCAATTGTTGCTTCAGGTGCCGTTTCGTCAATTACCCAAGCATCAGGATTGGGATTGGATGTTGCGTGCTCTGTCTGCCAGCGATGTGCAGTTAAAGTTTGTGCCAGAGGTTTTAGCCATTTGGTATTTGGAAGAAAAGCGCCGTAGTGTGAGCAGCCAAGTGAATTGGCAACATTCTTTGACCTGGATTCGCCAGAACCGTGCCCTAGTTACGCCCCAAGCCTACGCTGCATTTTTACTGGTGGAGGTGGGTTCGCAGGCAGCCCAAAGTCGGGTGAGATCACAATTCATTCCGCTGTTAAAGGAAGCGTTTCAACAGGGTAAACCCAATGCGATCGTGCTTCTGTTATACCTAGCGATGTGGTTACTGCCGATCGAAACTCGTCGTAGCATTCGTGCTAAATTGACTCGGCGATCGGCTCAGTCTCATTCAGAACCTCAATCCATCCCAATGGCGATCGTTGAGAGGATAAACTGATGGGACAACGGATTCGTCGCTGGGTGCAGTTTGCCCTGGAAGATGAGTTAGGGACTTTATCCCATGCGGAATGGGTGATTTACTGGACGATCGTCCTGACTCCTGTTTGGTGGCTATTGGGCATTCAAACCCTACTCTACCCCTTGTTGACGTTATATTTAGTGGTACAGGGATTTAATTTCGATCGCGTTATTTCTCAAAAGTTGCCGACTTGTGTTTATGCTTGGTTATTCATGTCTCTCATAGCGATTTCCTTAGCATTGATGACGCTAGCAGATATGGGGTTGCCGCTAGGGAAGTTAATGTCGCCCATTATTACGTTTCTCAAGGGTTATTTTTTAATTTTTTCAGGGTTCATTATTCCATTTTGGCATCGAGTGCGGGTGAAGGTGGTGACCCGAGCGATATGTTGGATGGCCTTTGGCTATGCAGTGACGATCGCTTTTCAAGCCATTTGTCTGTACGGTCGATTGTGGAAAGATCCGATTTATCCCCCTTTGGCAAAGTTGATTCCCGGCGATAAATTGAGCTTGTTGATTAAACCTGCCGTTTTTCAGAAGTTTTTCGGAATTACTCTGCCCCGGACTTCTATTTATATGGCAGATCCTCCGATTCCCGGTATTTGTGGGTTGCTTTGCTATTTTATGTGCCGTGGGGAAGGTAACGATCGGATTCGCTTTGCGGGGGTGTTGGGCAGTGTGGCGGCATTGATTGTCAGTCAAAGTCGTTTGGCGTGGGTTTGCTATCCCATCTCTGTGCTGGTGGTGGCTTGTTTCTGTCAACCCTTGGCACGGCTAAGCAGTTTGTGGAGTATGACGGGCATTTCGGTGATGAGTGCTTGGTTGGGCATGACGATTAAGGAAATGATTAGTCAACCGATGGAAGTGTTTACCAGTGCCAGGGCAGAGTCTTCCGCCGATCGCGCTTTGGTGGTGGGTAAAACGCTAGAAGCATGGCAACAATCCCCTTGGTTTGGGTGGGGGATTACTCAGGGATCGGTAAAGTGGCATATTTACGATATCGCCTTGGGATCATTTTCCAGCTATGCTTCTGTGCTATATCACCAGGGGATTTTTGGGTTTGCTATTTTTACCTTTGCCCTCACGAGTACGTTGTGGAATATGGGGCAATTGGCGATTCGGGGAAACCTAGCAGCCTGTCGGGCGATCGCGGCTCTGTTGGCGTTGTATTTGCTGCTGGAGGGGTTGCCGCTGACCTGGGTGGCGGTGTATTTCTGGTTTTTCTTTATTTGGTTGGGAGCAATTCTGTCGGAGGCGTGGGATCATCGATCGATCGTCCCAGATTGGCAGCACTGTAACTGAAGAACCACGAAGCACGATCGTCGATAATCATTGCTGTACAATAGATTTTGCTCTACGACACTTTTCCCTACTCATACAGATCATCACCCCACTGGGCAAACTCTTCTTTGTTTTCTATGCGGGATAATGAGCCTGCCAGCCTTGAATAAATGGTTTTGAAAAATCGAAATATCTATCGCTCGTTAAGCATAGCTCCTCACTCAGCCCATTTTTCTTCTCTAGAAAGAAGTTTAGGTAAACAACTTTCCCTAAATGTTTAATTTCTTCGACAAGTGGTTTGTAGTCTCCATCTCCTGCAACTAAAACTACAACATCAAAATTGTCATTATATGCATTACTTAGTACATCAGTTGCAAGAGCGATATCTACACCTTTTGATTTTTTATCTTTTGAGGCTTTTTTAAAAACTCTTGGTGTAAATCCAATGTTGTGTAGTTTCTTTTGTACAGTTTTCAACGGCGTTGTTGCATGAATAAAAATAAGCAACACTACTGGAATGAAAGGGGAAATTCCTAGGCTTCAAGGCAGACAGAATCCGGTTTAGCGATCTGGATCATGCGATTCAGGGCAACACATTGGAGCAATAGCTCCACGGCTTGATTGTCAAATTTGCGAGACCGGAGCTTGCCGCCAAAGATGGCTTTGAGTCGAAACATCGTGGTTTCAGCAATCGAACGACGATGATAATGGGCATCGC
>JAYKGX010000335.1:0-7361 GCA_035285565.1 Synechococcales cyanobacterium
TCCCCCTCTCCCTCTCCCCCTCTCCCTCTCCCCCTCTCCCTCTCCCCCTCCCCCCACAAACGTCCACCATGCCAATCGAGTACGACTTAGTCATTATCGGCGCATCCGAAATAGGCATTCGCATCGCAACGATCGCACAGCAATGGGGTGCGCGGGTCGCCTTGGTCGAACAGGGAGAACAGCCTAGTCAATGGCTTTGGCAGCAGACTTTATTCGCAACCGTTCAGACGAGTGAGTTGTTCCAGTGGTGTTATCCCAATCCCCAGAAACTAGATTGGCAACGCGCTGTGCAATGGGCAGATGGAATTGCAGCCGACGATCGCCAGATTCATTCCCTCGCCTCCCTCGCCTTACAAGGCATTGATGCGATCGCCGGTTGGGGCAAATTTACAACGGTTCTTCCTAGTCAAGCCAACCCTAGTCAAACCATTTCTAGTCAAACCATTTCTAGTCAAGCCAGTCCTGTTAAATCTAACCGCAAAGCCCACATTGGCTTTCAGGTTGGGGAACGTCTATTACGATCGCGTGCCTACTGCATTGCCCTGACTGAACAACCGACAGATCCCCCATCTTTCCCTGAGAAATCGGCACTCACGCTCGCCACCGCCCTGCGGCAAGCCCCACCCAACCTGAGCATTTTAGGTCATGGGGCAACCGCGATCGCCCTTGCCAGTTGCTTGAATCGAGTTGGCAGTCAAGTCACTCTCATCACAGCCGCAGACCATCTCTTGCCTAACTGCGATCGAGAATTTGCCCATCAAGTGGAACACTGTTTAAGCCATCAGGGCATTAAATTACTCACACAAACCCAAGTCCAAACCATTTCCGCGAGTTCAGAAACCTTTAAATTACAACTCAAACATCCCTTGGGTGACCACCTACACTTCACCGCTGAATTAGTCGATTTAACCCAAAGTTTAACCCCCTTAGACACCCTCAATTTAGAAGCGATTGGACTCCGTACCGCCGCCGTCAAGGGCGATCGCTTCCTCCAAACCCAGCATCCGAGGGTATGGCTCTGTCCTACGACGATCGCTGATCCACAACGGCTTGCCACCACCCTGGTTGACAACATGCTTTTCTGGCCTAAGCGCCCAGTGGATCTCCAGGGACAACCGCAGCAACTCACCCTGCAGCCAAATTGTGCTTGGGTTGGTTTGTCAGAAACGGCAGCCCTTGCCCAGTTCGGCAACCAGGTCATGACTTGCAGCCTCATCGATCGCGATCGCAACACCCAAATGCTGGATGGATCTGTTGGCTTCTACAAACTCATCACTCGGCGTAATGGTCAGATTCTAGGCTTCAGTGCCCTTGGGAATAATGCCAGCGCGATCGTCAGCCTATTTGCAGTAGCCATGCAGCAGAAAATACCCCTGCAGAAGTTGCAGACCAGTGCGATCGTTCCCCTGAGCGGACTGGAAACCCTGGCTAGCATCATAAACCATTGGCAAGCACAGCGTTTGGAACAACAGTATTGGCAAAGAGAATGGCGGCTTGATTGGCTCGTTTGGCATCGCCGCTAAAAACTCAGAGTTCAATCACATCCCAGTTTGTAGCGCCCATTTCGTGGCGATTGTCTACACAGGATCTTGAATTTGACTTCAGGCGTAGCCGAGTTGGGCATAGTGCATAATGTCTACTTCTTCGGCTTAAACAACCCACCGATTGCCCCACTCACCCGATCCGCTGCCGCCTGGAAAATATTGGGTAATTTAATCTTGGGGCGCTCAGCTAGCTGAATCTCTTCATCCTTAAATTCCTTCAACCGATAGCCATACTCCAAATTGCTAGGCGGTTGCTTTTTCAGCACAGGAAATAGACGCAAAGCACCTTCCAGCAGCCCTGCTTCGTTGGCAAAAATGGCCTGATTAATCTGCCCAGACCGTTGCACCGCGAGCGCACCCACCGGAAACCAGGGTTTCTTATCCTTGATGCGAATATAGACTTCATATTCCGGCAAGCCCTTCGCCTTCATCTCATCCATGCGATGAGCTGCTTCAGCCCGCTTCTTGGCTCCCTCAGTCGGCGGCTTCTTAGTTTGCTTCGGTTGCCCAAATCCTTTTGTCATATCCCTAACAGTACAGATGAGATGTATTTACAAACGAGACATTACACAAATGAGAAGCCTTTATAAAAGTTTACTAAAATTCAACCTGCTTGTCTAATAAAACGCATGTCTTTTCTGACCATTAGGTCAAGCGAGCACAGGACAAGACATTAATCAGGGCAAGACATTAAAGGGAAACTCGCCATAAGCAAGTTCCCCTCTACAAAAAGTTAACTAGACAAGATCTACCAGATGAATTCATGCTGGTTGCGATCGGTCTTACAGTATTGCCTAAGGATGCTAGAACTCTAGTCCCCTAGTTCACTGCACCCCGAATCATGGCATCGATCGTGTCGAAGTTTGCCAGTAGCAAGTAAGCAAAGAATGCTCCGCCCATGGCACCGATGAAGAAGCCACCGGAAAACTTGCTCCAGCCCTGAGCACTCTGCAATTCACTGCTGCTACCAGATTCGTCGCTTTGGAAGCGAACCAATCCATGGGCAGACAGTGCCATTGTGGCAATAATGATCAGACCAACAGCCCCAACGAGACCGCCCAGCGCTGAAAAGTCCGAATCCCGCAGGGGACCGAGCTTAGTCCAGGGCCCCACCAGGAAATAGCCATGGGCCATACCAACTTCCAAGCCGCGCAGTAAAGGAGATAACCCCTTACGATAGGCAGGCAGGTTGCCAATAAAAGCCCGAGTGAATTCAGAATCACTAATGGGGGTGGAGAGGTGCCCAACGAAGGGATCGTCGTTATAGGCCTTAACGAATTGAGCCATAGCGTGATGATTCCTAACGGTGTTATATGGGATCAATAAACTTGCCTCTCATCATACGCGGGGGATGAGACAGAATTCTCAGGATAGGGGTCTTGCTTCAGAAAAGTTTATGGAGCGTAGTTATAAAAGTACATAACTTATCCTCCTCCGACGAACTCGGGGTGAAAACCAATAGACTGACAGCAGAGGGATTCGTAACCTTGGCAGCACCAGCAGATGACTTCATTCGAGATTACTCAATTCGTCGAGCTAGACCGCAAGACGCAAGGGCGATCGCACGGCTCACCCGCGAACTGACTGCAACCGCCATGGGGCAGCGCTGGAGCCTAGGATTCAAGCCAAGCAAGGCGATCAGATTTTGCATCGGATTGGGGTTAGGTCTGCTGATCTGCCTCGCTCTAGCTCAACCCCACATAGTCCTGCGATTGATAGTGACCCTTTCTCCCCTGCTCATCCTACTCATCTGTCTGAGCCTGTTGGGTTGGCAAATTTCCTGCCCCACTTGGTCAGACTATTGGGTGGTGGAGTGGCAAGCACAAATCATCGCCTGTGCCAAGCTTTATCAGACTGCGGAATCAACCGAACTCTATGACCTATTTGTTCACTCGAACTACCGACAGCAAGGGATTGGCAGGGCACTTGTCCAGCACCTTATGGCCCACAGTCATGGTCCAATCTATCTCGCCAGCTTGCCCAAAGCCCTGCCCTTTTATGAGCACCTCGGCTTCCGGCGGGTGGATCCTCATAAATTATCCCCCATCCTGCAAACTCGTCTGAGCTTAATTAACCCTCGGTTTTCCCATTTGGGCTTGATTGCCATGGTGCGCGATCGCTCGATTTCAGTCCAGGGGCAATTCAACCGATCGACCATCGACAACACCAATGACCCAAGCAGTGACCCAAGCAATCACATCACAACCGACCCCCACTAAGGGAGATTTCCAGGGAAGAAGTAACCGACTCAGACCTGCCTAACTGGGCAAGGAGAGTTTGGGAGAGAGCCATCCCGGCGATCGCCTTTTCCCGAGGGTTTCTGGAAATCGACTAAGCAGACACCGGAGTGGCGATCGCCTTTTCCCGAGGATGACGCATCTGCTTGAGCAACCACATCAACTCATCCAAACCCTGCAGATGACCAGCCGCCCCGAGATAGGGAGCTTGCGGGGACGCAGGTTGAGGCAAACTCATGGCAGCCCGATCGTAGAAATGCATTAACGCCGCCTGGATTTTGTCTCGCTGGCTAGTGCGGGTCGTCTGTAAAAAGAGCTTCACCCCATGAGTTGCCTGCGGTTCAATCCGTTGTAGGGTCATCTCACCAGGTTGCAAGTGTCCCATGACATGGCTAAAGGCTTCCGCAAAAGCTTTCCAATGGATTGTTGGGGTAAATTCCAAAACAATCTGTCCCCCAGATTGCTGAAATAGCGTTGATAACTCACCGGGTTGCAACTTGCGATCTTGCGGAAAACGGCTCTGCTGATGGCGCTTTAAATAGACATAATCACAAATGACCGATTCCAGATGGGTCATCGCATCCACTCGGCATTCCTCAATACAGGCCCCCGTGAGGTTAGCGCCCATCAATTCAGCTCCATAGAGTTCAGCCCCATTGAGTTCTGCATTCTCTAAACAGGCATGGGACAAATTAGCCTGATCCAGGTTGGCCTGTTGAAGATTGGCATAGACCAACCGGGCCGACTGAAAATTCACTTGGCTGAGAATGGCTTCGTGAAAATAGCCTTCATGCAGACTGGCTCTGGCGAAATCGGCTTGTGTTAAATCCGCCGCATGGAAATAGGTGCGATCGCAGATAGCATCTTGGAGGTTGGCATTTCGTAAATTGGCATGACGCAGATCCGCTTGGGTTAGATTCGCTTTGACCAAGGAAGCACCTTGAAAATTGGTATAGTCCAGCTCACTCCCCAAAAAGTTGACCGTATCTAAATGAGCCTGAGAGAAATTGGTTCCCACCAAATAGGTATGACTGAGATCCGCACCCAGAAGGTACATGCCGCGAAAATCAGCCCGACTCAAATCTGGTTGAAACCCGTAATGATTCCGTCGCCAAGCATTCCAAGCTGCCACACCTTTTTTTAACAGTGCCAAATGTTCTTTATTTGCCATAACGATTTTCTCCCAGTGCTAAGAATTACGCCTGCTCAGCGCTAGATTACAATCCAGGTCACAGTGGTCAATGCCAGGTGACTGCCAGATCTTCTATCTGGCAAAGGTTTATTAGCGATCGCCTCAGACAAAAACTCTCAGACAAAAACTCTCAGACAAAATCCCAAAATCAATTACCTAGGACAACCGGGATCCAACCCCTATCAAGAAGCTAAGTGGGTTGAAAGACGATTTTAAGGGAAGGGGGGAAGCCCCACGGGATAAGCACAGAGGCAATCCAATGGGATCCATGCATAGAAAGCAGATCTGGTCTAGGTTGCAACACGATCAGTGTTCAATTGAGAAGCGCAGTGAATGAAGAAGCAAGGTGAAGTGAATTGAGAAGCAAGGTGAATTGAGAAGCAAAGCGAGCGGGCGTTCTCAGAGGTTGCTTTTCGGGTTTGAAGTCCTCCTTAATTAAGGGGGATCGAGAGATTGGTGGGAATCGAGTTTCTTCGAACGGATGTTAATTTAACAACGAGAACAGAATTAAACTGCAATTCATTTTGGATTGGAAGCTTGCGATCGCCTTAGCAATACCCCCTCGAAAAAAACAGACTTCTGTTAAGATGCACCTACTAATCACGGAATCGAAATTGTAACAACCGCGACGGTTCCGACAACAAAATAATACTTTCAATATAGCGCTTTTAGCAAAATTGAATGTAAAGATTGCATAGGACTTTTTCTATCATTAGGACAGAGGGCGCGAAGATAGGCTTGCCCCCGGCAATAATCCTTTCTCCACCAGGGTTTTCCAACTTTGCACCAAGAGAGGAAGGGCAGAAGTCGCAATCAACGCGGCAATTCCAAAACTAATGGCACAATCTGCCCAAAGCCAATGCAGGAGCGCCACCGCGATCGCCGCCGCAATCACCCCCAACGAGCTGAGCAAATCCGCCAGTACATGGAGAAACGCCCCTCGTAAATTAAGATCTTGCTGACTCCCAGGGTGTAGCAGAGAGACGTTCACCACATTCACCACCACCCCTGCAATCGCCGTCAACAGCATGGGTAAACTCGCAATTTCTGGCTGCGGATGCCCCCAATGATGCCAAGCCTCCCACAACAGCCACAGGGCTAACAGCACTAGCCCAACCCCATTGGCAAAGGCAGCCCAGGTTTCCGCCCGCCGATCCGCAGGTTTAAGGCTCAATTGGTGCATGCCAATCCAGCCGATCGTTGCTGCCCGCCGACTCAAGACGCTTGCCCAGAGTGCTAACCCCAATGCTGCACAGTCTGCCATTAAGTGTCCGGCTTCTGCCATTAAAGCCAAGCTATGACTCAACCAACCGATCGCCCCTTCCACCAAAGCAAACGAACCAACTATCCCCAAGGCGATCGTTAACTGACGCTGCTTTTTGGGAGGCTGAAGACTGAGAAGGGTAGGCGTTGAGGAAGCAACCTTGGGGCAATTCATGGATACTAGCGCGATCGAACGACAATAAATTTCAGGATTCTATACCCAATCAGGATTCTATGCCCCATTAGGAGGGGTGGATTGATGGGGCAATTAACTTGGACATCAGTTTGACGAAACTCGATTCCCGTCAAGCTCTCGATCCCCCTAAATCCCCCTTGATAAGGGGGACTTCAAACCGAAAAGCAAACGGGAAGGAGTCTACCGACGATTGCTGAACACTTAAATTTGGCTCGGTTCCCCCTTATTAAGGGGGCTAGGGGGATCTGCTCGCCAGGATTCGTCGAACTCACGTTAACTGGGCAATTCACTGGGCAATTCACTGGGCAATTCACTAGGCAATTCACTAGACACTGGTCACTGCTTCGCGTACTGCCTAGGTCATTAAACTCCAAATGTTCCAGAAAAGTTCCCTCTTTTGCCACCTAATCTCTCAGAAGAAATGCGATCGCGCCTCAAAGAGCCTCGATCGAACCCCTTTGAATAGGGTCACACGATCTTTTATGGATCCACTGCTGCCTCATTGGGCGTGGTCTCCGTTGCCGCTGTTTCCGCTTCTCCTGGGGCATGGGTGCCCTTATCTTGCTCCCGCTGTTCTCGCCGCTTGCGATCGGCAGCCAGAATATCCGCCATTGCCGTCTGAGCCTGCTGCATATTATCGAGATTACTGCGATAGAGTTCCAAATCCTTCTCTAGTTTGTCACCCGAGAGATGTAACTCCATTGCCAATTTTTCCAGGGCCATCTTGCGGCGCTCGTTATCCTTCACGGCTTCCGCATCAAGCGTTTCTAGCAATGTGTACAGCCCAATCGCAAACAAGCGACTGTATTTAAATTTGGCATTCTCCGCCACTTGCTGCAGGGCTGCTTGTAAGGTTCCACCCACTTTTAGCTGGGTGAGATCCTCCCAAGAGGTTCCCCTCACTGTTGTTGTCATCTGCTCCGCGTCTT
>JAYKGX010000336.1:0-17245 GCA_035285565.1 Synechococcales cyanobacterium
CCTCAGCCTCCTACCGCTCCACGCCGCCTGGACTCCAGACTCTAGCAAACCCACTGGCAAACACTACGCGATCGACGACATCCATTTCACCTACAGCCCCAACGCCCGCAGCCTCACCGCCGCCAAAGCGATCGCCGATCGTCCTTGGAAAGATTCGATTCTGGCGATCGATGATCCCAGTCACGGTCTTCCCAACATACCAACTTTGCATAACTCACAACGGGAAATCAATGGTGCGATCGAGCGTTTTAGCCATTCGATCGTCCTCCGCCATGACAAAGCCACGATCGACACCGTGAAAGCCAAATTGAAAGAAGCTGCGATCGTCCATTTCTCCTGCCACGGCACCGCCAACTTCAATCAACCTCTCAACAGCGGACTTCTGATGAACGATGGGCTGCTCACCCTGCGCGACCTCCTCGCCCTCAACCTCGCCGAAGACACAAACGGCAACCATGGCATCCGTCTCGCCATCCTCTCCGCCTGCGAAACCGGAATCCCCGGCATTGAAACCATTGATGAAGTCGTGAGTTTACCGATCGGTCTGCTCCAAGCCGGAGTCGCCGGAGTCATCAGTTCCCTCTGGTCTGTCAGCGAACTCAGCACCATGATCCTCCTGACGAAGTTCTACGTCCTCTGGCGAAACAATGGCAAAGACCCTGACGATGCCCTCCGTCAAGCCCAGCAATGGACGTACAGCACCACCGACGGTGAGAAAGCCGACTATTGCAAGCTCGGGATACTGAAAGCCGATCGTGACAAATACACCTACGCCCATCCTTTCCACTGGGCAGCCTTCAGCTACCTCGGCGTGTAAAATAAAGTCAGGAGGCGAAAGCATGGGGAATAAAAACCACCGAAAATCCATCCGAAGCCTGACCCAACGAATCGAAGAGCATCAAGAAAAAATTCGATTGGAGCTAGAGAAAGACTATCCCGATCAAGGACTGGTCAATCACTGGCAAAAAGAGATTCAAGCTTTTCATCTCAGCATTCAAAAAGCCCAAAAACGACTGGGGAAGTAAATCTTATGCAAACGACAGAACGTCCGATCGCCATCTCAAACCCAACGCTCCAAGTTCTCATCCACGAACTCGGACAAGAGTGCCAACAAGTCATTATCTTACTCAACCAACTCCAACTTCCGGACCTCAATCCCACTCAGCAAGCCAATATCCTTGCCGAGCTACTCACCTCTAGCATCCACCTCCATGCCCATTGCGATGAAACCTTTCAAGATCGTCTCTCCGATGCATTAGAATCACTCCCCGATACCGACGCAGCGGATTCGATCCCGTAAATTTATGAGGTGACGTGCCATGGCAATGAACCGGGATGGGAAGAGTATTGGGACAATCATCAAAAACGTCTCGACATGAGCGAAACCCTAAAATCTTGGTGCGATCGTCTCCAGCAATATAATCAATCACGGAGCGAAGGCATCACCGTCCAAGCCAGCTAACCTGCGAAGGTGTGTAGAATACAGTCAGAAGATGAAACCATGGGAAACTAGATCCGATGCAACCCACAGAACGATCGATCGCCATCCAAAACCCAACCCTGCAAGTTCTCACCCACGAACTCGGGCAGGAATGCCAAAAAGATCCTGAACGCGACAACCTCGATTACCTAAACGATATTCTCGAACGATTGCAACGTATCCGAACCTTTGCCCAGAATGGCGAAACCGCTTTCCTCGAATCGAGCATGATCCAAGATGCCATCATTTGGAACTTTGAAGTCATGGGCGAAGCCACCAAACAGCTCACCACCGAATTTCGCCAACAATATCCACAAGTTGCTTGGAAAAAAATGGCAGGATTCCAAGATGTCCTAATTCACAATTACGTTGAAATCCGGCTCGATGAAGTTTGGAAGGCGATCGAAACTGAACTCCCACCGCTCGAAACTCAACTTCTCGAAATTCTTCAGGAATTAAAGCACCAATCTTGAAGTCATCTAAATCAACTCCCAAAAACATTTCTCAATCATCCACACCCCATGTTTACACCCGAACAAATCCTCACAATCGCCCAGAACCTGCAACCCCGCATAACCGAACTTCTACCAGCCGATCGCGCCACAGAAGTCCAAATCAAACTCACTCAACTCATTCACCAGTCTCATGCTGGCGAAAACGTAGCCCAAGAGATTTTCGATTTGCTCGAACACCAGCCCGAACTCTCTTCCGAACTCTCCAACTACCTCACCATTGCCCCCAAAGGACTCTCCCCGCTCCCTGGCAACCCTAGCCCCATCCCCGCCAGCGAAGAAGTCCCATTTAAAGGAATGTCTAATCCAACACCAACACCAACACCAACACCAACACCAACCGACAACCCCAAATCAAAATAGCCGTTTCCCAAATTCCACGCCATGTCTGCAAAATTTTTGGAAGGGTTCGGTGGCAAACTCGCCGAACAATGGATCGCCAATCTCTTCACGCCCGCATTTGTCTTCTGGAGTGGTGGACTCTTGGCCTATATCCATCGCCACGGCTGGGATGCGATCGCCCAACAGTTCCCCGACTCCAAACTCGAACCCCTCCAAATCTTCCTGCTCGCGATCGCCTTCATTATTATCTTGCTCTCTTCCCTTTTCGTTCAACGCTTTGACACAGAAGTATTGCGCGGCTTAGAAGGCTATTGGTATCCCCTCTTCCGTCGCTTAGGAAAACCAATTTTGCAATACGCCACTCAACGTCAAATCAAGCAGCGTAATAATGCCTTAGAAAAATGGCGATCGCTCTATCAGAAACAAAAATCTCAACCATTCTCCGCCCAAGATCGCGCTGAATTTGTCCGTTGCGATCGCACCCTGCGCCAATTCCCAGTCCTCGAAGAAGACTTTCTCCCCACTCGCCTCGGCAACATTCTCCGCGCCGCCGAACGTCGCCCCTTCGATCGCTATGGACTCGATGCGATCGTCTGCTGGCCCCATCTCTGGCTCCTCATGCCCGACAGTGCTAAAAAAGATCTGCAAGAAGCCCGTGCCGAACTGAATAATGGCGTGCGATTGTTCAGTTGGAGCCTTTTATTTTTAATTTGGAGCCTGTGGAGTTTTTGGGCAATTCCCTGTGGCATCATTTCTGCCTGCTTTGCCTATAGCTGGATTCTCGACAGTGCAACCGCCTACGGCAACTTGATCGAAGCCACCTTTGATCTCTACCGCTTCTCCCTCTACAACTCCCTCCGCTTCCCACTGCCTCAGACGATCGCCGCAGAAAAAGCCCTCGGTCTCAAAGTCACAGAATATCTCTATCGCGGCACCTATCCCCCCGGTTTAGATTTCATTCCCGATCCCACCTCCCCAAACTCGAACATCCCTTGAAGCGATCGCCCCTGACAGTTGATCTACAATAATCTCATCTATCAATTTAAGCCCCATCGATCGACCAATGGGGCGGATCGGACGGTAATTTAATTACGCCGTAGGTTTCTCCCACATCCCACAATTGTTCATTATCAAAACTATTGTTCGGTTTTCCAATCGTAATCACGCGACCGTTGGCATCTTTGATCTTCATCTCATCCTTCCACTCAATGTACCAATCGATCGCCAATCCTTCCGTATGGCGCGATCGCAATGCAGGGGGATAGGCAATATCGTAGGCTTTGACCATATCCTTTGCTGCTTGAATGGCAATATCCAAGGTGTAGTGCATCCAGTCAATTTCCACACCCGGAAAAAACGGCACATCCCTTGGATCAATTTGCTTGGCACCCACCCGATAGGAATAGTGCATCAGATGAACTCGTTCTGGAGGTCGCAAGGTATTCGTCACTTCGATCGTCGCGCCCGCTTCCCGCAAAGCCTTTTCAAAATTGCGCACCCGCTGCCGAAACGGTGAACCTAAATCATCGATCGAAGCACTGGCCCGCCGAAATTCAAACCATTCCACCCCACTCAGCCGCCCTCGCAACCGCCGGGTAAATTCCGTCAAAACATCCAACCCCGGTTCCAGGGAAGCCGCCAGAGTTCTCTTCGTTTGAGCAGAAAGGCGCTGAGCGATCGCCGATCGAAAGCCTTGACCTAAGCGGCGATAGACTTCCACCAGACCTCGGGTACTGCTGATGCCAAAATCCCCATCCAGGCGCAGAACCGGTCGCAGAGCACCTGCTTCATTGAGCACCCGTTGTAGATCTCGGGCTTCGGCGTTGCCATAGTTCAGCGCTTGCAACAGGCGAGCAGCCGTCAGGTTAGGCACATAGTAAATGAATCCCTGGGGCAGGGCCATTTGATAGGTGGGAATATTGACAATTCCGGTAACGGGGAGTTGATTGCGGGTTTGGTAGTTGCGCGTCGCGGTATCAGTCGCACGTCCAAAATCCCCATCAGCAGTGCCCACCGGAAACCCGCTGACCTGCAGAAATCGTTGCCAGGAAGCGACCCCATCACCATAGGATCCCCGCTGGATTTGCACCAGACCCAACACCCTTGCGTTAAACACCATCGCTTAACATCCCTTTTATCGATCAAGTCTGCATCCCTGAATGAGACGCATTGCTGACTTCAGGGTAACGCTGTTGATACCGTAGAGAAACTAAAAAAAGTGTGAATCTTACAGGAGCCGTCAGCCAGAATTCCCTCAGGTTACAGATCGATCGCAAGCCAATCCTGTAAATGAGCCTTCAAATCAGCAGCAAACTGCACTCGCTGGGGAAACCGTTCCGACTTCGTAGCGCGATGCTCTTCATTCAACGTCCAACCATAGTCACTGCCTAGGCGCAAATTCCCACCCCAATCCGCGATCGAAATAATCAACCGATGAAAAGGGGAATTATCCACATCTGTCACCCGGAACACATAATTGTAAGTATTTTGGCTCGCCGCCGCCACCGTAGAAGGTTCCTGAAATTTCTCCTGCAACTTCTGACCCACGATCGCCGCTAACCCCGGTGTTTCAATTTCCTCTAGGGTTTTGACCGCTAAGGTCAATTCAAAATAGAACTCCTCAATTGGCACAAATTCAAGCTGCATAGGGGGCGATCGCCACTGCGATTCAATGAAGGAAAACGGCAATAGTATTACATGGGATGGCGATCGGGGCAAGGGATTTGGCATGGCATCGCGGGGATTTGGCAGGGCATCGCGGGGATTTGGCATGGCATCGCGGGGGGGGGTGATTGGACATCGCGGGGCGTGGTAGAGACGTTCCGGCGGAACGTCTCTACCGGGGACAAAAATCGATCGCCCGATCGCAGGAATTTCCATGGGATGCGCAGGATGGGGGAACGATCGCGTTAGAATGGGCATAATGTTACGGTTCGTAAAATACCCTTTCCCTGGAGCCAAATCCTATGCTGCGCCTTGAACGAATCAGTAAAATTTACCCGACGGGCGAAGTGCTCAAGGATGTCAACTGGGAAGTGCGACCGGGCGATCGCATTGGGCTAGTGGGGGTGAATGGGGCCGGCAAATCCACCCAGCTCAAAATCATCATGGGGGAAGTGGAACCGACAGATGGGGAAGTAATCCGCTCGAACAGTCTGCGGATTGGCTATCTCAATCAAGAATTTGATATTGATGAAGCACGCACCGTCCAGGATGAACTTTGGAAAGCCTTTGGGGAAGTGAATCGAGTGCATGAATCGCTTCAAGTAGTGCATCGGGCCATGGAAACCGCCACCCCAGAAGAATTAGATGACCTGTTGCATAAAATGGATCGCTTACAGCGTCAGTTTGAAGCGATGGATGGCTATGGCCTGGATGCCAAAATTGGTAAAATCCTGCCAGATATGGGGTTTGAATTAGCCGATGCCGATCGCCTAGTGAGTTCCTTTAGTGGGGGCTGGCAAATGCGGATGGGGCTGGCAAAAGTCATCTTGCAGGAACCCGATCTCCTCCTGCTAGACGAACCGACCAACCACTTGGATTTAGAAACGATCGAATGGCTGGAAACCTACCTGAAGGGACTGAATACCCCGATGGTCATAGTCTCCCACGATCGCGAGTTCCTCGATCGCCTCTGTAATCAAATTGTGGAAACCGAACGAGGTGTATCTCGTACCTATTTGGGCAATTATTCATCCTACCTCTTGCAAAAAGAAGAACAAAAATCTGCCCAATTTGCCGCCTTTGAACGGCAACAAAAAGAAATTGAAAAGCAGCAGGAATTTGTCGATCGCTTCCGCGCCAGTGCCACCCGCAGCACCCAAGCCAAGAGCCGCGAAAAACAACTGGATAAAATTGAACGCATTGAAGCTCCAGAATCCGATGTGAGAACGCTCCAGTTCAAGTTTCCGGAAGCGCCGCGCAGTGGTCGAGAAGTGGTAATGATCGAAGATATGACCCATGTCTTTGATGAAAAGATTCTCTTCCTAGGAGCAGAATTGTTGATTGAACGAGGGGATAAGATCGCGATCGTGGGTCCCAATGGTGCAGGCAAATCAACACTTTTGCGCCTGATTATGGGCACGGAAACCCCCAGCGAAGGGACCGTCAAACTGGGAGAGCACAATGTAATTCCTGGCTATTTTGAGCAGAATCAGGCAGAGGCTTTGGATCTCAGCAAAACCGTGATGGCAACGATCCATGATGAAATGCCCAGTTGGAGCAATGAAGAAGTCCGCACGTTTCTAGGCAGATTCCTGTTCAGTGGGGAGATGGTCTTTAAGCAAGTGATTGCCCTGAGCGGTGGTGAAAAAGCGCGGCTAGCATTGGCAAAGATGTTGCTAGAGCCAGTGAATTTGTTAATCCTGGATGAGCCAACCAATCACCTAGATATTCCAGCAAAGGAAATGCTGGAATCGTCTATTCGCAACTATGACGGCACGGTGATTATTGTGTCTCACGATCGCTACTTCATTTCCCAAACCGCTACCAAGATCATCGAAATTCGAGAGGGTGGACTACGGCAATATCGTGGCGACTTTAAATATTATCTCGACAAAATTGCTGAAGAAAAGGAACAGGAAAAGCTAGCGGCGATCGAAGCCGCACAAGTTGCAAAAGTTGCTGAAAAACGGGCAAAGCAAAAGGAAAAAGAAAAACTCCGCAAGCAAAAAGCCTCCTAGTTTATGGTCTCAGCAAGTTTTGTTGGCATTGACTTTGGCACCTCGGGGGCAAGGGCGATCGCACTGTCTACCACTGGGGAAATTTTGGCAACGGTGCGATCGAGGGACTGGGGACTGGATTGTGCAGCTTGGCAGCGATCGCTGTTTGATCTGCTCGCCCAACTTCCACTGGCCGTGCGCCAAACCCTCCAGGGCATTGCCATTGATGGCACCTCCTCCACCGTGCTACTCTGTGATGCGATCGGTCATCCCCTAACCGCTCCCCTGATGTACCATGATGCCCGTGCCATCACCTCTCTAGCCGAATTAAGGGATCTGGCACCGCCCCACCACACCGTCCTCAGCGCCACCTCCAGCCTTGCCAAACTGCTCTGGTATCGCCAAGATCCCACCTTTGCCCAGGCTCGCTATTTTCTCCACCAAGCAGACTGGCTAGCCTTTCTCCTGCATGGAAAACTGGGTTATAGCGACTATCACAACAGCTTAAAGCTGGGCTATGACGTGGTAAACCTCTGCTATCCCGATTGGTTGGATCAGCATCCGGTGCGATCGCTCCTGCCTAACGTCGTCCCCCCAGGAAGCCCGATCGCGCCCCTACTCCCAGAAGTGGCAGCCCAATATCAGATCAATCCCCAATGCAGGATTCATGCAGGCACCACTGATAGTATTGCCGCCTTTCTTGCCAGTGGAGCCAGTCAACCGGGGGAAGCCGTCACCTCCTTGGGGTCAACCCTGGTACTCAAACTGCTCAGCCAGCACCGTGTTGAAGACAGTCGCTATGGCATTTACAGTCATCGATTGGGGGATCTGTGGCTGGTGGGGGGTGCATCCAATACGGGCGGAGCGGTGCTCAAACAATTTTTCAGCGATGATGAACTAGTCAGCCTCAGCGCCCAAATTGACCCCACTCGATCGAGTGAACTCGACTATTACCCCCTGCCCCACCCCGGCGATCGCTTTCCCATCAACAATCCGAATCTTCCACCGCGCATGGAACCTCGCCCCCAAGATCCAGTGCAATTTTTGCAGGGCTTATTAGAAGGCATCGCTCGTATTGAAACTCAGGCCTATCAACAACTGCAACATCTGGGTGCCACTCCCTTACAACGCGTCTTAACGGCAGGGGGAGGTGCCAAAAATAAAATTTGGATCCAAATACGTCAAAATTTCTTGGGAGTTCCCGTTCTGCCTGCCACTCAAACCGAAGCTGCCTATGGCGTGGCAACCTTGATGCTGCATTCCGGATCGGCATAGTCTGGCATCTGGAATTCGGCATCTGGAATTCGGCATCTGACAGCCACGATCGCTGGGCCCAAACCACACCTAGTATCCTAGAGAATTATTCTAGGAAAAAGAATTTTTCCGATAATTTATCCAAAATTTATCCAAGTTGCGATCGCGAGAATCTGATATCCGTGGGAATACTAGCCACATGAATGCAGCACAACTTTCTCCATCTCCTTTATCTTCTTTGTCTTTCAGCATGTGGCAATGGCTCAACTGGCAACGGCTCAAAAACTGGTGGCAGGATCTTCATGCCTACCAAGACATGAGTCCTGACTTGAAAACACGCCGCCAGATCCAACTCATGCTACAGGGGCGGGATGCCTACGGGCTTCAGGATTGGTATCACAAGTTTTGGGAGCCGTTGGAGGTTGATTTGGCTGTAGTCACCTTTGTCTATCAGCAACTGGCACAACTGTCGGGGCTGGACATGTCTAGGAGCTTACCCGACGATCGCTTGATTGAGGATCTCCAATTTCCCCTGATCTGTTGGTTTGATTGGGAGTCACAACTCAGCGATGCCTGGAATCATCAATTTCCACAGAATGCTAAGGATCCTTATCTCTGCTATTTAGACAGTGGAGAATGGTTCACCCTCAAGGATTTGATGTTGACCTTGCAACAGGAATTTTTACACTTAAAAAAATATTGACCCGATCGCCCGCTTATCGATAGGCTAGACCCGTAGTCTAGGATCGGTCTATGTCTCAGTCACCGGATCAGGTTGATAAAGTTCTGGATGTGGAGCGTTCCCGTGCGATCGCCCAGGTGATTAAGAGCAAAGCCAAGGCTCCGTTTGAGAATGCCTACAAAGCGGCCCTCGAACTAGGGGATGAAGTGTTCTATGTTCAGGGATTCCTGGTCTTCCCCGGTACGCCCTTTAAGCCGATCGAACATAGTTGGTTAGAATTGGCAGAACGTCGAATTGACCCCAGCTATCCCCACTTCAATCGCCAGCCGGAAACTCTCTACTACTTCCCAGCCCAAACCTTAAGTTTAACGGAACTGAAAGAGGCGATCGCAGAAGCCCAGGAGGACTATCCTGAGGATGAACCACTGCCGATCTACGGTTCGATGCCCTACGAATACTATGGTGATGTGATGCTGGGGGGCAAAGCCTATCAAACTGCTTACGAAGCTGCCCAAGCCCACTGTCAGGCCCTCAATCGTCCCAGTAAAAAAGTGCATTAAAAAAAGCACATTCCGGGCATGAACATGATTCTTCCAGTTGGCAATCCCACTATTCTCTTGCATCGATCGCTCTGGAATTAGAACATCATATCAATTGATTTTTTGGCAATTCTACCGATTTTTTTGCGTCAACTATCACAACCTTCTCTGTCATCCTATTGCACCATCTGCCACATCACGCTTAGCTTTCTTAGGTGACTTTTTCGGTTTGAAGTCCCCCTTAATAAGGGGGATTTAGGGGGATCGAAAGATTAACGGGAAGCGAGTTTCGTCGAACTGACATATCGTTAGAAGCGCCTTAAGATTCATTCTTTCTGACTACAATCACGCATTCATTAATCACGCATTCATTTCAATTGTAGGATTCAATGAGTTTACGCATCTACGGCAATCGTCTGATTAAAACCTTACCGGGAGATTTAACGCGCCCCACCACAGGAAAAGTGCGGGAAGCTATTTTTAATATTTGGCAAGGGACGATCGCAAACTGTCGGTGGTTGGATCTCTGCGCAGGCAGTGGTTCCATGGGGGCAGAAGCCCTTTGTCGGGGTGCAGCGGTGGTAATTGGCATTGAGCAATCGGCAAAAGCTTGGGCGATCGCGCAGGAAAATTGGCAAAAATTGGTGCAGCCGGAACAGCAAATTCAGCTTTTGCGGGGAGATGTGCTGAAACAATTACCCAAACTGGCAGGACAACCCTTCGATCGCATCTATTTCGACCCACCCTATGCCAGTGGCTTGTATGAACCTGTATTGCAGGCGATCGTGGAGTTGCAGTTATTGGCACCCTTGGGGGAACTAGCCGCTGAGCATTCTCCCTCAGAGCAGTTTAAAATCACAGGGTTAGAACGATTTCGCGAAAAACGCTACGGCAATACAGCAGTCAGTTTTTTTCGACTGGTGCCTGCAGTGGGAGATTGACACCAGCAAGCGCAGCACCCTGAAACCCTAATCCTCATCTACCCGTTTATCACGATATTTTTATCAAGATATCGTTGTGTATCCTCTCCATCTTGACAGGCAAGCAATCAGTGCAGACTCTCCCGATCGCCCCTTCCAGCTCTTCAATCCAAACTCCAAACTCCAAACTTCCTCACCCGTTTGCTCTCTTAATCGTGCTTAATCGTGGAATCAATTTCCCGGTTAGCATCCTTTCTGCTACATTGGCAACGGTGCGGCTCAATCTGAAACCATGAAGCTCAAAAACCTGTTCCGGAAAAAATTTGCTGCGATCGCCCTTCCTATTGCTGGGGCAGCCCTTTTAATTGTGGGGGGCAGTTTAGCATTCTGGGTCCTCACTCGGTCACGCTTTGCACCAGGTAACTTACCTGTGGGGGCAACGGTGATTCCCAAAGATGCCCTGATGGTGATGACCCTAACCACCGATGAAGGCGAATGGCGCAGGCTACGAAGTTTTGGCACCGAAAAGAGTCAGACTGAGTTGGATCGCAACCTCGCCCAGTTTCGCGATCGCTTTTTGACGGTCAATAACCTGAACTACGAACAGGATATCCAACCCTGGGTCGGTCCAGAAGTCACTTTAGCGATGTTGTCTCCCCAAGTGGAGTTGGCTACCCCCAAGGAAGGTCAAACAGCCCAGCCCCCTAGCCCCCAGCCGACGGTACTCGTATTGCCGATCGCCTCTCCCCTCAAAGCCAAGGAACTGCTGGACAATCCTAAAGAAATTCCCGGTCGCAAATGGAGCGATCGCACCTACAAAGACATCAAAATTCGCCGAGCTGAGGGCAATCAACCGAACCAAACCCTGGAAGTTGCCGCGTTTGATGCACAGCTTTTGGTGGTGACCAACAGTGCGCGGGCGATGGAACGAACGATTGATGCCCTGAAAGGAGAAGCAGCCCTCGCCGATACACCCGGTTATGCCAATGCCCTGGGGCAAATCCAAACGGGTCGCACCTTCGCCAGCCTGTACTTCAACGTACCGGAGACGATTCTGTCTAGCAATGCCAACACCAACCGCAAGCTGCCTCAGTCCAACGTAGAGCAAGTGCAACAAAGCCAAGGTTGGGCAACCACAGCCAATTTGGAACCGGATGGCATCAAGCTACAGAGCATCTTTTGGCTCAAACCCGACAGTCAGCGCAAATTCTCCCAGCGCAACACGGCAAAAACCATGGTCTCTCGTTTACCCAACGACACCCTGCTCATGACCTCCGGGGGGGATCTCAAACAGTTCTGGGAAGATTACAGCCGAGATTATGCCACTTACCCAGTCAAACTTTTGGATCCGGCTGGGGTACAAGAGGCGATGAAAGGCACCCTTGGCATGGATTGGCGGGAGGACTTCATCCAGTGGATGCAGGGAGAATTTTCCTTCTCTCTGGTGACAGCTCCAGCAGGGAGTGATCCTACTACACCGATCGGCATGGTTTTTATGGTGCAGAGTAGCGATCGCCGTGCGGCCGAAAAAGCTCTGAAGCAGTTGGATGAGGTGATGGCGAAAAAGTATAACTTCCAAATTGAGGAAACCCAACTAGAAGGACAAACCGTCACCAACTGGCAGCAACCTGCGAGTCCAGTGAATATCACCCGAGGGTGGCTGGATGGCAATGTGGCCTTCATCAGTGTGGGCGCACCCGTGGCAAAGACCTTTCTTCCCCGGCCCCGCACACCGCTCAATAGCAATCCCACGTTTCAGCAAGCGGTGATTTACAATCCCGATCAGACCAATGGGCAATTTTTTGCAGACTTGGATCGAGCTGCCACGTTCAAGAGTGTACCGTTCCTAGGCTTTCTACAAACGAACCAAGTGTGGCTGGATGCCATGCGATCGATCGGTCTCAATTCCGTAGTCACCAGCGATCGCACCACACGCTATGAAGCTAAAGTGTTACTCAAATCCGCAGGCAATCCCCAGCCATTTCCTAGCCCCACAATTCCCAGCGCCAGCCCTGCCCCCAAACTCCCTCCATCATCCGCCAGCCCCACCCCCAAACCCTAATGCAGCCGTGCGAATGAGGTTCCAATTGACGTGGGTATTCACAACGGTACTGTTGGGTGGCATGGGAAAAAGTGGAGCAACCCACACATAACTCTCTGGTAGCAATTGTTGGGGCTGATCCCAATGTTGACCGAGGTTGTGGGTATAGAAGGTCAGCAATAAGTAGCGTTTGCGATCTTCCCGGCTCAGTTGCGCTTCATCAACTAAAAAATGCACCGTTTGAGTTTTCAGCGTTTGGGCGATCGCAGGTTGCTCTAAGAATGTTTTTAACTCTGGATTGTAATTGCCCCACAACCCCGTCAACCCCAGCAGAGAGAGTGCCAGCCAAGGTGCTAATAACAGGCTAGCGATCCAATGATTAACCAGGGTTGGTTGGTTAGTACTCGATCGCTGCCCCCAAAGAACTCCCGGCATCAACCATCCCATCGCCAAGACCAACACTACAACAGCAATTTTTGACGCATCTGGATGATCAAGCTTGAACCAGCCTGATAGTACTGAAAACCCTGCTAGTAGTAATAGCAATGAAAATTCTGTCAGAAATTGACTGATTTTACCCAACAACAGAGATCGACGATCCTGCAAATAATACGCTGTGCAATGGTGTATGGCGATCGCCGCCATGAGGGCAAACCAAGGCATCAATTGCAAAGGATAGTAGTGAGTTTTCGTGCCAAATAGGGTTAATTCTAGAAACAACGCTGCGGGAAAGCCAATTAACAATAGCCAACGTTGATTGAGCAAGGCTTGATAGGTTTGATTGCAAACCGCTAAGATTCCCCCCACTAGTCCCACCAAAACCCAGGGAAACCCATTAATCGGCACATTCCAAAAATAATAAAACGGTCCAGCACCTTGATAGGTCTGCTGTTTGAGGTGAAATAATTTACCAAATAATTCCTGCACCGGAGCCATGCCATACTGGGCGATCGCACCTGCCAACCACCCCAGAACGGGTAAACTGCCGAGGAGTAGCCCTCCATAAAGCCAGGGATTAAATAAATGTCGATGGGAACGATGACTGCCCATTAAATAAGGGAACAGCGCGATCGTGGCGGGGATAATCATAAACCCTTTAATCAAAAAACCCCATCCAAAGGCGGCTCCGGTTAGCAAACTCAAACTGCGTTTTTTTTGGTGTTCTCCTTCTAGCAATGCCCAAATTCCCAACAGTTCCACGCAAACCAAAACCGTATCCTGAGTCCCCAGACGGGCATATTGCAGCGAAATCGGAACCACACTGAAAATGGCAGCCGCTAACCAAGCAAGACGTGGCGTTAACAGCAACAGACCTAACCGATAGATCAGGCAGACACTGGCCATAAAGGCAATCACACTGGGTAAGCGCACCGTATCCTCACTCACCCCAAAGACCAGATAACTCAAAGCAATCAGCCACTGAATCCCGATCGTGCGATCGAAACTAAACCCACCGCCCCACTGGGGAGTAATCCAATCTCCGGTTTGCAGAATCGTTCTGGCTTGGGTGGCATAAATCCCTTCATCATGGGCCATCAAGCTCTGCTGTCCACTTCGGCATAGGAGCAACACACCTACCCAGAGAAGCAGGGTGATATAGGGATAGAAACCCGACGCACGAAATTGTTTCATCAATTGATTCATCTTTGTCCTGAGGGGCGATCGCGGGAGCCGAAAGGAGGGGTATGTCCTTGTCGAACTGCTATATTCTTTCATTTCTAGGTTATCGTGATGTTACTCACCGATCGCCCATCTTCATTTCATCTTCCCGTGACTGAGCTGGCGGATGCGTTTTCTAACCACAACCAGCAGACCTACCTGCGTTTAAAGCTGGCATTAGGTCTCGGATTTCGGCGGCAAATTTTTCTGGCGGTCTGTGATGACGTGGGCCTGCGCAATCAATTAGCCCAATCCTTAACAGCAGATCTCGACGATACCGGACTGGCTTGGCAAGGCGATCGTTGGCAAGACCCGCCGCTAAGTAGTTCTACAACCCCAGCTCAAACCTCCATTCCCCTCCCCGTTCAACCCCCGGTTCCACCTCAGTTAGAACCTTGGCAGATCCTCTCCGATCGCAACCCAGCAGACCTGTTGAGCAATCCCAATCTTCCCGCCTTCGCATCAGAAGCCTCTGGACGATTCCCAGACTTGCTGCGGAGTCAAAGTTTACTCAGCTTAGGATCGGTGCGTCTCGTCAGCCTAAGTCTGCAAGTGGGACAGTTGGATCTGCAAGCTCAAATTCGCCAGTGGTTAACCCATCGCGCCCATGCCCTACGCACCAAGTATGTCACCTTCCAAGTGCTGGGCATTGAAAAATTAACCCGTCAACCTGTGAACGTGCAGCACGCTTTTCTGCATCATCTGCGTCTGCTCGGTCGGCAATCTCAACAGGATTGGAATCTGCTCCTTTGGGTTTCTCGTCCCTGGTATCGGGTGATTCAACAGTCCGCACCAGAACTTTGGCGCAATCATACCGCCGTGTTTGAATTTGAAGGGGAACCCGTTCCCACCAAGCACCTAGCCCAAAGTAGCGCGCCCAGTACCACAACCCATAAACCTTCCAGTCACCCCCGACTAGAAGACCCGATCGTCACAGCCGCCCATCCTACCCCATCTGAATCAGTTGCAAACCTTGATCCCGCAGCTCCCTTGAATGCCACAGATTGGTTTAGCCCGACCGAGCGAGAATTAGTAGATTCGGTGATGGCTTCGGTGATCCAATCCCTGGGCATGGGTCGAGAAGGAACTCCCAGCAACCAGACTGCCATTAATTTAGCCGATCCCAATTACATCCCCCTCCATCTGCTACAACAGGTGGAACTTCTCCACCAGCAACAAGCCGATCCAAGTCACATCGCCCTCATCTATCGCCAACTCGGGGATTGGTATCGCGATCGCACAGAGCAAAATCCAACGCCTCCTACCTTTAAGATTGGACTACAAGCCTACGAACAAGCCCTCTTGCATCTGTCTCCCCAGGCAGAACAAGTCTCTGATATTTTGAACGAGATGGGCAATCTCTACCTAATGCTGGCTCGGAATGCCGCCATTGCTGACAGTGTCCCCTATCTGGAACAGGCGATCGCCGCCTATGAAGAAGCCCTGCTTCGCGTCAATGCCCAGGAAAGTCCCTTTGCCTTTGCCATGATCCAGAGCAACTTGGGAACAGCCTACAGCGACCTCGCCCAACGGCAACAGTCGGAAGACCATTGGTACAACGCCACGATCGCCTACCAAGCCGCCTTGCAATATCGCAGTATCGAAGAAGATGCCGATCGCTACGGAGCCACCCAAAATAACCTGGGCACCGCCTATTGGAATCTGGCTCAATATCGGCAACCGTTGGAAAATCTTCAGCAAGCCATTTTAGCCTACCAAGCAGCCCTGACCTGCCATGATCCCACACAGGATCCGCTCCCCTATGCCATGATCCAAAACAACATCGGCACCGCTTACTGGAATCTGTCACAATGCCAGGGTGCGCCGGAGTGGCTCAAGACCTCTAGTCAAGATTTGCTCAAATCCGCGATCGCCGCTTATCGAGTCGCGCTAGATTATCGGACGTTTGAGGCAGCGCCTGCAGGCTATGCCGCCACCCAGAACAACTTGGGCACCGCTTATTGGCACCTCGCCCATGATCCCGGCATTGCTCCAACCGCCCAATTAGATTACCTAAATCGGGCGATCGAGGTCTATGAAACTTGCCTACAAGCTGCTCAAACGATGAAGCAGCAGGGAATGCCCATTCTGAACTTCGATCCGGCAGTTACCCACCACAACCTAGCCGATGCCTATCGTCAATCTGCCTGCCAACCCCATGCCCCCCTCCCCGCCGAAAAACGACGACAAGCCCTCGATCGCGCCCTACAACACCACCTTCAGGCATGGCAAGCATGGCAAACTCAACCAGATTATGCTGCCGTTGCCCTTGACGGTATGGTTGCAGTCATCCGTGCCTACCATGAATACGAAGGAGTTGCAGGGCAAAGCCAAGCCATGTCAAAACTACCTGCCATACTTCTACCAACCGTGATGAAGCAGTTGTAGTGGCAAACCCTTTCAGCGATCGCGATTTACCTTCAAATTTGAGTAGCCAAATTTGCGCAACAAAAAGAGCATGACCTAATAGACCATACTCTTACAAACAAAAGATGTTTAGATACCAAGCAGCCTTAATTTTCCATTTCCCTCCTCCAAGCTAGGCAGCTCAGAGGAACGTTAGGGCAGAGCGCAGAGGTGAGAACAGAGTCTTCACCACACCCTTATCCAGAACTAGATCTCTAGACAACTGCTGGGAGTCCCCAAGACTGGACAGGGGAAGTTTTGTCCCAGTTGACGAATTAAGGGGTGCGCTGCCGAATCACAGCCCAACACCAACAAAGCAGCTTCTTCGCCTTCTACAACATTCCGCAACTCCCGTGCCACCGAACCAAAGCGAAGATGGGTCTTGAGAGAACCCCGCCACTCTTCCGCCAGACATCTCGCCTGCCAGAGGATGCGATCGGCCCGCTCAAATTGCATCGCCCGATCGAGAAGCTTGGTGGATCCCACAGTAGCACGACCGGACTGAGGCTCAGATAGAGCTAGGGCACTCCCTAATTTGGGATTCCCTAATTTGGAACTGCGTGCCAGCAAAGTTGCCCCAGATTTAGGCGGATCTACAAGGGTCTTATCAGACAGAGCCGTTCGATCTCGCTGGGTATGAGCAACACTCCAAGGATCTACACGGAAGGCACCTGCAGAGGCGATCGGCGTTGCTAAGGCAGAATCCGTTTCCTCAACAACATAAGCCACTTCGACCATAACAGACTTCC
>JAYKGX010000337.1:0-4968 GCA_035285565.1 Synechococcales cyanobacterium
AAGCTGATTGGAGGTCTTTTCCATGACGAAATTTACAAGCGATCGCTCGCGTAAAGAGCGATCGGGACATTCTGCTGCCAGAAAAATTGAAACTGGGGGAACCGATCGCGATCCCCTTCAAGTGTGGCTCATTGGCAAACCCAAAGACGTACAAGTAACGATCCACAACTTACACGTTCGTGGATTTGCCGAAACCCATGAATGGAGTCGTCCCAGCCCTTGGAACGAAACCCAAACCCAAATGTTGAATTTACCCGAAGGCACCGTCATGAGCGTTTGCACCAAATATTTATCGTAACCCCGTAGGGGCGCGCATCCCGCGCCCACCCCCCCGCCAACAAACAAATCAATTTCATATACAGCCATCAGCAAAAGCAACCCGAAAACCAACACCAACAGCCCGTTTACGAACAATGTCATGAGCGTACCAGAACCTGAGTAATTGCAGTCAGCAGGTCTTGGGTCGTGAAGGGTTTCGTTAAAAAGGCTTGCACACGATCGCTAGCAAGTGCCCTCCCCTGGTGAGACGCTACCCCACTCATGGCAATAATATTGACCTGGGGATTCAGTTTCGCTAGCACTTCAATCACGCCAAACCCATCGAAGGTCGGCATCATCAGATCAACCAACACCAGACGAAAGTCATGCGGACGTTGAGCATATTGGGCGATCGCGGCCATCCCATCTTCCGCCACTAACACCTGGTAATGATAAGTTTCCAGGAGTATCCGGATAGATTGCTGGATATTCGCTTCGTCATCTACCAGCAGAATCAGTTCGTTGTTGCCTTCTGGAGGGTTGGGTAGTGTGCTTGGTTTCGCTTCAGCTTGTTGGCAGGCGGGGAGATAAACCTGAAAGCTACTTCCCTGACCAACCTGGGTTATAACATCGATAAATCCACCATGATTTTTCACAATCGTCCGCACGGTAGACAGTCCTAATCCGGTGCCTTTCCCTAATTCTTTGGTGGTGAAAAACGGATCGAAGATGCGATCGTAGATCTCTGGCGAAATGCCCGATCCCGTATCGCCGATCGTGATCTTCACATAGTTGCCAACCTGAGCCTCCAGGTGTAGTCGGACAAAGGATTTGTCGATCTGGACATTTTCTGCGGCGATCGTCAACGTGCCTCCGGTTAGCATGGCATCTCGCGCATTCACACACAGATTCATCAGCACCTGATGCAATTGGGTGGCATCGGCATGAACCAGCCACAGATCGGTTGTCGCCATCTGAATGCGCATCTCAATCGATTTAGGAAAGGTTTCCTGAACAATTTTGGCAATCTCCGCGAGCAAATGTCCGATCTGCAAGGTGAGGTATTTCCCATCAGAGCCACCCGCAAACGTCAGGATTTGTTGGACTAAATCCGCACCCCGTTTCGCATTAATTGCCAAAATCTCTAGCAACCGTTGCATGGTTTCATCCATTTCTGGCAATCGAATTGGCAACAATTGAGCCACCGCCAGCACAGGGGTGAGAATATTGTTGAGGTCATGGGCGATGCCACTGGCGAGGGTGCCAATACTTTCCAGCCGTTGGGTGCGGAGAACCTGGGCTTCCAATTGTTTGTTTTCAGCTTCCAACCGTTTTCTCTCGCTAATATCTTTCATGAAACAGTGATGACCGATGAATTGCTGGTGTTCATCGTAGGCACTGATCATACAGAGTTGCTTGTCAAACACAGAACCGTCTTTGCGGATGCCTCTAGCTTCCACTTCCACTTTGCCTGTCCTGAGCATCTGGTGATACGCGGCTATCACGGACTCTAGATCCTCTGGATGCACCGTTTTTGGCCAATTCATTCCGATCATTTCTGCTGGGGTGTAGCCCACCATACTAGCGTAAGCATCGTTGACGGATAGGTAGCGTCCTTGGGGATCTAACCGCGAGATGCCCTCAACCGCATTACTGAGCGCATCGCTTATTTGTTGTAGGTGCTGTTCTGCCTGCTTGCGATCGGTAATATCGCGTGAAATACAGAGAAAGGATGCTATGGTGCCATCTTGGTTCAGCTCCGGGGCAATTTGCATCTCAAAACAGCGTAATCCGTCGGTGGTCGGCGTTTCAAACTCAATAGTCTGGTTTTGCCCAGTTTCCGAAAGGGTCTGCACTGCGGTTGCCCACAGGTTAACCATGGCTTCGGGCAGTCCCACTTCGCGACAGGTTTTGCCGATGAAGTGTTTGGCAGGAATCCCAGTTACCTTTTCTAAGAAGGGACTGACGTAGAGATGGCGGAGCTGGAGATCAAAGCGTTCAATAATATCCGGGGAATTTTCCACCACGGTCTTATAGACTTGCTCTCTCTGTTGCACGAGGATTTGTGCTTGTTCGGCTTCGGCTTCGGTCTCTTTTTGAGCGGTAATATCCAGGACTAACCCATCCCAGATCACATCCCCATTGGCTTGCCGCTCCGGTTGAGAAATCGCCCGCACCCATCTGAGGCTACCCGAAGGAGGCAGCAGACGAAACTCGATGTCAACGCGTTCTAGCTGTTGGGCAGAGTTGAGATTCACCTGATGCACCCGTTCGAGATCCGCTGGATGGATCATGCTCCAGACGAGTCCAACATCTTGTTGCAATTCCTCTGGCTCTACTTCATAGATGTCACGACATCGGGGACTGACGTAGGTAAACGCCTCGGAACCATCGGTACCTAGAACATATTGATAAATCACCCCTGGGACATTCGCGGTCAGTCGTTGCAGTTGGGCTTTGCTTTGCCGCAAGCGGAGATTTGCCTGCTCTAGTTCCTCCCTGGGGTTTGCCCCTTGCCGCTCTAGCGCTTCATCTTCCATCTGTACCTGTGCTGCTCCATGTGCTTGCGATCGCTACTATTCCGCCACAAAGGTTTGTCGGGGAACTGTTAGAGGGGTGCGATTAGGGTGCGATCGAGCATTACGTCCAGGCTTGGTAGATTACTTTCCTCTTGTCCAGGCAAGGGAAGCATTAGACTGATAGAGGAGCAGTTAAACCTCCTCAGGCTTATCTTGCAAATCACACCGCGTAGAAACCACCGAGAGCAGTATAACCCTCTTTTAATTAATGATCAATGAAAAAAAATGTTTGTGATTGAGAGAAGTTCGGCATAATCTGTGGTGGTGCAGCGCAGTATCGTCGTCCGATTGACTTATCCCTGTGTTCTCAAAATGATTGTAATATAGCAATCCTCTTTCAGTTGTAACAGTGGGACAGGCTGCTAGCCTGTGCCGGCAGAATTTCGCCCTACAAATCAATTAGGATTGCTATAATTCTCCTATGTCTGTTTCAAAAGCAAGTAAAATTCGTTGATTTATTCGATTTATGATCCTAATCATCTAGGTAGATAAAATGTAATTACTCAACCTAGAGGGAATAAGGATTGTGTAGGGTCAAGAGCGGCTTCAATCGCTTGAAAAGCAGATAAGCCTTGCCGCATTCCTGTATTGACTACGGAACGGACTTGGGCGAACAAATCCCGCCCCCAGTCGGAACGGAAGCCATTGGTGACTTTGCGAAAAATCACGCTCATGCGTAAAGCTTGTTCACTGGCGTTATTGGTTGGGGGAATGGTTGTATCTTCGAGAAATAGAAATAAATGATCCCGCAAATCTCGATAGCGATTTTGTAGACGAAGGCCATCGGCTTGGGTCGGTGATAGGGTTAAGGCAATGGCGAGTTGTCGGTGAATGCGACAGCGATATTGGTATTGGGTGGAAGCCGATAAGTCTGACCAACGGTGATGATAAGCCAAGGCCTGTAGCAGAATGCGTTTCATCACCGGAGAGAAGACGCTATCCCCCGCATCCACGCCATACTGACAATCGCGCAATTGATGGGCCAGACAGACTTGCCAGTTTTTGGCGGGATGGGGTTTCTGGGCACTGAATAAATCGGACACCCACACTTGGGGCTGATGATCCCCCATCACTGCTTGAATCACATCTTGCCCCCGCGACGGACGAATCACATGGTAGCAACAGTCATCATTTTGAAACACCCATTCCCATTGATTTTGACCCAAGACTCTGGCACTGGTTTCGTCACTCCCAACCCGTTCGGCTTGACGGATGCGTTGTAAAATCTCGCCCACTGGCTCCACATCAATTGTTCAATCCGTTGATAACTAATGGCATGACCATAACGCAGCGTCGTCACCAATGCCGCAATTCTGGGACTGAAGGGACTGCCGGTGGATAAACTTTCTGACACCAACCCGATTTGAGCTTGACCACAGACCGGACAGGCGCAGCCATAACGCTCCACACGCGTCACTATCGGATGAATCGGCAGGATATCAATCTTGTCGTAGCGTTGCAGCAACCGTTGCTCACATGACTCAATGCTGTGACCACAATCCTGACATTGCCTGACTTCTGCTTTGATGATTTGGTCGGGTTGGGTCGGTGGCAGACTAGAATTCTTGCTGGTTTTCTGGGGCTTGTTAACTTTTTGACGTAACGTTTGCACTTCATCCCACAGGTCATGGATCAGCTCATCCTTAGCCCCATGGGTCAGTCGCTTTAAGTCGGGGAGTTCTGTCATGCTTTCACTCTAGCGAATTTCCTCATTTTTGCAAGCTCCCAGTCGAGTAATTACCTGTCATTTTAACGCAGTAGTCCTATCGGATACATGTGTTCTGATAGGACTACTATGGTTATCAGATTAGGGAATCTATTCTACAATCGCTTCTTGACTTTAAGTTTCCGCCATATTCCGCTTCGGCATCATTTCTAACAAACATGCAATCCTTTGACAGAGGTGTAGACTCCCCTGATGATTTAATGACTGCTTCAACATGTCTTTTAAGGCATCCCCTGACAGGTGAAGACATTGAGGATTAATCTCATTTTCTTCTAATAAACGTCGATATACCCTCAGGTTATCAACAAAAATACAATCTGCAAAAGCTAAAGCTCTGATCAATAAAGGATTCTGAATATTATCCAGATGATTCTCTCGGACTAAGACCCAGTAGGGAATTCCTAC
>JAYKGX010000338.1:0-8942 GCA_035285565.1 Synechococcales cyanobacterium
AAAAAATAACCGACCTGCCAGGATTGAGGAATTAGAGTATTAATATCCCACAAGATTTTGTCTATCCGGGATCAGAAGTGCCATGCTTTTAGCCACCGATCGCCTGAGCAAGCAGTATGACCGCACGCTAGCCCTCGATCATGTTTCTTTGCAAGTTCGGCAGGGGGAAGTTTATGGGCTGATTGGCCCCAATGGAGCTGGAAAAACAACCTTGCTTCGCCTCTTGGCGCTGGCAGATGAACCCACCACCGGTAAAATTTTCCTGGCAGGGCAACCACTGCGCTACAGCGACCCCAAACCTCATCTGAAGCGACGTTTAGGCTTTTTGCCAGACAACTATCCCCTCTATGATGACCTCACCGTTGAAGGCTATCTGGATTACATGGCGCGCTTGTACTCTTTACGGAATCCCGTGCGATCGCAGCGCCTCCAAACTGTAATGACCCAAGTGCAATTAGAGGACAAACGCCACAGCCTGATCAAAACCCTCTCTCGGGGAATGCGCCAGCGCTTGAGTTTAGCCCAAGCAATTTTGCATCAGCCCGATCTTTTGTTAATGGATGAACCCGTTTCTGGCTTGGATCCTCTCGCTCGATCGCAGTTTCGTCGCATTGTCAAACAACTCCAAGCAGAGGGCATGACGATCATTATTCAGGTTTGGGAACCGCCAGACCATTGGGTGAGCCTCATTCATCAGCAGGCTGGAGTGCGATCGATCGAAGTACGCCCGTCGAACACTCTCCGCGTGGAATTTGTGGGGAATCCTACCGCCCGCGCCAAACTCCTGCAAGCATTAGTGAACAACGGTCTGAAGATCATCAATTTCCACCAAGAACAGGAAAATCTAGAATCCATCTTCCTCACCCTAGGCAGCCAAAATACCGCTTAGCCAGCCGCATCTCCCGTCGCACAGACCTTTCAGCGAAACATCTCAACCACCCAACCAACTTTCTAGCCCAGGAGCATGATGAGACTCGATCGCTTACCGAACTGGCTCGATCGCTTAGGCAACTGGAATCCACAACTGTTGCGGGAACTGCGTGGCAAAATCACGCCCAGTACAGTAAGCACCACGGTCTTGCTAACACTCTTGGGGCAGACGTTGCTGCTGCTCTTTTTCTGGGAACAGTTGCCCACAGCCCAGCAACCAAACCAGATGATGTACTGCCTGACGACTTGGCAGGAGGGCGTTGGCTGTGTCATTCAATGGGCAGTTTGGTGGAATGCGATTCAAACCAGTCTGTATAACATCTTGCCTTACGCCATCTTGATTCCGATTGTTTTTCTATTGGCGATCGATTTCTTTCAGGAACAGCAAAAAGGCACATTGAAATTTCTCCGCCTCAGTCCGCGTTCGGCAGATTCCATCCTAGTAGGGAAATTGCTCGGGGTGCCGATTTTGATCTACCTGGCGCTGGCGCTAACCGTGCCATTGCATAGCTTGTCGATTCTGTTGGCAGGGCGACCTTGGCACTTTATTCTCAGCTACTACAGCGTTTGGGGCGCGTGGGGGCTGCTGTTGGCGATCGCCGTTCCCCTGAGTGTGCTTAGCCAGTCGCCGCAAATGGCTGAAAACCAAAATCTGACGGGAATTTCCGCTGGCACCGGACTGGTTGCCCTGTTTACCTTCTTAGGAATGCCTGCAATAGCGCTGTGGAATCATGTCACATTCTGGGGCAACTACCTTGGCTCTCAATTTAACCCCAACATAACGAATTACAACCCGATTCCGCGCTATTGGTTTCTGCTGAACATTAATCAACATCCTGGGATTGCCCATCTTTTCCTGTTTGGGCACCTAGCGATCGTCATTGCCTTTCTTTGGCGGATTTTCCGGCGTGCCTTTGCCCAACCCACCGCCACCACCCTCAGCAAACGGCAAAGCTACGGCTTGGTCACCTATTTGACCCTGTTTGCGATCGGTTGGTTCTTTATCGAAATTCAAGGCACCACAAAAACGCCTCTGAATTTTAATCACATTGCTGTATTTTCTACGACAGGCACCTTTGCATTTCTGTTGCTAATTGCATTGCTCTCTACACCTCGGCAAATGGTGCTAGATGGTCTCAGGCTGCAACAAGAAAGGTATCCGGTCGAAAATTCAGCAGAACATTCAAGCGTTCAGAATTCAAGCGATCGGCAGCACCATCGATCGCGGCAAACTCGCTTGTGGCAAATTCGCAATTATTTAGTAGCAGAAAAAAGTCCAGGGGTGGTGGCGATCGCGGTCAATCTCATGATTTTTGGCCTGTTGCTGGTGATCGCCTGGGGCATTGCCAATGGCTTGGAGCCGGGTCAGCCCAACTATTTCAATTTAGCAATGGGACTGGAAGATGCCCCCCTGTTCGGAGCCTGGGGTCTGCTGATCATGAGTCTGGTCTTAATTGCCAACTATGCACTATTGGTGCAGTTAATTCTCCTACTGCGCACCCAAAAGCCTTACATCTGGACCTATGGCTGCCTCACCTTGGTCATTGGGCTACCCTCTCTTTGCTCCGTGATATTTGGAGAGGGCGGACGCTGGCTCGCCTATTTCACGCCCTTCCTGTGGTGGGTCGTTGATTCTGAAGCTTACTATCTGCCGAATTATCTCATTACCGCCATGTTTGCTTTTATTCTGCTCTGGGCGGTCTTAATCCTGCAAATTAAGTTGCTGCGCTGGCGCTTGGGACAATTAAACCGATCGCTTCAGAATGTAACGTGATGTAACGTATAATCTGACAGAGTTCATCATTCAAATTCGCGGAATAAATCTCATGCGTGTTGCGATCGCGGGCGGCGGTCTTGCGGGACTGTCCTGTGCCAAATATTTAGTCGATGCAGGACATCAACCGATTGTGTATGAAAGTCGGGATGTTCTGGGTGGCTTGGTGGCTGCCTGGAAAGATGAAGACGGCGACTGGTATGAAACAGGTCTGCACGCCTTCTTTGGGGCCTATCCCAACATGCTGCAACTCATGTCCGAACTGGGCATCAGCGATCGCTTGCAATGGAAAAAACACGCCTTAATTTTTAACCAACCCGAAAAACCCGGCACCTACTCCTACTTCAACGTGCCAGACATCCCTGCCCCCTTCCATGTCCTCAGTGCGATCGCCACAAACAACGACATGCTCACCCCCTACCAGAAGTTCCGCTTTGGGCTAGGACTCTGGCCAGCAGTGGTTCGCGGTCAGCAATACGTAGAAGACATGGATCAATACAGCTTGTTAGAATGGCTACGCCGCCAAGGGGTGGATGAAGGGGTGAATACTGATATTTTCATCGCCGCATCCAAAGCCTTAACCTTTATCAATCCAGAAGACGTTTCCGCCACCATTCCTCTGACGGCGATCAATCGTTTCCTGCAAGAACGCTATGGCTCCAAGATTGCTTTCTTAGATGGCTCCCCCACTGAACGCCTTTGCCAACCGATCGTGGACTATTTTCAAGCAAAAGGTGGAGCAATTCATCTCGAAAAACCCCTCAAAGAAATCGTGCTCAATCCCGATGGCAGCGTCAAGCACTGGATTATGCGCGGTCTCAATGGACAGCCAGATGAAATCGTGGAAGCGGATCTCTATGTCTCTGCCATGTCCGTAGATGTCATGAAGGTGCTGATGCCAGAACCCTGGAAAGCAATGCCCTTCTTCCAAAAGTTGGAGGGTCTGGAAGGGGTCCCCGTCATTAACCTGCACCTCTGGTTTGATCGCAAGTTGACCGATCTGGATCACCTCCTATTCTCGCGATCGCCCATCCTCAGCGTCTATGCCGATATGAGCATCACCTGCAAGGAATATGAGGATCCGGATAAATCCATGTTGGAATTGGTCATGGCTCCTGCAAAAGATTGGATCGATCAATCCGATGCGGAGATCCTGGATGCAACAATGAAAGAATTACAGCGCTTGTTCCCACAGCACCTAACAGGCGATAATCCAGCCAAGTTGCGTAAGTACAAAGTCGTGAAAACTCCACGCTCTGTTTATACCGCTTCCCCTGGTCGGCAAGCTTTCCGACCCGATCAGGTGACCCCTATTACAAATTTTTACCTTGCAGGAAGTTACACCATGCAACGGTATCTTGGCAGTATGGAAGGGGCTGTGCTTTCTGGTAAGCTAGCGGCGCAAGCGATCGCCTCGGCGCATCCTGCGAATTCTGCGAAAAACCAGGAAGTTCCCGCGCTTGCGACTGCCCCGTAATCGCTCAGCCCTTTACCCTGTTCTGGATCGGATGCTGCAATTGCCTGACTCTCCCCGTCTCACTTCTAAGCCCTTGGCTTCCGTTGAGTCTGCCTACGAACGCTGTCGGCAGGTGACGGCGGACTATGCCAAGAGTTTCTACCTTTCCACTCAGCTTTTGAAATCACCAGAAAAACGACGGGCAATCTGGGCGATTTATGTCTGGTGCCGTCATACGGATGAACTGGTGGATGGGGCTGGTGCGGCGACCACCACACACGAAACCTTAGATGCCTGGGAATCCCGATTGGAAGATATCTTCCGAGGCAAAGCCCATGATGATTACGATGTCGCCTTGGTTGATACGATCGAACGGTTTCCCTTAGAGATTCAACCCTTCCGGGACATGATTGAAGGACAGCGCATGGATTTATATCGATCGCGCTACGAAACCTTTGAAGAATTGGAACTCTACTGCTACCGGGTGGCAGGCACCGTAGGTCTAATGTCCACTGCTGTGATGGGAGTGGATACCCAACCCCGCACCGCCCCTTGGCAGAAGAATGTCGCTCCCTACGTACCGATTCAAGAGGCGATCGCCCTGGGAGTCGCCAATCAATTAACCAATATCCTGCGAGATGTGGGAGAAGATGCCAAGCGGGGACGTATTTACTTACCGCTGGAAGATTTTAAACGCTTTGACTATACAGAAGCTGACTTATTCAAAGGCGTGATAGACGATCGCTGGCGAGCCTTGATGAAGTTTCAGATTCAGCGGGCAAGGCATTATTTTGCTGATGCCGATCGGGGTGTGGGCTTCTTGAGCGCCGATGCCCGATTTCCCACTTGGGCTGCTTCTATGACCTATGGTTGGATTCTCAATGCCATAGAACGCAATCACTATGATGTGTTTAGCAAGCGAGCCTATGTCTCTACCTGGGGTAAACTGATGGCTCTGCCCATGGCATTTTTGCGATCGCAAGTTTTATAAGTATTCATGCATGACCGCAGAATTTCCAGGTTACCCTGCTTGGTTGGGACAAGGCTTACTGGGCACTGATTTCCCCTGGCATTTGGCGCAGGTGCGATCGTTCAGCCCGTTCCTAGAACAGTACAGCCTGCATGGCTCGCGCTGGATAGGATTATTTACGGATGTTGCCTATGGCCAAAGCGTCACCCTCGTCCTAGATTGGAATCCAGCTTCACTGCCCCCCTCTATGCGGGCAAGACTGGATTCACCCCATCATTGGCTCTTTCTGCTCATCCGCTTAGAAGAAGTGGAACAAATTTCTCTCTCCGGCTATGAAGACCTTCTACCCGGCGTAAAGCTCCAACGAACCATTGCCACAGCAGAATACACTGCCCTGGATGGGAAGCAACTCTTTGCCCTCCAAGACCGGGCAGAGGGAACCGTCGCAATCATCTTTTCTGGCGCGATCGCCCTCCTCGCCCTGGATGAATCAGGAGACCCTGTCAGTCTGGTTTAAGGGGAGTTAGAACTCACAAAAGCTAGCATGAGTCAACCTTGCAGAATTCCCTAACCTTGCACCTAAGACTCAAACCCCCCGACTTCTCGCAGAAGGCAGGGGGTTCACTCACAGATTTCGTTAGCCATAGTAATCTAAATCTGGTTGTGGCTCGGGCATTTCAAAGTTAGAGGGGTCGTAAAGGTAGCGCTTCATTTCCTCCTCCAGACGGTTAATGTAATAGGGTTCCAGACTATCGGAATGGCGCAGCGCTGCAATGTAACCATCTAGGTAAAGACGGAGATCATCAAAGCGATATCCACGATTCCACAGATCCACCGAAGCATCGGTCAACCTTTGGTAAAAGCGAATGGTGCGTGGGTCTTGCAGCATAGGCTCCTATGTGAACTGGGTCATACTACCTAATCTTAAACTCTATTCTCTCGTATATGCTCTCTATTCGTGTAGGGATTACACGGTAATTTAAACTTCTTGAAGAAGTCTTGCCATTTCGGTTGTTCAAAAATTCTTTAGATTACCCTCACCAGGATCCAGGCGTAACCAGCTTTACAAATTGATTTTCCGAGGCTTTGCTAGGCTGAAGGCGTAAACAAACCAATGTAGGCCTCGTGGGATCCGTCTGTATACAAATCATTGAAAATAATCCACACCTGCGATCGCTGTTGGGTTGGCATCTCCAGCAAGCAGGGTATCAAGTGTATCAGTCTGCTGAGTTCTATCACGCACGAGAAGTCTTCCAGGCCCGCCAGCCCAGCCTCGTGATTCTCAGTACAGATATCCCAAATGGCAACGGCACCAGTAACCCTGGGCTAGAATTTTGTCGTTGGCTGCGTCAGCATCCTCAGATGATGATTATGATCCTGTCAGCTCATGCCTCAGAATCCGATATCGTTCAAGGGTTGAGAGCAGGAGCCGATGACTACTTAACCAAGCCCTTTGGGATGCAAGAATTTCTGGCTAGGGTGGATGCCTTAACCCGCCGAGCCAGACTGTTAGCCCCCCCTGCATTTTTGGACTACGGCAGTTTGAAAATTGATTTAGTCCATCGCCGAGTCCGGTTTGCCGGAGAACGGATTGAGCTGACTCCCCAAGAGTTTAGTTTGCTTTACGTACTCGCCCAGGCAGGCGGCAGCCCACTCAGTCGTTCTGATCTATTACAACGCGCTTGGCCAGACGAAATTGACAACCCTCGAACTGTGGACACCCACATCCTTTCCTTACGCAAAAAAGTAGAACTTGATCCCCACCAACCCAACTTGATCCAAACTGTTCGGAACGTAGGCTATCGGCTAAATTTAGAGAGTCTCAATCAGGTTGCTTCCGGAAATACTCAGACCTTAGATGCGGTACCCGAGGGCATCACAAACCGGGTTTCACTGGCGCAGAGTCGAGCGCCCGATAGTAATAACCATCGCCGCTCTGAACCAATTGTTCGATCGCTGAGCTAATTAACCCCTCCACTCATTCATCTTGCATTAACTCCATTCTTCTATCTCAGCAATCGTGACTTGCTGAAGCTTCTCCTGTAAGGCTTCCCAGTTGGGAGGCTGGGTCAGTGCTACTCGTTTGCCCATCTCCAAGTACAGCACTTGGGGAGAGATTTGCTGCAGCCAACCTAGATCATGGCTTGCCACAATCCAGGTAGTTTGAGTTGATGCAGTCATTACTTGCTGTAGGAATTGAATCCTCTGGGCATCCAAATTAGCCGTGGGTTCATCCAAGAGCAGTACCTTGGGTTCAATCAACATCCCTCGGGCAATCGCCACCCATTGTCGCTCCCCTAGAGAGAGTTGTAGCTCTGTGCGATCGCGCCATTGTTTGGGGATCAACAGACGATCGCACCAGTCATTGACTCGATGGATTATCTCAGGCTCCGGCAGATTTCTCAATTGCAGAGGATAACGCAAGGCTTGCTCCACCGTCATCCCCAGTAAGCGAGGCTCTTGAGGCACATAAGTCACCTGGTGTCGGAGTTGAAGCACGGGGATTTTGGCATAGGGCACTTCTTGCCAAAACAAATTCCCCTGAGTTGGTTCCGCTAAGCGATTCAGTAACCGCAAGAGTGACGTTTTTCCAGCACCAGAAGCGCCCACCACCCACCACAGTTCTCCAGCACCAACCGTCCAGCTCACCTCTTGAATCAAGGCGACCTTCAGCCCTTTTTTTGGCGGTTTCAGGGGATGTCCCAGTTTGGGATTGCCAGAATAGAGCGTGACGCGATCGCAGCGAATCAGAGAAGACTTGCCTCCCTCAGGCTTGCCTCCCTCAGGTATCCACTCAGTAGACATTGGCTCGATAGACATCTAAGGTTTCTTCCTATTGACTCAAGCAGAAGGGATGAGCTGCCCAGAAGCCGCAGTCCAAATGACCCAACCATCTATCAAACCCAATAGAAACGTCAAACTGAGCAAAATCAAATACATCCAAGGTTGAGCTAGCGGTTTGACATCCCGAGTATCAATACCCGTTTCCGTCTGCACCCGATGCACCAGCTTGGCAAACCCCACCACCCGCATGGGCAGCAAATAAGCCCCACCAGATTGGCTAACAAAGTAATACACAAGCCCACCTTGTCCTGTGGTACGAGGCTTGAGCGCTTTGATCTCCACCCAGGACAGTTGCCACCCTTGGCGAAATAACTGAGGCACCCAAGCAGGATAGGTGACTTGAATCCCCTGGGAATCTAGCCTCACTTGTTCTGCTAGCACGGCATAGAGCGCGATCGCCCCTAGGGCAATTCCGAGCCAAAGTAGCCAGGGCGAAATCGGCGATTGAGTCACCTGAGCCAAAAACGGCAAGGGCACTGTTAGCACCCCGTAGAGACTCAGCAGAGTGATGCGAATCAGGGGCGAAATCTTAAATATTTCCATAGAGAGAGGAATCTTGGGGGGAGTTGATCTCCAACCCCGTAAATTTACGAACTGGAATAATGCTGACACATCTACTCCCCAGCTACAAAACCGATTTCTACGGAGGCTCTTCTAGGTTCTAGCTGGTTTGATAGGTCTAACGTATGACACCTTTGCCTTTGCTATCTCTTTTGCGGTTCCAGAAGAATCGCATCTTCGAAGCTTACACTCAGACCCTCTTACCAGTCAGACACCGATGCTCGACACTACCCACGAATTAAAAATTATTCGCCTACCCGAGCGTATTGATGCATCTACCATTGCCATGATTACGCAGCAGTTCCAAACACAAATTCTGGAAAAAGGAGGTGTCATTCTGGACATGAGCCAAACCGAAACGGTGGAACCAGAAATGGCATCCATCATCCTCGATGGCTTAAAACTAG
>JAYKGX010000339.1:0-9329 GCA_035285565.1 Synechococcales cyanobacterium
GTTTGCCAACCCCTTGCAACTTCAACCCAAATTCTGTGTTTTCCTGCACCGTCATCCAGGGATAGAGGGTGTAATGCTGAAAAATCATGCCGCGATCGGGGCCTGGACCGGTCACTCGTTGATGATCAATCCGAACTTCCCCAGCCGTCGGTTGATCTAGACCTGCAATCTGCCGCAGTAGGGTGGATTTGCCAGAACCCGAAGCCCCGATCGTACAGATGAATTCACCGGATTCGATCGTCATGTTAATGTCTTGCAAAACCACCAAGCGACCGGTTGAGGTGGAGAAATGTTTGTGCAGATGGTTGATTTGGAGAAACATAGGAGATAGGAAGATGTAGAAGGATAGGTCAGTCAAAGAGATGCATCTGATGAAAGGGGGCGATCGCTGAGTGGCTGATGCTGGGATGGTTTAGCGTTTCTGGTTGGCCCAGCGGCAGGTGACCTGGAGAAGATATTGAAACAGGAGATCCAATGTCAAGCCAATCACCCCGATCACAATCAGCCCCACAAAAATTTCATCGGTTCTCAGAAAGCGACCCGCCACACTGATCCGGCGACCTAAGCCTTCTGTGGCGGCAATCAGTTCTGAAACAATCACCAGTTGCCATGCGGCGGCCAAGTTAATCCGGCAAGCATCCAGAATTCCCGGCAACACATGGGGCAAGATCACTTGAGTCAAGGTTTCCCAACGATTCCCTCCTAAAATATAGGTGGCTTCAATCAAATCTTTTGGTACAAATTTGACCGTATCCATCACCATGAGGGAATTGAAGAAAAACACACCAATGAAAATCAGGGCAATCTTCGGTTCTTCCCCAATGCCCGAATACAGGATGAGCAGTGGAATGAAGGCAGGCGCAGGCATATAGCGCATCAGCCCAAATAGTGGTTCTAGCAGGGCGCGAATGCTGGCAAAACTCCCCATCAAGATGCCGATGGGAATGGCAACCAAGGCGGCTAGAAAAAAGCCAACCCCCACCCGCCACAGACTTGCCACCGTATCCTTGAGCAGTTCACCCGTTTGCCACAACCGACCGAAGGCTTGGATGACCTGTAGCGGTGAGGGCAAAAAGCGAGGATCAACAGAGCCAACCGCTGTCACTAACCACCACAGGAACAGGGGCAGGGCGATCGAAATCACCATCAACGTTGTGTTGAGTGGTTGGGGGATATCTTCAGCGAGTCGCCAGAAAACAGTGGGTGGTAAGGTTTTCGGCTTGATCAGCGATCGAATGGATTTCGGTTCCCTAGGTTGGCTCATGATGATTTTCAGTGAATTGCGAACGTCCAAACTACTGGGTTATGCTCAACTGGCTGACACAGGATCTGGCTGACACAGGATCTGGCTGACACACAACAGGGATACAAGCTACTTATACCAAATCAACTAGTCATTGCTACAGATCCGATCCCCCTAAATCCCCCTTATTAAGGGGGACTTCAAACCGAAAAGCAAACAGGAAGGAGTCTAACGACGATTGCTGAACACTTGAATTTGGCTCGGTTCCCCCTTATTAAGGGGGCTAGGGGGATCTGCTCGCCAGGATATACAGCCTCACACCTTAGTTGAGGAAAGGAGCGATCGGATCTGTAGCGTTAATTCATGGATTTGGTATTAGCTGTTTTGGCCGCATAGGCTTTGACAAAGCGATCGTCAAAGAGTTTACTCAAATCCGGTTTTGTTTTGGCTAATCCCACCTCCCCTAAGAACTGAGAAATTTCCTGGGCGGCAAAGGGCAAAGCTGTCATATCCTGCCCAGCAGCAAAGGCTTTTAAATTGTCCTGAACGGTGAAAATGCGCGTTCCTTCGGCATATTCTTTGTACTCGTCCACGGTCACATTCGCCCGCTTTGCCATGATCTCGATCGCCTTTTGGGCCTCGGTCTGTTTGAAATCCAGGGTGGCGAACCAAGCATCGACCATCGCCTGAACCTGGTCTGGATGGGTGTTGACAAACTTGCGCGTAAACACAAGATGGTCGGAAATGGCACCGGGAAAGTCTTTGGAACTAAACAACTCCCGACTGCCAGGGCGCTTTAATGCTTGGGTGGTGAAGGGTGCAAATACCCCCACCGCATCCACTTGCCCCGCCACAAATGCCGCTGCTGCCTTCCCCGTTTCTAAGGGCACAAACTGAATATCGGTTGGTTGCAAGCCCGCCTTACGCATTCCCAGCAGGAGCAGAAAGTGATCTACGGTGCCTTCTTCCGCTGCTACTTTTTTCCCCTTGAGGTCTGCGATCGACTGAATTCCTTCTCGTACAATAATCTTGTCATTGCCAGTGGAGTTATCATTCACCAACACCACGACTTGGTCCGCACCCCCAGCAATGGCACTGATCGTATCATTTAGCGTTTGGGAGTTGGCATCAATTTGCTCTGCGGTCAAGGCATTAATGGATTCTAAATAGCCATCAAACCATTTCAAATCCACCTGAACTTTATTCGCTTCAAAGATTTTCTGGTCTTGAGCCACCTGCCAGGGAAACCAGCCCGGCCAGGCACTAAACCCTAGGCGAATCGTCACACCCCCACCCGCTCCAGGGGTTTTGTTGGCATCCGTGGACATTTGACTCGCAGGGTTGCTGCAACCCACAATGAGCACGAGAGAAACTAGGAATAACACACAACTGGTCAACAAGGAGCGTCGTTTCATCAGCGTTCGTTTCATAGCATTTCATTGCATAGGATGGGCAAGCTAGCAATCGGAACCAAGTAATCCCTAATCAATTTGTTGTTGCATCTAATTTCGATGCAGGGAGCGATCATAGTTCCGCACCAACGGGTTCATACTGTCGAAACGATGGGGTTTTCAGCCGATCGCGAACCCAACCAAACCATTCGTTCAGACCTTCTCCTGTTTTACTAGAGAGTTGAATAATTGCCACCGTAGGATTCATCTGCCGGACATTGGCAATGATCTGATTGACATCCATGTCCAAGTAGGGGGCTAAATCCATTTTGGTAATTAACAAGCAATCTGCTTCCTGAAACATGATGGGATACTTCAGTGGTTTATCATCCCCTTCTGTGATGCTAAGAAGGGCAACTTTAGCATGTTCGCCCACTTCAAATTCTGCCGGACAAACTAAGTTCCCCACGTTTTCTACCAACACCAAATCAAACACGGCGGGATTGTAATCATGGGCTAAGCGGTGAATGCCCCCTGCAACCATTTTTGCATCCAAATGGCAAGAGCGCCCTGTATTAATGGCAATGACAGGCACATCGTACTGGCGCAGGCGATCGGCATCCAGTTCGGTGGTCATGTCTCCTTCAATCACGGCAATTTTGAATTCGCGGCTGAGGGTGGCGAGGGTTTGCTCCAACAGGGCAGTTTTGCCTGCACCCGGACTGCTCATAATGTTGAAGCAAGTGATGCCCCACTCGTCAAAGTGGGCACGATTATGGTTCGCTCCTTCCTGATTGGCGTGCAGGAGGTTAATGCCTAAAGCTGCGTCGAAAGTTTGATGCATAGGTTTGATTCAGTCAAGAACTGTAGTATGGATGGAAAGTATCAGTCTGCTGAGGTTTGCACGGATTAGGCTTGGCAATATTCAATGCGATCGACCTTGAGTTCCCGCCCAGAGCGAATATCTTCCATGGGCGATCGGCAGGTGGGGCAGGTGTATTGAATGCCGATTGCTGGGCGATACTCTTGCTGGCAACGATGGCAGAAGGCAATTAAAGGGGTTTCTTGAATCACTAATTGTGCTCCTTCTAAAAATGTGTTGCGGGTTTGCACTTCAAAGGCAAATTGCAAGCTAGCAGGTTCTACACAAGTAAATTGCCCCACGATCAAATGAATATGGGAAATTTGAGGGCGATCGGGCTGGGTTTCCCACCAATCCTGAACGGTCATAATTAGTGCTTTGGTCATGTCAGTTTCATGCATACGTTGAACTCAACCTTCCAGGGACCGATCGGAATGCCCAGCTTCTTGCTCTAGCTTCTAGCGGCTCAAGCTTCTAGGTCCAGGCGACGTCTACTGCCAGATTGGCTTGTTCATGGATATAGGCAGGCTTTTGCTGGCGGGGAAGTTGCCCGGATAACACCAGATGGGCGAGGGTATCGCAAATGACGCGGGTGGCCATTAAGGAGGTGATGTCGCTGATGTCATAGGGTGGGGAAACTTCGACCAGTTCTAAGCCGCAAATGGGAGCACGCTGGACAATTTTGCCTAACAGGTGCAAGGCTTCGCGGGGGAGCAAGCCTCCTGGTTCTGGCCAACCCGTTCCTGGCACAAAGCCCGCATCAATGCAATCGATGTCAAAGCTAATCCAAACGCAGTCTGTGCCATCTAGGGCACGTTCTAGGGCGAAGTCGGCTGCTGCATCCAATCCCATTTCGGTGATATCCGTGACGGTGAGAATGTTGGTGGCCCGTTCTCGGCAAACTTTCACCCCTTGACGTGGCACTTGCCAACCCCCAATCCCCAACTGCACCAAGTTTTTAGCCGGAGCATTGGCCATGTTGGTGGCATGAAACCAGGGGCAGGTGTGCATTCGCTCGTCTAAGTCGGTTTCTTGTGTGTCCACATGGCGATCGAAGTGAATGATGCCAATTTTCTTGTCGCCCAAATGCCGACAAACGCCGCGTACTGTGGGAAAGCCGATCGAATGATCGCCACCTAGGACGATGGGCAAAGCTCCGGAACTGAAGATATGGGCAATGCCTTTAGAAATTTGGTCGAAGGACTTTTCGTTGTTGGCGGGAATGGTAAAGATATCACCCACATCACAGAGGGTAATTTGCTCGCGCAGATCAACGCCAAACTCAAAGTTATAGGGGGTGTAGAGGGCTGAGATGCGACGAATTCCCTGGGGTCCAAAGCGGGTGCCTGGACGATAGGTGGTTCCAGAATCGTGGGGGACACCGACGATCGCTACATCATAGTCTCCTACCCGCCGCACATCTTCTAGGTAAGGTGCTTTGAGAAAGGTGTTAATCCCTGCGAAGTGGGGCAACTCGCCGCGAGAAAAGGTGGAAATGCTGCGATCGCGAATACTCTCAGCCGCCTCTAGCCCATAGGTCAGTGCCTGGGAAACCTCTTGCTGCCACCCGGTTAACGGCAAACGGGCTTCCGAGTCGAGGGCACGCTGCGCCTGACTCAATGGGTTGGAGTCGGGACTGCGAAATAACGGATCTTCGGAGGATTGGCTCATCATTTGAACTCCTAAATAGTTCTCACAACACCGCTGGGCAGGCGATCAAATCAATTGAAAAACCCGGCAAGAGTAATCACAGCATTTCCGTACTGTGATGCTCCTCCCGGGCTTTTCTCCCGCCGTGTAACTGGCTCATTTCCTGACATCGAAGATTCTTGGAATTGCCAGCCTGCTTCTCTTGGACCAGCACCTCCACTCCCAAGCAAACTGCCGAGGTGTGAGCGATCGGAACCCTAGAAGCTTTTGACTTTAGTGTGTGACTTTGACTGACCTGATTTAACTGATTATTTGACCTGAATCTCTCTCAAGATTTGTTACAAGTCCTAAGCAGTATAGGATGCGACTCCTATGCGGCTCATCGTACCAATGGGTAGAATACCAAGTTGTATTAAAGATTACAGAAATCAGCCTTCTGACGCGGTTAAATCTGTGGTTCTTTTGAACAATTTTGGCTTGCGATCGCCATTCATAAATCTACTTAAAACATTACATTGCCAAATCATCATTCCAGCCAAGTTTGAAAATGCTGAAGATTTTTCATCGAGAGACAAATCTTTTGTTCGTAGGTTGGGTTTCACGATGTTCAACCCAACGCCAGCCCTATATCAATTGTGGAGTTTAGATTTGCGATTTTAGATTGTCAAACCCTGATGAATTGGGGCTTGTCACGTCACGATCGGTATCAACGATCCATGAATTTGGTATTAGCCTTGTTTGGGGAATGCGATCGCTAAAATGACAAAGGAGAGTGATTATCACTCCCCCATTAGGTTCAAGGCGATCGCCTAGTGGATTATCACACCTGAAATGATGGATACAAGCTGAGGAAATCAGGACTCAAGGAGTGACGATCCGCCCCCCTCCCTCTCCCCCCCTCCCACAATTCATCCCTCCAAGCAAGATTAACTAACCACTAGCCTAGCCCCAGATCTGTCACCGCACCCAGGCTGCTCGTGGAAACCAACTTGGCATATTTCGCCAAAACACCGGTGGTATAGCGAGGTGCTGGGGGCTGCCAGGTTGCCCGCCGTTGGTCTAATTCTGCCTCGGGGACATTGAGTTGCAACAGCCTTTGGGGCGCATCGATCGTAATTGAATCCCCTTCTTGTACGAGGGCGATCGTCCCTCCCACAAAAGCTTCTGGGGCAACATGACCGACCACCATGCCGTAGGTTCCTCCCGAGAATCGACCATCGGTAATCAAGCCGACGGAATCTCCTAAGCCTGCGCCGATAATGGCTGAAGTGGGAGCGAGCATTTCCCGCATTCCTGGGCCGCCTTTCGGACCTTCGTAGCGAATCACAATGACATCACCGGGATTAATTTTCCTCGCCAAAATGGCATCCAGACATTGCTCTTCTGATTCAAAGACGCGGGCAGGTCCTGTGATCACTGGATTCTTCACCCCCGTGATTTTTGCCACCGACCCTTCTGCAGCTAAATTGCCCTTGAGGATTGCCAAGTGCCCCTGCTTGTACATCGGATTTTCCCAGGGACGAATGACGGGATGTCCAGGAATGGGTTCGTAGGGGGTGGGTTCATCGGGAATGTTCTTTAACCGTTCTGCGATCGTTTCTCCGGTGACCGTGGTGCAGTCCCCATGCAGGAGTCCATGATTCAGCAGCATTTTCATGACTTGAGGAATGCCACCTGCTTTGTGCAGATCGGTAGCAACGAATTTACCACTAGGTTTGAGATCGCATAGCACAGGCACCCGTTGACGAATCGTTTCAAAATCATCAATGGTTAATTCAACCCCTGCGGAATGAGCGATCGCCAGAAAATGCAATACAGCATTGGTCGATCCACCAACTGCCATAATCACAGAAATTGCATTCTCAATGGATTTGCGAGTGATAATGTCACGCGGGCGCAAATTGTTCCGAATCGCTTCCACTAAGGCTTTGCCTGCTGCTTCGGTATTCTCAGCCTTTTCGGGATCTTCTGCTGCCATGGTTGAGGAATACATCAAGCTCATGCCTAGGGCTTCAAAGGCAGAAGACATGGTATTAGCAGTGTACATGCCGCCACAAGATCCCGCCCCCGGACAAGCGTTCCGTTCCACCGACATCAGGCGGACTTCATCAATTCGACCGGCACTATATTGCCCCACTGCTTCAAAGGAACTGACGACGGTTAAGTCTTCTCCTTCCAAATGACCTGGTTTAATCGTACCGCCGTAGACAAAGACTGCTGGAATGTTCATGCGGGCCATGGCAATCATGGCACCGGGCATATTTTTATCACAACCGCCGATCGCCAAAATTCCGTCCATACTTTGGGCATTACAAGCCGTTTCAATGGAATCGGCAATCACATCCCGTGACACCAGAGAATATTTCATCCCTTCCGTGCCCATGGAGATGCCATCACTGACGGTAATCGTGCCAAACATTTGTGGCATTCCTCCCGCAGCCCGAACGCCATCTTCTGCCTTAACCGCTAACGGTGCGATCCCCATATTGCAGGGAGTAATGGTACTGTGGGCACTGGCAACTCCCACGATCGGCTTTTTGAAATCATCATCCTGAAACCCCACGGCTCGGAGCATTGCTCGGTTGGGCGATCGCTGCACACCTTGGGTAATTGCACTGCTTCTGAGGTTGTCTGCCATGTTCTCTCCCAATGGACGGAATGGTAATGAATACTACAATTCATGATTGTAATACGGGTGGGTCTGTTGCGGAGCCAGATTTTGTTGGAGTCCTGGTTTTACGCGCAATCTCAAATCGTAATTCTCTCACCCAAGTTGCGATCACCCCCGATTTCCCAAAACAATGAACCCTTGCTGTGGCTCGGTGCGTTTGAGTTTCGTGCTAGACTACAAACTAGAATAGGAAAGCGTTCAATCCCCTGATTCTCTGAACACTGTGACAGCCTCCCCTGGGCAACCGACCGATAGACCTGAGCTTGTAAAGAGTCAGGTTCTGCAGCTTCCTCAAATGGAGGAGGTTGATTTCCTGAACCCGAAAATTCGCCACCTACTCAAGGCGTTTAGAGACGAGCTAGAGACGGTTTATGGTGAGCGGCTAGCACATCTGGTGCTTTACGGGTCTTTTGCTCGCCAGGAGGAAACAGAAGGTTCGGATGTGGATGTGTTGGTGGTATTAGCGGGAGATGTTTCCCAGGCAGATGAAATTTGGCAGATGGGCAAGGCGAAGACAATGTTGTTGCTGATATATGAGGAATTAATTTCGGTGGTGCCGATGTCTTTAAAGGACTTTTTATATCGCGATTCTCCGCTTTTGCAAAATGTGCGTAGTGAGGGGATTTTGGTGTGAGGAGTGTTTCCCAATTGTTGATTCTGGCAGAGCAAGAGCTAGAAACTTCTCAATTGTTATTGGAACATGAGCGGTATCGCGCTTGCATTTCTCGTGCTTATTATGTGATGTATTATGGAACGCAGGCTTTGTTGAGCGCCAAGCAGATCGCCAGTCGTACTCACAAGGGAATGATTCAGCAATTTAGCCAACATTTTGTCAAGTCGGATATTTTCTCCACAGATATGGCTGAAAAACTCAGTAACAACTTCGATTTACGTCATTTGAGTGACTATGAAGAAAATGCGGTAATCGATCGATCGCAAGCTGAAAAAGCATTGGCAGCTTCGCTGGAATTTATCGATCGCATTCGCATTTATTTGGAAGGAAATGCTGAGGGTTAGTGTTGGGTTACCCTTCGGGAAGCAGGCTACGTACTTCAATTCAATTTATGGGCGATCGCTCCCATTTTTTAACAACCCCGATCGCTCCTCTGGTCAGGCACCAGAACCTCATGTCAATCCCAAGCTGTAGAAGCGCGATCGTACCCCGGTATCATACAATTGAATGTTCATTCAGTTTTTAGTTGATGTCATTACCCGTATGGAAGTGTTGCCGGATGATTGGATTGATGTTCAGCCAGACGTGATTTATCAAACGGTGAGCGGTCTTCTGGTTTCGTTTGCTAATGAACAGGTCAAACTAGGCGTGAAATACGATCAGAACGGTAAACATTTGAAAGCGATCGAGAAGGGGCGAATTCCGCCTAGAGGAGGGATTGGTCTAGTAGTTTCGCAAGAGGAAGGATACGATTTAAAATCAAAGGTGTTGGGCAAAGGAGGTGATCGTAGGTTTCATGCAAAGTTTATTGATGGGGTCTCGCATTTTCCGGGTTTAGT
>JAYKGX010000340.1:0-5273 GCA_035285565.1 Synechococcales cyanobacterium
CGTTTGGCAATCCGACCGAGGGGTTAAATCGAATGCTGGATGAATACACAGGTACGATTCAGGGCGGGGTAGGGGTTTTACAGTCGATTCGGACCTTATTTGTGGGAGGGTGAACCATGACCGCTGGAATTCTTCAACAACTGCCGGATCAACGCCTCTTTCAACAGACGGGCGAAAGTGCAACCAGTGAAGTCAATGGGGTGCTAGATCGTTTAACTGGGTTGGTGGAAGGGGGCGATCGGTCTCCCCTCAGTAGCGTGATTCGGATTATTGGTGAGTTAGAAAGTAAAGTGAACATCGATGTGAGTGGCTTGACGGAACAGTTGCCCCAAGCGATCACAGTCGTGCAGAACTTAGTCCCTGAAGGAACCCTAGAGCAGATTAGAGCGATCGAAACGGCATATCATGAAGCTCAAGATTTTCTCCAAAATAGTGCGATCGCCCAGCAGGTGCGTGAGGGCAGTAGTTTACAGGCAGTGGCGATCGCGGTCATTGAAGATGTTTTAAACTTATTTGATAGCAAACTAGCAGATTTGGTTGACAACATCATTCCCAGCGATCAACTCACTCAAATTCGAGATGTTTTCACCAGCCTCGATCGCTTTCAAACTGACTTTTCCAGCCATCAAGCGAATTTACTACCCTTTCTCACGGAAAATCTCCTTGGACTTGCACCAAACCTTCTTCAGCAACCGCTTTCCCATTTAGACAATATTTATTCAGTGTTAGCGCCTTTACAAGCTGATGTATTAGCAACTGCATTAAATACTCCTCAACAAGCTATTAATACGATTAGCTCCCAACTGGTAACGGCGATCGATGGGTTAGATCCGGCAAATCCAGCCCACTATCAACAAATTCAAACTGCACTCGATCAAGCAGAAGCAGCTATCCGCACGTTATTGCAAAGCCTCGGCACCCTATACCAGCAAATTGAGACGGTGCTGACGAATTATGCTTGGGATGCCGTATTTTCAACCTATCAAACGCTACTATCCGCCGTCCAGATTGAGGTGCCAAGGCTTTCAGTCAATGGGGTGATCGATGCGATGATTGAGGTGCTCACGGATTTACAATCTCGTCTGTTAATGACTTTGAGTGCAGAGGATGTGCGCGATCGCATGATCGGCTTTAGTCAAAAAATTCGAGAAACCTTTCTGCAATCGGGTTTAGGACAAATTCGGCAAACCCTGCGCGGCTTTTTAGAGCAAATTCGAGATGCGATCGCTGCAGTGCCAACCGAAGAGATTCAGGGACTCGTGGAACAGATGTTAGGTCAAATTCGCACAACCCTAGAAGATTTAGGCATTACCACGATCGCCACGCAAATTGAACAGGCATTTACGGAACTAGAAACATTTATTACTAGTAATTTAAATAGTACACTAAATGGTCAAGTGCGGAATGGACTGTCACAAATCCTCAGTCAAGTTCGTAGTTTACCCATTGCAAACCTAATTGCTCAACTCAGTGATGCGATTGCTCAGGTCAATCAACTCATTGTAGATTTGGAAACAGCGTTGCAACAGTATATGCAAGATTTTACAGACTTTGTAGCACGCTTAGACACACTGAGTTTCGAGCCAATTAGTGATGAAGTGATCACTGAAATTGAAGCCTTAAAAACCAAGTTGCAAGCCATTAATCCCAACGCACTCTCCGATGCCGAAAAATTTGCCTTAAAAGCCGCCTTAGCAGTTTTGGAAGCGATCGATTTAGAAGGTCAGGTCATTCAGGGATTGGTACAAGGATTTGGAGCGTTACAGGATCAAGTCAAAGGGTTATTGGGGGAGATTACCGCAGCACTTCATCAACTGAAGGATCAACTGAGTGGCTTTAATCCAACAGTGGTGTTAAAACCCATTCAAGATTTATTAGATCAAGCAGTCGGATTCGTCAATCAATTAAATGGGGATTTGATTATCAATCCACTCAAAAGTCAGGTGAACCAACTCACTGGCTTGTTAACCAACTTGCAGCCCGGTCGATTACTGCAGCCCTTGCAAGCCCCTTATCAGGACATGATGGCGGTGGTCAATCAGCTTGATCCAGCGGAGTGGACGGCTCCTTTAAATCTGCTCTATGGGGAAATTGAGAAATTGATTGCCTACATTGACATTACACCGCTGATGGTGGATTTAGAGCAACGTCGTCAAACCCTCTTTTCCCAGGCAAAAACGACCCTTCTGAGTGGCTTAGCGGGATTAAATCTACCGGAACCTTTGCAGGGATTTTGGGAGGGGATTCGAGCGGTGCTGGAAGGTTTGACAGATGCATTATTGGGGGATCCGGCTACGGAAGTGCCCCGCATTAGTTTGGATCTCAAAACACGGTTTAACCTCAGCAGCTTGTTTGCCCCCCTTGATGCCATTTTCGATCGCCTTCTCACAACCCTGACAAGTATTCCCCAAACTGCTCTCACAAATGCTCTTAATACGATTCGTTCAACCATTGGAACTGGATTGGATATTTTGAATCCCAGCACAATCGTTCAGCAGTTTCGCCAAGCCCAACGTCGATTAGGAGATCTGTTACCCACCTTATCTCTGGGTTCTGTGCTCAGTTTTCCCACCTTAAAACAAACCTTTATCCTCAAAGCAGCGGCTGCCCCCAGTAGTCAAAGTAGCGCGATCGCCAGTATTTCTCTCAAGTTTGATGCGATCGCTACGCTCATCCATCCAGACCAACCCGGTAGTCTGATCAAGCCGCTTCTAGACACCTATAATCGTCTGGTCACAACCCTTCGGCAGCGATTGAACAGTTTATCCCTCGATTCGTTAGAAGTCGCCTATGCCACTCTGCGCGATCGCTTAGTGCAATTACTGCCTGATTTTTTAAAACAGTCCAGTCCCCTCACGGAAAGCCAAGTCCTGCAAGGATTGCAAACCTTACGCCCCTCTCACCAAACCAGTCGATTAGAAGCTGCTGTTGAAAATTTCTTAAAAACCTTGGAACCCTTAGAAACAGCGATCGCGCCAGCCGTGAACGAATTTTTCAATACCCTACGGGATGCCGTTAATTTAGTCAATCCTCTCACCCTCAACGATGCCGTCGCCAGTATCTATGATGTGATTCGTGCCAAGGTGAGAATTTTAAATCCCACCACCCTAGCCGATGCCATTCGGACAAATGTGTTAGAACCCTTACAAGCCCCTTTAAATGCCATTAATCCCCAGGTGATTGGCGATCGCATTGACCAGGTGTTTAATCAAACCCTCTCCACAGTGACAACTGCTCTGAATACCCTATTCGCAGATCTGACTCAAGCCTTGAATGAAATCCTAGGGCAGATTCGGTTAGAAATTCAAGGGTTAATCGGGCAGATCAAAACCACCTTTACTACCATTGCAGATAGTTTAAAGGCAATTCTCGATCGCATTGAACAAATTGTGTTTGTTGAAATTTTAGAACGATTAAACCGAGTGATTGATAATTTGGGGGTGAGTTTTGAACAGGAGTTAAATCGAGTTCGTTCTGCGTTTGATGCGATGTTAGCTGCAATCCCACTATCTTCTTCTTCAGGAGGTTCTGTAGCACTGGCTGCCTAATATCTTGCTCTCAGTGGATTATGTCGCGGATTCTGTCTAGGTACTCTCTTATGAATATGGCAACTCCTTCTAATCCTAATATTTCTGATCAAGCGATCGATCGTCTGTTGAATTACTGGGCGATCGAACAACAGCAACGTCAGATCCAACAAGAGAATGAACAAGTCGTTGCTGTGTCAGAACAGGGGGGTATGACCTGTGAGTATCGCTATGACTCTTTAGGGCAGCTCGTGCAAATCATTGAGCCAGGAAATAGTGTGACGACCTATGAGTATGATCCTCAATCCCGGTTGCAACGCGTCATTCATCCAGATGAATCCACAACAGAATATGACTATGGTTCCAGCGATCGCTTAGTTCACATTTGCGATCGGGGTTTGGTCTATCGCTTTAGCCATGATGCGCAGGGACGTTTGCAGCAAGTTCATAAGGGCAATGCAGGCAGTACGGTATATCGCTATGATGCATCGGGTAATGTGGCAGAGGCTCGCACTGCAGAAGTTTCCACAACTTATCAATACAGCAACAGTGGGCAGATGACGCAATTAGCCCAAACTATCCAGGGAGTCACATTGGCAATTGAATGGATTTATGATGCTGAGAATCGCCTAGTTCAAGTAAAACTGCCCCAGGTGCCGGACGCAATTCATTATACCTGGGATGAGGAGAACTGGTTAGCTCAAGTCCAGTGGGGGAAGATTTCTTTGGCAACGGTTGAGTATCATCGTGCTGAGAAGGTGACGCAGATTCATTATGGAAATGGCATCACGGAAACAACCTATGCCGACGCGATCGATGCTCGTCCTGTCTCCCGGCATGTGCAAAGGGGAACGGAAGTGCTATGGGAACAACATCGGCAATATCTACCATCAGGACAACTGCAATGTGATGGAGAAAGACAATATGACTATGACTGCCAAGGTCGTCTGACTCATGTTGCAACTATGATACAACATAAAATTACACGAAATTATCACATACCGAGTGACTGGAATTATTACTATAACGATCGCGATGCCATGATCGGTTATGAAGCCTCTACCGGGAATTATGATAGCTTTTTCGCGATCGCGCCTCAGTTGCAATTTGACTATTTCGGACGTTTGCGGTATCTGACTCAGCCGCTCACTCAACCAGCAGGGCAACGAGTCTATCGCTATAATGATGCCCACCAGCTCATCCAAATCCTGGAAAATGGTAGTTCGATCGCCACCTTGACCTATGATGCCAAGGGACATGTGGTATTCAACAAAATGGTTGATCGCGTGGAACGCTATGTCTATGGTTCAGATGATCGGTTAATGTTAGTCACCGATGGTCAAGGAAATCTATTGCGCAGTTATGTGTGGACTCCCTTAGGACTGCTAGCAGAAATTTGGTTATCCCAAGGCGAAATTTTCTATCGTCATCAGGATGACCTAGGCACCAGTCGCTTGATCACAGATTCTACAGGTCAGGTGTGCGATCGCTTACTCTATAGTCCCTACGGAGAGCCGATCGGGACACCTCAGTTTCAGCCCCTGTTTACAGGACATTTTTGGCATCCTAATCTGCGGCTGTATAACTATGGTGCCCGTTGGTATGACCCAAACCTTGCCCAATTTATCACGCCCGATTCCTACACAGGGGCCCCAGATGATGAGCGCATCGTCAATGCCATCACCCCTGCCAGCAAGCAACTGTTTGCTCGGGCGGATATTCTATCGACTTGGTTAAAATATCCCC
>JAYKGX010000341.1:0-15819 GCA_035285565.1 Synechococcales cyanobacterium
ATGACCCGATCGCCGCCTGGACAGCTAAATTCCAGATTCGGGAACGTACCTTTGGTCACCGTTGGGGGCAGCGTTTCTGACCTTGGCTGACTTGGCTCTGGCTGGCTCTGCAACGGTGGCATGAACCCCAAAAATGTCACACATCCGGTGCAAAAGGTGAGAGTCGCAAGACCCATAGAAGAGACGATCGAAAACTGCATACCGCAAGAGTCCTCAGCAACAAAAGCAACAAACGTTGTCAAAGGCGAAGAAAATACTGTTTGCCCAATATCTCTCTTCTATCGCTCAGGAAACCGCCTCTTCCGGATCATTTTGTCAGAATTAATGCATGACCATCCAGGGACGCCCCGATCGACTAGTCAATTGGGGAGCCATAGGCGGTTCTGTCCGTCGCACCAAGATCGGTTCTGGATTTTCCTGCTTGAGGCGGAGAGAACTTGATAGCACCCGAGGCGGTGAAAAAATTCGTCGCGCAGCTTGGTCACAGTGGGGACAGGCAACCCTTTGATCGCGCTCTGCGATCGATTTCCAAGCCTCAAACTGACCACAGCCCTCCTCACAGAGATATTCATACAGCGGCATAGATTGACTCCTAAAGCGATCAAAGCATTCATAAAAAGATGTGGCAAGAACTCTTACTCTCACCCCAGAGTATTGATGCAATCGCTACCATGAGTGTTTCCCCTCATGTTTCTTCTCATATTTTCCCAAGGGTGAGAGCCTATCCCAGAGCACCCTAAACGGGCAAAATAGGTCGATCAAAAATCTCCGTGGGAATTGCTAAGGTCGCACAGGCATTGGGAATATCCACAATTCCACTAATTCGACCTTCCACCGGCGCACAACTGAGAAGTAAATAAGCCTGCTCACCGGTAAACCCAAACTTTTTCAGATATTCGATCGCATTTAAACAAGCACGACGATAGGCAATATGCACATCCATAAAGTACTGCTTGCCCGTAAATTCATCCACCGAAATGCCTTCAAACACCAAGTATTGCGAGTAGCGAGGCTCAACGGGACCCGGCTTGAAAATGGGATTCACCATGCCATATTTCTCCACACCTCCTTTGATGAGATCAACGTGCAGATCAATGTAGCCAGACATTTCGATCGCCCCACAAAAGGAAATTTCGCCATCCCCTTGCGAGAAATGAATATCCCCCATCGACAATTTCGCCCCTTCCACATAAACGGGGAAATAAATCCGGGTGCCTTTAGACAAATTTTTGATATCGCAGTTCCCACCATGTTCACGCGGTGGCACCGTCCGCGCCCCTTCCAGAGAAACTCGTTCCCAGTCTGCCTGCGGCGTGGTGCCTAAAATAGCATTGTTGGGATTGGGCAACGCCGCATAAACGGGCATTCCGCTGGCCAGCCCTGCACCATAGGTTCGCAGCTCGGGCATGGTTTTCACCAGTTCCGTCTCACGGCGATTCCACTCTGCCAGCAATTCATGGGAAGGGGCACAGCCAATTAAGCCAGGATGGGTAATGCCTGCAAATTTCACCCCCGGAATATGACGAGAGTGGGTGTAAATGCCTTCTAAATCCCAAATTGCTTTAGCAGGATTGGGAAAATGATCGGTTAAGAATCCCCCACCGTTATTGCGATCGAAAATCCCAGTAAACCCCCATTCATCCCCTTGCAATGCTCCAATATCTAGCAGATCCACCACTAAGATATCGCCCGGTTGTGCGCCATTCACCCAAATTGGACCGCTGAGCACATGAACCACAGTCAGATCTACATCTCTGACATCATCCGGACTATCATTATTTTTAATTTGTCCATCTGTCCAATCTTTACATTCAATCCGAAAAATATCTCCTGGATTAACTGAAACAACAGCCGGAATATCGGGATGCCAACGGTTATGACCCGGTAATTCCTGTTGATCCATGGATTTTGTCAAATCGACTTTGAACAATGTTTTCGGCATTGTTGATTTCCTCTTAACCAATATGGTGGGGCCAAATACGGTGGTGCCATAATTGTTTGGGTTAGGAAAACAGGCAACGCGCGCGCAAAATTGAAAAATTGATTCAGTCTAGTGAAGTAGGGAACTGCTAGCAGTCGGGAAGTTGCATTGTCTGATCCAACTTTAGAAGGTCATTTCCGGAAGAACTGTCCCTTGGATTACAAATTGGATAACAAATTAGACGACACATCAGATCTCGCAACTGCAAAACCTATCCAATTGATCAGAGATCGACTGGGATTGATAATCAATTTCATTTTGCTAGCGTATCTGCATCGGTCAATGCTGCATCCGTCAATGCTGATAGCAGCTTTTATTGCTCAACCCTAGGGTTGAGCAATATTGGTCCGACGCGATCGCCCTGCGGGAGGTTGAGCCGGAACTGCCGCATCGGTCTGCTGATTAAAGGTTTGATAGGCTGTTTTGGAAACTTGCTGAATTAAGGTCTCCGCCCGTTCATCATCGCGGGGTCGTCTTACCAATACCGAAGCCAGATAACGCTTGCCCGTTGCCGTATCCACTAAGCCTACATCCCCCACGAGAATCCCAATCGTCCCAGTTTTATGGGCAATCGTCGCCCCTTCTCCTAAACCCTTGGGCAACATGTGGTTAAATTCATTCCGTCGCATAATTTCCAAAATGCGATCGCGCGATCGCATCGACACAATCTTGCCATCATTGACCTGAGCCATCACCGTGGCTAAATCTTTGGCGCTGGTCGTATTCGTACCCTTGACATCTGGTAACCAATCCCGCAAGACCGTTTGACTTAACCCCCAAGCCTGGAAACGCTGATTTAAAGCCTCCGCACCCCCTAACAGGTCAATAATCATATTGGTTGCGGTATTATCACTCTTCGTCATCATTTCAGTCGCCGTTTTAAGGGCAGAAAACTTCGTCCCCACGGGTTGGGTCTGCATGTCTCCCGCTTCCCCCACAATTAATTCCTTACGCATGGTGAGCGGACTGTTGAGTTGCACTTTCCCCGCATCGACATCTTGGAAAAATGCTACCAAAATCGGAAATTTAATCGTACTAGCAGCAGGAAAGGCTTCCGTACCATTAATATCCACGTAGGATAGCGTATCTAAATCCAATAGAAAAATCGCAGGGCTGAGACCAGAGTTTTGGGCAATCAGGGTTTGAAGCTGGGTTTTTAAGGGTAAATTTTCTTGTCCCTGTTTCAGCGTGAATTTTTCATCTGCCGGAACATTTTCTTGTTCTTGAGTCCCATTAGCTCCCGCCGTAAATTTAGTCGGATCCCAAACAGACAGCATGGTTGCCCCCAAGACCCCTAAACCAATCCCCAGAATCATCAGACGAGTGCCATAGAGAAGTGCCGTCCCAGGACGAGTCCGAGGTTGGGGCAATTGAATCGCATTTTTGGGAGGGGCAAAGAAACTGGACTGCTCAGATTGGATCCGGCGCGATCGCTTTGCTTGTAATGCTTCCAAAGACGCAGGTTGCTTGGGAAATTGGGCAACATTATTCGGCCTTTGGGCATGTTTTTTTTGGGCATTGGGCTTTGCAGCTTTAGACGAATGGGCACTTGCAGATGAAGCTTCGGGTTTGCCCACATTCGATCGCCTAGAGGATCCTTTACCAAACCTGAGGGCGAAGGGGTTAGGTTGAGTTGCGGTTGCTTTGGTGGGGTTCACCTGAACTGACTTGCTTTGAGCTGACTTGCCTTGAACCAACTTGCCTTGAGCTGACTTGCCTTGAGCTGACTTGCCTTGATCAGGTTTTCCCTGGTCAGCCTTCTGGCGGGATAGTTCTGCCTTGAGTGCTCGCCGCCGATCACGACGATCTACCCCCTTGCCTGCTGTCTGCCGATCCTTGCCCTCTGCCCCCCGCGCCGACGATCGCCCCTCAGCACGGCTGCGATCTGGCGATCGCTGTTGACCGAACGGAAATTGAAATGTCCCACCCGATTTTTTCATAGCACCACTTTTACGACCAGATGGATGCCCCACCCCAAATTGCTCAGAAGCCCAGCGCATCCCTGTAATTTTTTTTCTAAACGTCAGGGATTCTAGCGCAAAGCTTCCAGATCAGGCAGGATAAGAATAGCCGAAAACTAGAGATAAGTCATCTAAAATCAATTTAAAGTCCTATTTATCAGGATTAAAGCTAAATTTTGACAAATTTTGAGTATTAGAAGCTGGCTCATCGGGGATCTGCTGGGGAACCTGAGATAATGCCCAATGAACCTGCCGTAGAATCCCGCGTAACATCTTCAGTTCCGCTGCCGAGGGCTGGGCACGATTTAAAATTGCCCGAAATTTTCTCATCCGACTGAAGGCTGTATGGGGATAGAGGTAACCAATCTGAAGAAAGATCTGTTCCAATTGCTCATAGAAGACTTCCAAATCTTCTGCTAGGGCAAGCGGGTTGGCAGCCTGAGACAGACTATCCGGCAGTGGCAGAAGAGTCCGTAGGGGAGTAACTAGGGACGTGTCTGGAGCAGTAGCAATCGCTTGCCAAATCTCATAGCAACAGATCCCGACCGCTTGAGCAAGGTTGAGGGAGGCATAGTCTGGGCTGCTAGGAATGGTCACTAGCCGTTGCGCTTGCTGAATTTCGGCATTATTCAAGCCATGATCTTCCCGCCCAAAGACGATCGCCGCTTGCCAAGGTGGGTCAAGGCTAGGTGAGTCAAGGCTAGGTGGGTCAACATTGGGTGACATAGCATCGGTAGGTAGCGCCAAACCCCGAACCGACCGATCCTGCCCCAGGAGCCAAGGAATAACCGATCGCAGGGGTTCCACTTCTTGAGCCGTATCCCGCCCGATCGTGGCAATCACGCGCTGACAGCCTTGTAATGCCAGACCCAGATCCGCAACAACCACCGCCGTTTCCAACAGATCCGCCGCATGAACCGCCATATGACGTGCTTCTGCACTGAGGGGATCACACTGCGGATTAACCAGCACTAATTGCCACAACCCCATATTTTTCATCACGCGGGCGATTGAACCTACATTGCGTGCCCCAGCAGGTTCGACCAACACAATTCGCACTGGAATTCGCCAAACGGAAGGCAGAGCTGAAATTTGATCGTTTGCCATGTGGGAAATGAGAAAATCGAAGCTAGAACTGCATTTCTCATTATCCTTGCATGGCTCGATCGCGTCGTAAGTCAGATTTTCCCAGTAAAATTTGTCCCGTCTGTGGGCTGCCCTTCCCTTGGCGCAAAAAATGGGCAGACTGTTGGGAGGAGGTCAAATATTGCTCTGAACGATGCCGCCGTCGCAAAAAAAGGTCTGTAGCGGATCAGGCTTGATCAGACTTTTCTAATGATAATTTTTCTAAAGTTAATTGTTTAACTGGTAATTGAAGCTGAAATTCCGTGCCTTGATTGACTTGAGAATGGCAGATGAGTTTCCCATGGTGCTGCTCCACCACAATTTGATAGCTAGCCGTCAGCCCTAAGCCTGTCCCTCCACCCACAGGCTTAGTGGTGAAGAAGGGATCAAATATTTTCGCTTGAACCTCAGGGGCAATTCCGGGTCCATTGTCAGCGATCGTCACCTGCACCCACTCGGGATCTAGCTGCCGGGTCGTGATTTGAATCTGGGGCTGGCAGACAGACGACGATCGCAGCGCATCCAGGGCATTGGTCAGCAGATGCATAAACACTTGGTTGAGTTCGCCTGGGTAACATTGCACCTGTGGCAGAATACCGTAATCTTTCATGACTTGAATTGCAGGGTGCCCTGGGATTTTCCCTAACCGATGGTCAATAAACTGCAATGCCCCATCCAGCCCCTCATGCAAATCCACCGCTTTGATCCCCATTTCATCCAAGCGGGCAAAATTACGCAGGGTCTGAATAATCTGTCGAATGCGATCGGATCCATAGTTCATCGAGGCTAGCAGCTTTTTCAGATCCGTCTGCATGAATTCCAAATCCGCCGCCGCCAACCTTGCTTTTAACGGCTGAGGCGGAGAAGGGTAAACTTGTTGGTATTGAGTCAGAAGATCTATCAGTTCCTGTGTATAATCACTCACGTAGCTGAGATTGCAATGAATGAAGGTGATGGGATTATTAATCTCATGGGCAACCCCTGCGACTAACTGCCCTAAACTGGACATTTTCTCGGTTTGCACTAATTGGGACTGAGTCAGGCGCAACCGCTGCAACGTCTTTTCTAACTCAGATGCCTGCTGCCGACTCTGTTGTTCAGCCCAATAAATCGTCTCTATCTGAAACGCAATCTGCTCCGCCATTTGATTCAGTTCCTGTGCCAGGATACCGATCTCATCTCCCCGATGCTTTAATTTCACCCTAGCATGGGTCTCCCCTGAGCCAATCTGCTGGGCAAAGTGCGTTAACTGCCGCAGCGACTTTGATAAACCATGCGCCAAAATCAAGGCTAAGACGATCGACCCCAAAAATAGACTGGCTGCTACGCTATATCCCAATTTGACGGTTTGCTCCAACCAACTGCGCACCTTGTCTTCTGACTGGCTCACGGAATAGAGACCGATCGGGGATCGGTCAGTTGTACCCAACCCATGGCGATAGTCATAGAGTGGGGCATACATCGTCAGCATCGTCTGTTGCCGGTAGCGGTAGCGCAAGAGATCGGAATGGGGCTGAGTCACAGACACCAATGCTGGCAGCCCAATCGCCCTTGCTATCCCGTCTTCCGTTGGCAAATTGGTGGTGACCAGCCGATCGCCCATGTAAAGGCCCGCATAGTCCACCCGTCCAGTCACCATTTCATTCAGCAAACTGGCATTCCGATTTGCCACCGTGCCCACCACCACCGTGCCGATTAACTGATTGTTCGACCAAATTGGCTGAACCGCAAGGAGTACCAGTCCCTGAGTACTTGTATAGGTACTGGTCTCAGCAGCAGTCAAGGGAGTAGCAGCCTGGGACGAGATCATCGGTCGCGTCATTGCGCTACCCGTTATGCGAGTTTGGGCTGCTAAGCCAAGCCGTTCCAAGGTGGGCCCATCCAGAATTTCATTGCCAGACATGGGTTGCTGTCGGGCGATCGCCGCCCGCAGCATCGACAGTCCACTTAGATCCGCTCCAGGCTTGACATCCAGGAAACGATAGTAGTTATTGCTGGATACCAACGGAGCAGGGGTTAGTCCAGTTTGAGCCGATCGCTGTGCATCATCCGTCAGCTCATAAATCCGCTGAGCAATCACTTGCCCTTTTGTATCCGTAATCAGGTAGAAGTTGACCTCTAGCGTTTGATGGGCGCGATCGAACACGTGACTGAGTTCTAGCGAATCCCATTGGGACGAAGCATCATCCAGGTGGACGTGATTTTCTAGATCATGCGTCATACTTTTCGCCAAGTCAGCATGGTCAGCATGGCGGCGATCAAGCACTTCCCGGAAATAAATGAGTTCTCGATGCAAGGTTTGGGCAGCCGTCACTTGCAGTTGTTGATCAATGGCATACAGCATCGCCTGCGTCACCACAAAGCCCTGCAGCAACGCACTGCCAAACAGCAGCATAGTCAACTTCGTCCGAAAGCTGGAATTCCCCCAGAGACGGGTTAAGCGCTGGCGGTGCCACAGAGAAGTCTTAGAGCTGCGATCGCACGGCAAAGGCGGCGGAGACCAATAGAGAGCACCCCGATAGCGTAACCAACGACCCCGACCGGGGGATGAACTTTTCATGGGAGCACAGGTTTATGCATTCACGTATAAACCTAGTAAGCCCTTTATACAAGTTCCGAGAATCACTCTCACGAGGGATTCATCGCAAAATATTGCATAAATTAGGTGCAACTAGAGCCAGTCTCCCCTCGTTCTAGCCATAGCCATGCCAGCTTCTAACGTTGCCATTGTGGTCGCCAGCCCGGTTTCACCACTTGCTTTGCCCGCGCAATCACCAAGCAATCATCCGGGACATCTTCCACAATTGTGGAACCTGCAGCGGTGGTCACATCTGTACCAATGCGAATGGGCGCAACCAAACAGTTATCTGACCCAATGCGGGTGCGATCGCCAATGACCGTTTGGTGTTTGAATTTCCCATCGTAGTTGACCGTGATAGTGCCTGCCCCAATGTTCACCTGTTCACCCAACACCGCATCCCCCAGGTAAGACAGGTGAGCCGCATTTGTGGAATTGCCAATTTGGACATTTTTCAGCTCCACAAAATTGCCAATCCGACAGTTTTCCCCCACCGTGGCATTGGTGCGGAAGTGGGTAAAGGGCCCAATGATCGATCCATTCTGAATCGTACTTTGGTTAATCACGGAATAGAGCACCGTGACATTCTCACCAATCTGACTATCCACCACCAAGCTGCCAGGTCCAATCACACTGCCTGCTGCGATCGTTGTTTGCCCCCTTAGATGGGTTTGTGGCTCGATCGTCACATTCGGGGCTAGTATGACTGTATCGTCGATAGTGACACTAGTCGGATCAACGATCGTCACGCCCTGCATCAACCAGTGAGTTTTAATCCGTTCTTGTAAAATCGTATGAGCATCTGCCAATTGGCGGCGATCGTTAATACCCTGCACTTCACGGTAGTCATCCACATCCATCGCCATAACTGAATCTAGGAGACGAATGACATCCGTGAGATAATACTCCTGCTGAGCATTTTGAGTCGTCAGTTTCGGCAGCACCTGGGCTAAATCTTGCCACCGGAAACAATAGGTACCGGAATTGACCCGAGCATTCTGACGCTGATTCGGGGTACAATCCCGCTCTTCAATAATCTCTGTCAAATAGCCTCGGTCATCACAAAATACCCGACCATACCCCTTGGGATTCGGCAATTGAGCTGTTAGCACCGTTGCAGCATTTTGGTGGCGGTGGTGTATGTCCAGCAAAGCCTGTAGCGTCCCTGGTCGCATCAAGGGAGCATCCCCATTCAAGATCAGAACATCGCCTTCGTAGACTCCCAGATAGGGCAGAAGTTGCTGAGTGGCATGTCCAGTCCCCAGTTGTTCTCGCTGTTCCACAAATTCGACCTGGCGATCGCTCAATGCCTCGCGCACCCGATCGCCTTGGTATCCTACAATCACAAACTGACGATCGGGCTGAAGGGTCATCGTTGTCTCTAAGACTCGTTCTACTAACGTCTGATGCCCTAACCGATGGAGGACCTTGGGTAAATCAGACTTCATTCGAGTTCCTTTTCCTGCTGCCAAAATTGCCACCGCAACCATAGGGATTCTCCACCAAATTCCATCGCAAAATTCCATACCGGAGTATACCCAGATGATGCACAAAGTGACATAGGGGAGTCGCAGAATTCACCCTGAGATGGAACTCTTACGATTTCACCCTGGTTGCAATCTATCGAATCACAACCGTCCACAACCGTTCAGACTTCCTTCAGAACTTAGGACGCATTGCGCTGGGGACGCTTGATATAGCGATCCATCCATTTTTCCCGCGCTGATTTACACATCTCTGTGTTGTAGATAAATTCACCAAACTGTTTGACCAGATCCGGATTCCGCCACCCCTTGGCAGTTTCTTCTTGAATGATCACGAGCGCATCTTCTGGGGTAAAAGCTTTTTTGTAGGGGCGCTCACTCGTTAACGCATCGTAGATATCAATAATTTGGAACACTTGGGCTAGATAGGGAATTTCATCTCCCACGAGGCGATCGGGATACCCAGAACCGTCCCAACGTTCGTGATGATGGCGAATAATGGGAGTCACACCCCGCATGGTGCGCAGAGGTTGGCAGATGCGCTCGCCAATCAACACATGCTGCTTCATAACTTCCATTTCTTCCGGCGTAAATTTCCCCGGCTTGAGCAAAATTGCATCCGGAATGCCAACTTTACCAATATCATGAAGATAGCCGCCCCACATCAAATCTTTGAGTTCCGTACGAGAGAGACCGAGGAACTCGCCAAACGCTTTACCACGCTGGACTAATCGTTCACAGTGGTCTCCCGTGTTGGGATCCCGGCTCTCCACCGTGCGGGCAATGGAAAAAAGAACCTGCTCTGCGTGATCTAAATCTTGATTCAAGCGCTTTTGCCGCACCAGAGACTTCACCCTAGCAGACAGTTCCAACTGATCGAAGGGCTTGGTTAGAAAATCATCTCCTCCGGCTTCAATTCCCTGCAGGCGCGCTCGTCGATCTTCTAACGCTGTTACAAACACGATGGGTATCAGGCGAGTCTGTTCATCTGCTTTCAACTGACGACAAACTTCATAGCCATCCATCCCTGGCATCATCACATCTAGCAGAATCAGATCGGGATCCAGATCTAACACTAACTGAATTGCAGCATGACCATCTGCAGCTTCTAACACTTCGTAGCCTTCAACTGCCAACAGAGCGGCGGCAACCATGCGGCTAGAGGGATGGTCGTCAACAACAAGGACTTTTGAACGCTCCAGATCCGAGTAATTCACGGCAAGTCAAGGGGTAGCTGAGCGGATAAGTGAAGGCAGTGAGCACAAACTAGTGAGCACAAACCAATCGTCTCAGAGACGATCTTTATAACAATTAGTTACAAAAAAATTGTTACTCAAACAATTACCTGGGCAAAAGGAATGATAACTATTGAGAGCAACATATCCAGTTGTTACTAGCAAGCCGCCATTGGCAAGCTGGAACTGGCTAGCACCCAGTATGGACAAATCATCACCTGAAATGATCAGGTGTTTTACGGATTTGCCGATCCTTTTGACGATACTACAGATGGAATAGCCCACTGGAATCGGGTTTAAGCCGCTTCCTGAACTGTCCTGACTCAAACTGATACTAGATCCCTAGCAGAAGAACGATACACAAGAACGCCCCGCATCAGAACAATCTCAGAGAAAACGTAAGGATCACTATTCAATTTCTTCATTAATCGGAAAGCGATCGATCAACTGAATCGCACGGAGGGCATTCTCCTTAAGCTTGCGATCGGCATGGGGCACATGGGGAATCTGTGAAAGAAAATCCAGAATTCTCCGTAGAATCCGCACCAGATCTCCTTCATCCAAACTGGTGTTACTACAGAGTTCCAACCATTCCGTGCCTAAAGCCCATTGCTCCACCAGCCCGACCATCTCATCTTCCAACCAAATTGGCTGCATCACATCGCGACGACGCTGGTGCTGAAACAGTTGTCGCCGCAGACTGCGAAATCCCCCCAGGACTTCCAGAACCGTCGGCGAAATGCCATAGCGTGTCCAACTATCAGGGCGAGAAATTTCTGTGACAAGTCCAGCACAAACGGTGGCCAAATGGTGAGGATCCAAATCATCCAACTCCCCAGACATTACCGCCAAACCTAACCAGAGTTCATTGTCGCCCCGAATGGCGGCCGTTGCCTGCCCCAATCGCGTTGGTTGCAAGCCATCCAATGCTCCAAACTCCTGCAGAATTTCCACCAGCCCCAGAAATTCTTGCCAGTTACGCTGGGTTTGCCGACCTAGCTTTTCTTTGCGATCGCGAATGTCGTCTTCCAAGGCTTCCATCCGGCGCTGGTATTTAAAAATCTTGCTGCGATTGCTCCATTGGTGAACAGGATGGTTCTCAAGCTGGACCAGCACCCCTTTCATCCGTTGCAGTTGGGCATACACTTCTGGAGCCAGCAATTGGGTCTGTTCTTCCATCCCAGCCTGGGAATCTGAGATCAGACCGAGATCAATCTTAGAAGAAGTTATAGAGACCGAGTGGGTGATCCGTTGAGCGATCGCCAGGGTCTCTTCAGTTCCAGCTAAGCTTTGACCAGATTTCGTGAGGGGCTGGCTAGGCAACGACAGGTGATCCACCTCCACCAACCGAGGAATTTCTGGACAGAGTGCTATCACCTGCGCCACGGTCACCACATACCAACGATTATCCTGCCCCAAACACACCAAATAGGGAGATTCCCCCATGCCCACCACTTTCGCCACCAAGACCGCAGGCAACGGCCGCCCCGATTGAACAAAGTCTGCCTTCAAAATTAAATGGGATCCGGCGATGGCAAAGGGAAGTGCTGCCATGAGTTGACTTGCTGCTAGCTCTGCCGCCTGCTTTTGCAAGGTTTTGAGCAAGCGTCGTTCTTCTTTCATGCGTTCCTGCAATTTTTCATACTGCTCCACCAGTTTCCAGTCCACAGCAGCCATACGCTCTTGCAGCAGGGTTAACTCTAGCTCTTGTTGATCAATTTGCTTCTGCTGGGGACGGAGATAATAGGTAGCAAGATATTGGGCAAAACTCCGCTCCACCAATTCTCGGGTCTCTTCCAAGGTATGGGTCTGCAACAGATTCAAGACCATGCCATAACTCGGTGCAAATTGGCTGATCAAAGGATCCGCCCCACTAGTAGCTAACTGAAATGCCTCACGCACTGTCTCAAAAGGAGTTTGCACCAAGACAACATAGCCTTGCCGATCCATCCCCCGTCTTCCTGCCCGTCCAGCCATCTGAAGAAACTCTGAACCTGTCAACAAACGGTGACCCGTGTCAGTCCGCTTAGAAAGGTTAGAGATCACAGTGGTACGGGCTGGCATATTAATCCCGGCTGCCAGAGTTTCTGTGGCAAAGACGACTTTGATTAAACCCTGTTGAAAGAGTTCTTCAACCAACATTTTCCAAGCAGGGAGTAATCCTGCATGATGTGAAGCGAGTCCCCGTAACAAGGGTTCGATTTGAGCTTCCCGAACGGCTTCCGGACTGCGCAATGCATATTCATCCACTGCTTTCTGAATCCGATGGCGCTCTTCAGGGGTGACAAAATTTACTTCAGACAACTCCATTAACGCCCGATCGCAGCCCTTCCGACTGAAAATGAAGTAAATTGCTGGCAGCATGTCATGTTGCCGCAGTTTGGAGAGGGTCATCGTCAGAGAAGGAGGTTCTGGTCGATGAGCACCCCTTTGGTTAGCACCCCGAGGTCGGAATTTGCCCGCTTTAGGACGCAATCGAGGATTCATCCGCTTACCAGACTCATCCAGCAGCGGAAAGACTCCTTTAGGATTGGCAAAGAGAAATTCCAATGGCACTGGACGAAAATCAGAGTAAATCAGATCCGTCGGTCCATGAATCTGTGTAATCCAATCTGTGAGTTGATCACTATTGGCCACGGTGGCGGACAGTGCCACCAACTGAATGGTGGGTGGGCAATAGATGATGGATTCCTCCCAAACCGTTCCCCGCTGACGATCGTTCATGTAGTGGCATTCATCCAGAACCACTGTTTCCACCCCAATCAAAGAGGTTCCAACTTCGCCGATCGGGGTTCCGTAAAGCATATTGCGGAAAATCTCTGTTGTCATCACTAAAATGGGTGCATCTCGGTTGATTGACACATCACCCGTCAGTAAGCCCACTTCTTCCGCCCCAAACTGATCTCGGAAATCTCTTAGCTTTTGGTTGGACAATGCCTTTAGTGGTGTAGTGTAGAAGACCCGTTTTCCTCTAGCCAAAGCTCGATGAATCGCATATTCGCCAACCAAGGTTTTGCCAGATCCTGTTGGAGCACAGACCACGACCGAACGACCTCCATCCAACGCTGCGATCGCCTCCAGTTGAAAATTATCAAGGGGGAAGGAATATAGGTTTGTCGGGTCAAGACCAAAGGGAGCTGTAGAGGTAGTCACGCCAATCTCAGGGTAGAAGGATAAATAAACTAAAGCTAAGGAGAAATTAAAGACTCTGTTTCTAGTCTAGGGGACAAGGATGAGAACGCATCTACCTCCAATAACGCACCATTTTAGGAAATGAAAGGATCCGTAGACCTATCTTAGTCGAGTTTTGAGCTAACAGATTTTGTCATTTTGGGATGCCCTTGGGAGTGGATACTCATGGGGTTCTGAAAGAATCTTTCCGATCGGCTTCTAATCGGCTGTTGTTCGGTGGGGGCACCACACTATTTAAAGTTAAAAATCTGAATAGGGATCCGTGGCTCTTGGAATGGATTAATCTATAACTTGACTCAATCGTTGGTGGATCACATCTGTGCAAATGAGTGGAGAAACCCTGTGGGAACAGGTGCTGGAATATCTACGGTTAAAAATGAGTCCCCCAACCTTTGAGACCTGGGTTGCAAAAACAGTGGTGGAGTCATTTGAGGCGGATCGGTTGACGATCCGGACTCCCCATCCCTTTGCCAAGAAATGGTTGCTGCGTTACTACATGCCAACCATCGTTCAAGTCGTGCAGGAAGTTGCGGGGCGGGCGATCGAAGTTCAGCTTGTCAATCCGCCGGGGAGCGAGGATGTGGCAGAAGAACATCTTGGACCTGCTACCATTCTCACCCCTATGTCAGTCACCCCGCTTGCTAATTCTGGAGGATTGATCCCCGTTAGTTTGCAAGTCGGCTCTGCTAGTTCGCCTGTGGAAATGGTGGCACCTGCATCTCCAACGAGTCTTCCCCCCAAGCGATCGGATTTAAATCCCCGCTATGTCTTTTCTCGGTTGGTGGTGGGTCCAAATAATCAGATGGCTCATGCAGCTTCTTTAGCTGTGGCAGAATCTCCAGGGCGCGAGTTCAATCCACTGTTCCTCTGTGGTGGGGTGGGATTAGGGAAGACTCACTTGATGCAAGCAATTGGGCATTATCGTCTAGAAATTGATCCCACGGCGCGCATTTATTATGTTTCTACAGAGCGGTTTACAAATGATTTAGTTACTGCGATTCGCAAAGATAATATGCAGTCCTTTCGGGAACAATACCGCGATGTGGATGTGTTGATGGTGGACGATATTCAATTTATTGAAGGAAAAGAATATACCCAAGAAGAGTTTTTTCATACCTTCAATGCGCTGCACGAGGTGGGTAAGCAGATTGTTCTGGCAAGCGATCGCCCCCCGAACCAAATTTCTCGGCTGCAGGAACGGCTTTGTTCTCGCTTTTCCATGGGGTTAATTGCGGATATTCAGCCGCCGGATCTAGGAACCCGCATGGCGATCTTGCAGAAGAAGGCTGAGTATGAAAATATGCGCCTGCCGCGATCGGTGATTGAATACATTGCTTCTAGCTACACCTCTAATATTCGGGAGCTGGAGGGCGCACTCACCCGCGCTGTGGCGTACATTTCTATTTCTGGGTTGCCCATGACGGTGGAAAATCTGGTGCCTGTGCTAAATCCACCGGCAACGAAGGTAGAGGTTTCACCTGAGACGGTGATCACTGTGGTGGTGGAGGTGTTGGGGATTTCAGCGGAGGAGTTGAAAAGTAGTTCTCGTCGGCGTGAAATTAGTATGGCGCGCCAAATTGGCATGTATTTAATGCGTTGCCATACTGATCTCAGCTTACCGAAGATTGGTGAGGAATTTGGCGGGAAAGACCATACAACTGTACTCTATAGCTGGGAAAAAATTGATAAACTCAAAAATACCGATCGCCAGTTAGCCCAAACCCTGAAGCAGTTGAGCGATCGGATTAATCTGGGGGGGCGCTAAACGTTTGCCCAAGGTCTGTCAAATCCTCAAGTCTGTACCTTGCCTTACATTATAATTTTTACAAATTACACCACAAGTTACTGATTTTAAAAAATTATTAATTGAGCGATCGTAGGGTTTCCTGTGGAAAAGTCACTGTGATCTGTGGAAAAGGTTGTGTAGAATCCTGTGAACAAGTGGAAGTAGAGATGCGAGTTCCCACAATTCCTGGGCTAGATTGGTTGGTTTAGAAGAGTCTCAGGGCTATCTTTTCAAATCATGGGAGTTTCCACAGCTATTTAGTTCGGAATGTCGTACAGTTGGAATCTAAATTCAACCTGTCTATCTCCTCAAGTGCGATCGCTATGAAACTGGTTTGTCCCCAAAGTCACCTTAGCTCTCATCTTTCTTTGGTCAGTCGGGCGGTGGCCTCTCGCCCCAGCCATCCCGTGTTGGCAAATGTGTTGGTCAATGCCGATGTCAACACTCAGCAGGTTTCTCTTTCAGCCTTTGATCTGA
>JAYKGX010000342.1:0-9187 GCA_035285565.1 Synechococcales cyanobacterium
CAAGGCTTAAGCGCGATCGATATTCGCAAAAAGGCTGCTCAATTTGCACGGGAAACGATCGACAAACAGCGAGAAGGTTTCAAACGCTACGGAGTCTGGGCAGATTGGGCGCACCCCTACGTCACCCTCGATCGCACCTACGAAGCCGCTCAGATTGGGGTGTTTGGTGAAATGTTCCTGAAGGGCTATATCTATCGCGGTTTAAAGCCCGTGTATTGGAGTCCCAGTTCCCGCACGGCCTTGGCGGAAGCGGAGTTGGAATATCCAGAAGGGCACACCTCCAATAGCGTCTATGCGGCGTTTGAGGTGCTGAATCTCTCACCCGGCTTGCAGATGCCCTTTGATCCCTTCCTGGGGGAACTGGGGGTGGCGATCTGGACGACAACGCCTTGGACCTTGCCGGGAAACTTAGCCGTGGCGGTGAATGCCGATCTCGCCTATGCGGTGGTGGAAGTGGGGGAGAATAATCCGACTCGGTTCAAATACTTGATCGTGGCGACGGATTTGGTGGAAACGCTGGCGGCCAAGTTGGGAACGACGCTGGAAGTGCAAGCCTCAGCCATGGGTAAGTTGTTGGAAGGCTGTACCTATCGGCATCCCCTGTTCGATCGCCTGTCTGAAATTGTCATCGGTGGGGATTACATTACCACTGAGTCTGGGACCGGCTTGGTTCACACGGCACCCGGTCATGGGACGGAAGACTACCAAGTGGGGCAGCGCTATGGCTTACCGATTCTGTCTCCGGTGGATGATGGCGGCAATCTGACGGCAGAAGCGGGGCAATTCCAAGGCTTAAATGTGCTTAAGGATGCTAATCCAGCGGTGGTTCAAGCTCTCAAGGATGCGGCAGTGCTGCTCAAGGAAGAACCCTACCAACATAAATATCCCTACGATTGGCGTACCAAAAAACCCGTTATCTTCCGGGCAACGGAACAGTGGTTTGCCTCGGTAGAAGGTTTCCGGGATGCAGCTCTGGCGGCGATCAAAGAAGTGCAGTGGATCCCACCTCAGGGCGAAAATCGTATTACGGCGATGGTGGCGGAGCGATCGGATTGGTGTATTTCCCGGCAGCGCAGTTGGGGAGTCCCGATTCCGGTGTTTTATAACGAGGCGACAAATGAACCGTTAATTACAGCGGAAACCTTGGCACATATCCAGGCGATCGTGGCGGAAAAAGGGTCAGATGCTTGGTGGGAACTGAGTGTGGCAGAACTCTTGCCAGAAACCTACCGTAATGATGGTCAGACCTACCGCAAAGGCATGGATACGATGGATGTCTGGTTTGATTCTGGCTCTTCTTGGGCTTCTGTGGTGCAAGCTCGCCCTGAACTGTGCGATCGCTATCCGGTGGATATCTATTTAGAAGGTTCGGATCAGCATCGGGGTTGGTTCCAATCCAGTTTGCTGACCAGTGTGGCGGTAAACGGTCATGCACCCTATAAAACGGTGTTGACCCATGGATTCACCATTGATGAACAGGGGCGTAAGATGAGCAAATCCCTGGGGAATGGAGTTGATCCGGCGGTGGTGATCCAGGGTGGCAAGAATCAACAGCAGGAACCTCCCTACGGGGCTGATATTTTGCGGTTGTGGATTTCTTCGGTGGATTACACCAATGATATGCCCCTGGGGAAAAACATTCTCAAGCAACTCAATGATGTGCGGGGCAAAATTCGTAATACGGCGCGATTCTTATTAGGGAATTTGCATGATTTCAATCCTGAGACCGATCGCATTGCCTATGAGGATTTACCGGAACTCGATCGCTACATGTTACATCGCATCACAGAAGTATTTGCCGAAGTGACGACGGCCTATGAGACCTATGAGTTTTCTCGGTTCTTCCAAACGGTGCAAAATTTCTGCGTGGTGGATTTGTCTAACTTCTATTTGGATATTGCCAAGGATCGCCTTTACATCAGTAGTCCGAATGCTGCCCGTCGTCGCAGTTGCCAAACAGTGATTGCGATCGCATTGGAAAATTTGGCAAGGGCGATCGCGCCAGTTCTGTCTCACTTGGCGGAGGATATCTGGCAATTCTTACCCTATGCTACGCCCTATCAATCGGTGTTCCAAGCAGGTTGGGTGAAGCTAGAGGCGCACTGGACACAACCGGAATTGGCTGCTAAATGGCAAAAGTTACGGGAACTGCGCACAGAAGCGAATAAGGTGTTAGAACAGGCGCGAGCTGCTAAGGATATTGGTTCTTCCCTAGAAGCAAAATTGTTGGTTTATACCCGTGATGATGCTTGGAAAGCGACGTTACAAATGCTGAACCCTGCAGATAGTCTGGCAGGGAACCAGGTGGATGAATTACGCTATCTGTTCCTCACATCGCAAGTTGAATTGTTGGATACACCCAATCGTCTAGCCGGGATGAAATATGCATCGAGTAGTGACGTGAGTGCAGAGGGAGATGCGCCTAGTGTGATGTTAGGAGTTGCGGATGCGAGTGGGGAAAAGTGCGATCGTTGTTGGAATTATTCCACACAAGTCGGGCAGTCCGCCGAGCATCCGTTGTTATGTGAGCGCTGTGTAGAAGCCGTGGTCGGGTATTTGTTGTAGGGGCGCGCATCCCGCGCCCCCCGATTTAGCACACATCCCGCGCCCCTAGGATTGATCTGTCCCCACAGTCAGAGGCGGGAGAATATCAGTCAATGCCATCACCTGCTTAGGAAACGCGAGGGGCGTGATTTGATCGGGTTCCTGCAGGATTTCATGACTGGTATAGCCTCTGGCAGTTGGATCACGGAAGATGTGGAGCTGGCGATTTTTGACATCGATCACCCAATAATCGGGAATTCCGGATTGTGCGTAGAATTTATCTTTAACTTCGGTATCGTATTTCAAAGTTGAATCCGCCACCTCCACCACCAAGACCGTTTCTCCTGCACTAGGATGACGATTGACATAATCGAAAGCGGTGCCTCGCACGATCGCGCAATCGGGTTCTGGCTGAGAAAAATCATCTAATTGAATCGGGTCTTGGGTACTGACCAAAAAAGGCAAGTTTGTTAATTGCCGATCGAAAGCTGTGGATAATAAGCGCAAAGCAAGGACGTGCAATGTGCCTTTAGCTGCCATAAATATAATCTGCCCTGCAATCAGTTCAGTTCGTTCGTCCGGTTGCAGAATGCCAAATTCACCCATGCGATGATAATCTGCCACAGTCCAGCGTTTGAGGGTAGTTGGCTCTGGCGTAAAGGTGAGGTGTGGGAATGCGTGAAGGGTCGCCATAGCAGTTAGGCAGCAGGAAGGGGCAAACGTTGCAATTATTCTAACGTTTTCATAGAAGACAGTTTCCTGAAAGGGCGATCTTTTCTGGATTTCCCAGCAAAAGTTCAACTTCTGTCCCCGATCGCGCCTGCATTCAACGAGATAGCGAGAAGTTGAACTTTTATCGAGAATCGTGCTTGCATGTAAAAAGTTCAACTTCTTCCCCGATCGCGCCTGCATTCAACGAGATAGCGAGAAGTTGAACTTTTGATTGAGTCTAATCGGTTTCTAGCATGATCTCTCTAGCCGCAACACAGATGACCGTTGATTCGCCCTGTCTCCGGATAGGCTGACTCCATTCGTGGGCGCTGATGAAATTGAGAAGATGCAACAGCCCGATCGCCGCCTCAACGGCATCAGCATCCCCACTCAGATGCAGGTTGATCTGTTTGGTATAGCGTTTCATTGGGTTTCCTCAAACATAAATTAAGTTGACGAGGAGAACCCAAAAAACTAGCCGCCCCGTTGTCTGGCATGACAAAACAGGGCGGCGTGGAATGCTAAAATGCAGTCCAGGTCACCATGCTGGTTCGGTCAGCTTGGGGGCTTAGCGATCGTTTTGAGGCTGGAATCTCATGGCGATCGCGCTAGGTTTTTGGGCTTAGGCAGAGAAAATTGGATCATCATCTGCTACCTAATCATAGTAATGTAGCGGTGATTCGGGTTCCCGTCAACTCTATCCTGACATCTAAGGGCGCAAGCATTGCGCCCCCGATCTCACACCGCAGTTAGCCCATTGCGGCACCCCTGTTTGGGTCTATTCAATTCCAAAAATCACCTACACACTGGCAGCTTCCCGTCCGGCCTCCCGTTGAGCATTAGTCTTGTGGAGGTCACCCGTTTGCAGCGCGCTATACAAACGATTCAGCGCATTGGTATAGGCCTGGGCAGAAGCCACAATAATGTCGGTATTAGCCGATCGCCCGGAGAAAATCCGCTCTTCATGCTTCAGCCGAATGGTTACCTCACCGATCGCATCAATGCCCGCCGTCACCGATTGCACCGAGAACTCAATCAACTGGTTGGGGACATTCACCACCCGATTAATCGCTTTGTAAACAGCATCCACGGGACCCGTGCCGATCGCGGCATCCATCAGTTCTTGACCTTCAGGCGTGCGGATTTTGACCGTGGCCGTGGGTTGGGCATTGCTGCCACAGGAAACTTGCACCGTTTCCAGACGGAATAATTCGGGCGGCTGCTGGGTTTCATCATTGACGATCGATTCCAAATCCCAATCCGTGATTTCTTTCTTCTTATCCGCCAGTTCCTTAAACCGCACAAAGGCTTTGTTCAACTCCTGATCCGCCAGTTCAAAGCCCAGTTCACTCAACCGACTGCGGAAGGCATTACGCCCAGAGTGCTTGCCTAGCACGATTTGATTATCGGTCAAACCAATCAGTTGGGCATCCATGATCTCGTAGGTCAGCTTATTCTTCAGCACCCCATCCTGGTGAATTCCCGACTCATGGGCAAAAGCATTGGCACCCACGATCGCCTTATTGGGTTGCACAAACATGCCCGTCAGGTTAGAAACCAAGCGAGAGGTCTTGTAAATTTCCTTGGTATTAATCTGGGTCAGGCTCGCTTCAGAATCCGCCGGACGACCCAGGAAAGGATTGAAATACTGCCGCCGCACATGCAAAGCCATCACCAGTTCTTCCAACGCAGCATTGCCAGCCCGTTCCCCGATGCCGTTGATGGTACATTCCAGTTGCCGCGCCCCATTCTTCACTGCCTCCAGGAAGTTGGCAACTGCTAAACCCAAATCATTGTGACCATGGACGGAAATAATAGCGCGATCGATATTACGAACATTATCTTTAATGCCCCTGATCAACGCACCAAATTCTGCGGGAGTGGTGTAACCAACGGTATCAGGAATATTAATCGTCGTCGCCCCTGCATCAATCACCGCTTCCAACACAGGATAGAGAAACTCAGGGTTCGATCGCCCCGCATCCTCAGGAGAAAACTCCACATCATCCACAAAGGACTTGGCATAGGCGACCATCTCCGGCGCAATCTTCAGCACCTCTTCACGGGATTTACGCAACTTATATTGCAGGTGAATATCAGAAGTGGCAATGAAGGTATGAATCCGTTTGTGGAAGGCAGGGGCGACTGCATCGGCGGCGGCTTTGATATCCCCTTGGGTGGCGCGCGCTAAGCTACAAATCACCGGACCTTCTTCGGTGCCCACGATCTGAGCAATTTTGTTCACCGCTTCAAAATCTCCAGGGCTGGCAAAGGCAAACCCCGCCTCGATCACATCCACCCCAAGCCGAGCCAGTTGACGCGCGATCGTTAGTTTCTCATCCACATTGAGGGTCGCGCCGGGAGACTGTTCGCCATCGCGCAGTGTGGTATCGAAAATAATGATGCGGTCAGGATTGGGTGAAAATTTCATGGCTCGTTCCGTTGATAGATTTCATAGTGAACATTCGATGATCGGGCAGTCTGACCAGGCAGAGACCCCAGAAACAACTAAACCTGCTATGCAGCAGGTGTTCCCCTATTGTAATACAGAATTCGGAGGATGTGTAGTATGAGTATTACACCAGATTATGTCACGGCATCACCCCGCCCCCTAATCCGGACAGCCTAAGGAATCTCGTGTTTTAACGCCAGTCACTGGGTTGGTGCCTGTGGCGATCGCACAAAGGATTTTGGTCTGTGCCCTATCGAGAATGGCATCCGTGAAATCAGCGCCGGTAATGTTGATCTGTGCAAAGGTGGAATGGAGCAAAATCACTTCATTCAAAATGGCATCGCTTAGATCCGTGCGATCGAACTTCACCTGATCCATCAAGGCATTGCTTAAATTGGCTCCCCGCAAGTTTGTGCCTGTTAGCACCGAAGCACTCAACACGGCCCCCCGCAAATCCGCTTGCCGAAAATCCGCATCCTCTAAATTGGCGTTGGAAAATTCTGCCGTTCGCAAGGTCTGCCCCACGAAACGACTGCCCCTGAGGTCCGCATTACTATAGGACAGCGGTGGCGGATAATCCAGGGCTGGAGCGGGCAATGCCCAACAAAGGATTAGCAAAACACTGATCAAGACCCAACGTCCGATTCCCACCCGTTCTTCTCCCTCTGCCCTCTCAGCAGCGATCGCTTCTCTTATCCTCAACCTCGACAGCCTAAAGACTCCCGCGTGCTCATCCCCGTACTCGAATTTGTGCCAGTTGCGATCGCACAGAGTTGTTTGAGCTGAAAGGCGCTAAGAATGGCCCCACTAAAATCCGCCCCCGCAATCTTGACATTGTGGAATTCCGTGCGCAGCAGCATGGCATCGCTCAACACAGCATCACTTAAGTCCACATCATACAACCGCACCTGATCCATAATCGCCTGGGTCATATCGGCGCTGTGAAAGATGGTGCCTGTGAAATTGGAGGTGCTAAACACAGATCCAATCAAATTTGCACCCGTGAAATTCGTCCTATCCAAATTGGTGTTGGCAAATTCCGCCGTCGCCAGGTTGGCCCCGGTCAGGTCTTTTCCGGCCAGCGATTGTCCTTCTGCCGATAGGGGATCACCACTTGCGGCGGCTGAAGCGGCGGCATAGGCTGGCAACGTTAATTGGACGATCGCGATAACGCCAAGCACAAAGAGGAAAGTTCTAGTAAGCCCAGTCTTCAGCCAAGACGGGAACCGAAATCTGGAGAATAGCAATCTGAACAGCATTCGCGATCTGGGTGACAACTATTTGCACCCCTCAGTTTAGCGGATTATCAGGGCTGCGGATGAAACGACCTCCCTGAATATTCCCGCTAAGCAACTTCACTTTGCAACAATCGACTTCCTGCGATCGTTGATATTCCCATCGATCGCGGTGAGGCAGATACCGTTCCACTGAATTCAATCGGCAACACCACCTGGAATTCGGTTCCGGTTTGACCGGGATCAGGGGCACAGATGCAACGCAAAGTTCCTTGGTGTGCTCGGACAATCTGATCGCAAATGGCAAGCCCTAAGCCAGTTCCCTTGCCGACGGGCTTGGTTGTGAAAAAGGGATCAAAAATGCGATCGCAGAGCTGTGCAGCAATTCCTACGCCGTTGTCTTTAATCCGAACCAGGATGTTTTGCTCAACCTGAGTGGTCTCGATCTCAATTTTGGGCTGATAGTGGGTTGACTGCCCAGAACGCAGAGAATACCGCTGTTGTTCTTCCACAGCATCGATCGCATTGCTCAGTAGATTCATAAAAACTTGGTTCATTTGTCCTGCAAAGCAAGTGACCAAGGGTAAGTCTCCATAGTGCTTGCATACCTGAATGGCAGGCAGTTCTCCAGTCGCTTTCAGTCGGTGTTTCAGAATCAGCAAGGTGCTTTCCAAACCCTCATGCAGGTTGGCGGGTTTATAAGCGGCTTCATCCAACCGGGAAAAATTCCGTAATGACAACACCAGTTGACTAATGCGATCGCTCCCGACTTTCAGAGAAGCCAACACCTTCGGGAGATCCTCTTGAATGAAGGGTAAATCGATCGCCTTTTCGTACTGCTGCAATGGGCTGGGCGGTTCGATATAGGTGTCTTGGTATTTTTGAAGCAATGCCAGCAGTTGGTGGACGTATTGGCTGAGATGATCCAGGTTGCCACGAATAAAGTTCACTGGATTGTTAATCTCATGGGCAACCCCAGCTACTAACTGCCCCAAACTGGACATTTTTTCTGCATGAATCAGTTGGGACTGGGCATCATACAATTCTCGCAACACCCCTTGTAATTTTCGTGTTTGTTGAGCCGCTTCCTCAGCCGCTTCCGCACTTTGGTGATAGAGCGTGACCAGTTGAAAATCGATCCCAGTTTGCTCAGCTTCCGCTTCTTCTGTATAAGCAGCAACGACTTCCTCTAGACCCTCTAGAAGAGAAGAGGTGGCCATGTCAGAAAGTTTCTGTAAGTCAGGATTGTCCAAGTTAAGCTGCTCATCAGGGGTTTCCAAGAGAGCCATGACCCGCTGAATGAAGCTTCTGACTTGGCGATCGAGGTCAGTGGGTGGCGCAAAGTAAAGGGCTTGGATCTCGGCAGAAGGTTTTCCCGGCAAGCGCAGAGATATATCTCCAAACAGCAGCCCATTGTGCGATCGCTCCATGAGGTCAGTGGCAGCGCTGAGGGCAGCTTTTACCTGCGATCGCTCCTCTGCGGTGCGGCTAGACACCAAGCGATAGGCTAAAAACACGATGCGTTGACAGAGCATTCGCTGACGACCACTGACGTTGACAACAATTGCACTGAGTTGACGGGCTTGATGGATGGGGTGAAAGGAGGAGGATAAACCAGACATTGGAGGGAACCAGACAGAAGGACTGGGAGAAAAGGGATAGTAGAGTTTCCACAAAGAATTTTTATGAACGTGAATTCGACGAACCCTGGCGAGCTGATGATCCCCCTAGCCCCCTTATTAAAGGGGGAACCGAGCCAAACTCAAGTGTTCAGCGATCGTCGTTCAACTCCTTCCCGGTTGCTGTTCGGTTTGAAGTCCCGCTGATTTCTAGCGCAGCGGCGCGTCAGCGCGGGAATTTAGGGGGATCGAGAGATTGACGGGAATCGAGTTTCGTCGAACTGACGTTTTATTACTTTTCTATCTAAGTAAAATCATCACCCTAAAGTTGTTATCTAAAATACAATCTACCCTGAGAGAGATGCTCTTTAATACTTTTTTCACAAATTTATGAGGCAATCCATGGATATGAACCACGACAGGATAGGTTCATCGCATTTTCAATCCATGGAATTTTAAACCCATCCAACCTTAAGTCCATGACAGGTGGCAGGCAACGGCGATCGTCAAATGCACCGGTTTTGCAGCATGGGGAGCGATGGACAGAATTTGTTTGGGCAGGATCAACTTTGCCGTGAGTCCATGAAGAAATGCTTGCTTCAGTTCGGTACTATTTGCTACATCTT
>JAYKGX010000343.1:0-17927 GCA_035285565.1 Synechococcales cyanobacterium
CCAGTAGTCCTCTGCGCCAATTCATGCGCCAATCAAGTCGAAACATAGCGTCAGTTCCTGTCAACGTCTGCCCGTAGGCTAGCAGGAATTCCGACCTAAGCCTGGGAAAGCGGGATTTTTTTTACGATTTTGTGGTTTTCTGCCTCTGCTGGCTAAATAATCCTGCATTTCCAAGGACTCAGCATTCAGGAACATCCCCCGTAGGCTGGAGTGAGGTTGACGAAACCCAACATTTTCAAGGGGTTTGAGTTTCGTCCTTCAACCTAACCGACAGAGGGTTTGCTCTTCCTGCAACTTAAAGGTTACGGAAACCATTGGGACATTTCGTGATCGCACCTTTGGGCAAGGGGCGGGGTAAGGGAGGCAGAATGGCTTTTGCTTCGGTACTTTCGCAGAGGATCGCACGGGTGGTGGTTTCAGCGCCATCATTTTGGAGGCTGATGAACCCAAGGTAGGTGGGCAGTCCTTCCCGTTTGGGCACGGCTGCATTCATCACCGCTCCTTTGCGATCGGCATAGGCAAAGACCCGATAGGAATAGGTTTCGCTCTCTTCCTTCCGCCCAATTTGTAAGTCCTTCAGCTTGGCACCAAAGCGATTGAATTCCAAATAATGGGCTTGCTGCGCCCGATTCATCGTCCCCACTGTATACCGTGCGTCCCGACTCGCAGGTGCGTTGCTGGGCTGCATTTGGGTCATGAAATCCTGATTATTTTTAGTGCCCTTCATGCTCACACCCTGGGCAATCGTCCCCTGGGTTTGGGTATTGTTCAAATCAGCCCCATCAAGAATGGCATTGGTCAAGTTGGCGCAGTTGAGCGATGCTTCCGTCAAGTTGGCATCCGTCAGATCAGCTCGGCTGAAGTTGGCAAAGGCGAGAATGGTGCCTTGCAGATTTGCACCCTTGAGCTGGGCTTGGCTGAGATCAGTCTTGAGCAGGCGAATGCCAGAATTTTTCGGGAAAGAGCTTTCTAGCCCTTCGCAGGAATTTCCCATAAAACTCGTGGCAGCAAAGCCGTAGAAAACTTCGGTCAACATTTCCGATCGGGGGCTACCTCCAGGAAATCGGATCCGTATCAAATTCGCACTACTGAGATTTGCCCGATTCAGATTTGCCCCTTGGAAATTGAGACCTGCAAGATTGGTGCGACTCAGATTGATCCCTTCTAGGTTTGCGCCTTGGAAGGTGGCTCCCATCAGCAAAGCATCCCGCAGATAGGCTGCCGTCAGATCAGCATTGGTGAAGATGGCATTTTCTAAAACTGCTTGGTGCAGATAGCTCTGGTTCAGTTTGGCACCTTGGAGGTTGGCATCGGTGAGATTGGCAGATCCCAGGTTCACGCCATTGAGATTGGCACCTTGGAGGTTGGCTCCCACCAGGTTTGCCCCAAAGAGATTGGCATTTTCTAAATTGACACCTCTGAGATCACAGTTGGGGCATTGATTGGTTTTGAGCAGGCGATCGATCGGAGCCATTGGAGTGGTTTGGGCTAAGACCTTCCCAGAGGGCACCCCAGGCATAGCCAGGATCGAACCCAAAAACACCCCACAGGGCATGGTAATTGTCAGGAGCAAAGAGCAGCGTTTCATAGGCACAAGCGTTGGGTAAACCGGAGTCGTCAAATGTGGGATGAACTTTCTTGGGTGAACCAGCTTGGTTAAGAAGACAGCCCGCATTATTACAGAATTATAGAAGCGATCGATGGGTGTCTTCGCCCGATGATCCTGGCTCTGTTTCCCAGCTCAGCTTCCCGCCTCAGCAACTCAGAACGTTGAAACTCATGAAACGGTTTAGAATTGTTACGTCCACTGTAAAATCTGTCCCCAATGTCCTCGCCATCCTCCCCTGAGCCATCGCCATCCTCTCCTGCAACCCCTACCTCTCCAACGGTAGCAGGGCCGTCGGTACCTGATCCATCACGACCAGGTCAATCGGTGCCAGGTCACTCAGCCATGGAGGATGCAGCAATGGGAGGCTCAGAGGGTGCTCCTGCAGGGCAGCCCAGCTATGTCAAACTGGCTATGCGCAACATGGTCAAGCAAGGGAGTAAATCGTTATTTCACTTCACCTTGACCTTGCTGGGGTTACTCGGACTCTTAGTCGCATTGGCATACTTAACACGCTAGGCAGACATTTCACACAGGCGCTTCACATAGGCGCTTCACACAGGTACTTCATCTAGGCAAGCAAGTTTGGAGGGGATTGAGTGGATTGATGCAAACTGAAATTGCGGTACAGGATCTGTTTTGGAGCGAGGAAACCCCTGCCCCCATTCCCGAAGAACAGTGGGACTGCTGGTTTCAGCACTGGTTAGCGTTGCTGCAACCGACGGATGCAGACGGAGTAGCCCTCCACCCTACGCATTGCTACGAATTGAGCCTGCGTCTGACGGATGATGCTGAAATTCAGACTTTAAACCGTGATTTCCGGTACCAAGATCGTCCTACAGATGTGTTATCGTTCGCAGCGCTAGAAGTAGACTATCCAGAGATACCGGATGATGAGCCACTCTATTTAGGGGATATCATCATCTCGGTTCAGACGGCTGCACGACAAGCAGAAGAACGGGGGTATCCTTTAGAAGTGGAATTGGCTTGGCTGGCTGCTCATGGGCTGCTCCACCTCTTGGGTTGGGATCATCCGGATGAGGTACATTTGCATCGAATGCTGAATCAGCAACAGTTGCTTCTAGCATCAGTACAGATTGTCGCTCCATCCTATGAGTTGTAGCACTCTATCAGTTCGCAAACTCTATCAGCAAACTCTATTAGCTGTAGCATCCTCACAAGTTGTAGCAGCCCTATCAGGTTTACCACCCCATCAACTGTCAGGTCTTTGCATTTTTGATACCTCTGCTGCACTTGATCCCGCTGTTTCATACTGCTTAATGTCGCCGCGATCGCTCTACTGAATTTTTGTAGGAACTTTGGTAAGGTTGAGAAGCTATGCGTCCCCCTCCCTTTCACCGATCGAAATCAAAATCTATGTCGCAAGAACTCCCGACCCAGACGAGCAAACGCGCCGAAGGCAAGGTCGTACAGTTTAAACGTGATTTGGCATGGCATATTGCCCCCACCTTCTTTAGTAGCTTTCGCTATGCCTGGATGGGACTCAGCTATGCCTTTCAAACCCAACGAAATTTCCGGATCCATATCATTGTGGGGACGATCGCGTTGGGATTAGGACTGTGGCTCAAGCTGAGCGTGGTGGAAATGTCGGTGATTGGACTCACCATCGGGGCGGTTCTAGCCATGGAGTTACTCAACACCGCCCTAGAAGCCGTGGTAGATTTGACCGTCAAGCAGACCTATCACGAACTCGCTAAAATTGCCAAGGATTGTGCCGCTGCTGCCGTGCTGGTTTCAGCCTTTGCATCGGTTTTGGTGGCAGGCTGCTTAATTCTGCCGAAGCTGCTCGGAGTTCTCCAAGCTGTCTTAGGATAGGACAGGGGTGGAATTGGTGCGGGTGCGCCAATCTACTTCGCCTTCCCTCATTTGCGATCGCCATGATTCTTGTCATTGATAACTACGACAGCTTTACCTACAATTTGGTGCAATATCTGGGTGAACTGGGATCTGAGTTTGCGATCGCCCAGGATATTCAGGTCTTTCGCAACGATCAAATCACTGTCGAACAGATTCGTGCCCTGCAACCGGATGGCATTGTTATTTCTCCGGGTCCCGGTACTCCAGATGATGCGGGCATTTCTTTAGCAGTGATTCAGCATCTCGGTCCTACGATCCCGCTGTTGGGGGTCTGTTTAGGGCATCAGAGCATTGGTCAGGTGTTTGGCGGTCAAGTAGTGCGCGCCCCAGAACTGATGCATGGCAAAACCTCGCAAGTCATCCACACAAATACGGGCGTATTTGCAGGAATTGACAATCCAATGACAGCAACTCGGTATCATAGTCTGGTGATCGATCGTGCCACCTGTCCCGAGGTGCTAGAGATTATGGCCTGGGTTGAAGGCGATCGGAGCGGCGAGATGATCATGGGGGTGCGTCATCGTGACTATCCCCATATCCAAGGCGTTCAGTTTCACCCAGAAAGTGTACTGACGGCGGCTGGCAAAGATCTGTTGCGGAACTTTTTACGGCAGATCAGCGATCGCAAGGGTTGATGCAGGCATTGGTGAGGAGCTATGAAACGTCGGCAATTATTGGGTTACATGGGTGCAGGCACACTAGCCGCCATTGGCACGAGCGTTACAGGCGATCGGGCCGCAGCACAGGCGGGGGGCGTGACGGTGCAAGCCCTCGGGCACATGAGCTTCCTGTTCACTGGCAGTGGGCAACGCATTTTATCCAATCCCTTTCGACCCCTCGGTTGTACAGCAGGGATGGCAGCACCTAAGATGACAGCAGATTTAGTGATGATCAGCAGTCAGCTTCTGGATGAAGGAGCGATCGATCTCGTGCCAGGGAATCCCCAGTTGCTCTACGAACCCGGAGCTTACGATGTCAAAGGCATCAAGTTTCAAGGCATTTCCATGGACCACGATCGCAAAGGCGGACGGCAGTTTGGGATCAACGTAGCTTGGCGGTGGACTCAAGGGGGTGTGACGATTCTCCATCTTGGCGGTGCCGCAGCCCCCATCAGCTTAGAACAGAAAATTTTAATGGGTAGTCCTGACATTGTGCTCATTCCGGTTGGTGGGGGTGCCAAAGCCTACAATCCCCAGCAAGCCAAGGATGCCATTAAGGTGTTGAACCCCAAAATCATTGTGCCCACCCAATATCGCACTGCTGCCGCCAAAGATCGATGCGATTTAGTGGCAGTCGATCAATTTCTCAAGCTCATGGAAGGCACTCCCGTCAGTCGTCCTGGCAAATCCATCAGTTGGGCAACAACCAGCCTACCCAAATCAGGCATGGTGATTCAAGTACTAGGCTAGGAATGGAGAATTAGAAAATGAAGAATGGGGACTAGAAAATCAATTAGGCGCTTTCTCAATTGCTAATTCTTCTCTCTGATCTCATTGTTCTTCATTTTCAAGTCTTCTAGCTTCTCTTTCCTGTCTGCATTCTCAATTCTTCATTCCCCATTTCTATTCCCATGCTTCATCCTGAATTTCAGCAACGGCGCGATCGTATTTTGGCAAAATTGGGTGGTGGTACGGCGATTTTTCGGGCAGCTCCGTTGGCGGTGATGCATAACGATGTGGAATATAACTTTCGTCAGGATAGTAGTTTTTACTATTTGACGGGATTTAATGAAACCAATGCGGTTGCTGTTTTTGCACCCCACCATGAGGAGCATCGCTATATTCTCTTTGTGCAGCCAAAGGATCGGGAAAAGGAAACTTGGACGGGATATCGGGTAGGAGTGGAAGCTGCGCAGGAACTGTACGGTGCAGATGTTGCTTACCCGATCGCAGAATTGGACGAACATTTGCCGAAATATTTGAAAAAAGCGGATAAGCTTTATTACCACTTCGGACGCGATGAGGGCTTTAATACAAGAATTCTGAAATTGTTTCAGCGCTTTATTCACCGATACGAGCGCAATGGAACAGGACCACTAGCGATCGAAGATCCGATAGCAATCATGAATTCACTAAGGTTACAGAAGAGTGAATATGAATTATCACTGATGCGAAAAGCAGTGGAGATTGCAGCAGAAGCACACAATCTGGCATTAGAACACCGCAAACCAGGTTTGTATGAGTATGAATTGCAAGCAGAAATGGAACGTCTGTTTCGCCTGCGGGGAGGGCTAGGGGCAGCGTATCCATCGATCGTCGCTTCGGGGGCAAATTCCTGTATCTTGCACTATACCGATAATCAGCGCCAAATGCAGGAAGGGGAGTTATTGCTGATCGATGCGGGCTGTGCCTATGAATACTATAACTCTGACATCACTCGTACCTTTCCTGTGGGCGATCGCTTTACAGCAGAACAGCGCATTTTGTATGAATTAGTGCTTCAGTCCCAATTAGCAGCGATCGACCAGGTGCAACCGGGCAATGCCTGGAATCAGTTTCATGACACTGCTGTACGAGTCATTACAGAAGGCTTGATGGAATTAGGCTTGCTGCAGGGAGATCTAGAAGAACTCATCCAGGAAAAGAAATATAAACCCTTCTACATGCATGGCACGGGTCATTGGCTGGGGCTAGATGTGCATGATGTGGGCGGGCGCAAAACCGGAGACAATTGGCATCCCTTTGCACCGGGTCAAGTGATTACCGTTGAACCCGGCATTTACATTCGTCCCGACTTTGAATCTGCTGAAGGGCAGCCCCCCATCCCCGATCGCTGGCGAGGTATCGGTATTCGGATTGAAGATGATGTATTGGTAACTGCAACAGGAAATGAAGTGCTAACTGCAGCAGTACCTAAATCAGTAGAAGCAATGGAAAGATAAATGTTTGTGAGGGAGATAGAAAGGGAAAAAGAAATTTAGGTTTCCTTGGAGATCCCCAAAAAACTGAAAAAAGGGGCAAAACTGCCCCCTTCGTTGAACCCACATGAATGAAAAATACTTGCGTATAAGGGAATCTTAGTACGCCAGACCCATACTGCGAGTCGTCTCCGCACCCAGGTAAACCCGGATACTTAAAAAGTCCGTAGGGCAAGCCGTTTCACAACGTTTGCAACCAACGCAATCTTCTGTACGGGGAGACGAAGCAATTTGACCAGCCTTACATCCTTTCCAGGGAACCATCTCTAGAACGTCGGTAGGGCAAGCCCGAACACACTGGGTGCATCCGATGCAGGTATCGTAGATTTTGACTTTATGAGACATGTTATGACAGGCTCCAGATTAATGCGTTTGCAACATCTGTAGTCCTTAAATTCAGATGACTATAACCTAATCGCAATCCCTAAAATAGATCGCTAAAATAGGTATAACCTACTAAATCTCAGGCTTCATTGCCTAGTTTACTGCACGCTGTTTGCTCCACCTGTAAACTAGTTGCAAAACTTTGCAGAACGTAATACTGGCACTTAAGCAGGGGGAGAGGGTGGTTCCAGCAGACTTTTTTGCCTCTCTACAACCCTGCCCAATGCGCTAAAGAAGTCACCCGATCAGAACCAGCATTCAATAACATCCCTTTTCGTAAATGAGATTGAGTTTACAAAACCCAACACCCCAACCTCAGGAAATCACTTTCTTGGTCTTAGCAAGTTTGGACGATCGTTTTTGCGGACGAGAAGGATCCGTTTTGGTAGTGCTTTGCAGGTCAGTGGGTGGTATGTCAGTTGGAGGCTCTCGACGACGGGGTACCTCATAGGTCCAAAAATCGTAGGCCATCTCTGTCTGAGGAAAAATAGCCCGTGCTTCTGTCAATAAATCCTTCAGTTCGATCGCATTTCCGGGGGCATAGCGAGGACTGAAGTGAGTCATGATCAATGTCTTCACATGAGCCGCCAGAGCGGTTTGCGCTGCCATGGTGGTGGTGGAGTGCAGTCGCTGGAAGGCCATCTCCGCATCTTGGTGAGCAAAGGTGGCTTCATGGATCAGCACATCGGCATCCCGAGCGAGTTCGACAGCAGCATCACAGAAAATGGTATCCGTACAATAGACCACCTTGCGACCTAGTTCTGTTGGTCCCACAAATTCACGACCTTGAAAACTACGACCATCTTCTAGAGTGACGGTTTCTCCCCGTTTCAACCGTCCATAAATGGGGCCAAAGGGAATTCCCAGTTCCTGTGCCTTTGTCACGTTAAACTCACCAGGGCGATCGCGCTCCACAATCCGGTAACCAAAGGCAGGCACCCGATGGTGCAGTAGGGTGCAATAGACGCTAAATTCCTCGTCTTCAAACACTAACCCTGGCGTAACGGTGTGAACTCGAACTGGATAGGAAAAATGGGTTTGGGAATAGCGCCGACAGGCTTGCAGATAAGCTTGTAAATCCGGGGGACCATAGAGATCGATTTGCTCTGCATTCCCCGCCAGTCCACAGCTTGCCAGCAGCCCCATCAACCCAAAAATGTGATCGCCATGCATGTGGGTGATAAAAATGCGGCGAACTTGGCTGACCCGTAACTCACTACGCAGAAATTGGTGCTGGGTGCCTTCTCCACAATCAAATAGCCAAATCTCCGATCGCTGAGGTAATCGTAACGCTACCCCAGAAACATTGCGAGCACGGGTGGGCACCCCGGAACTGGTACCAAGAAATGTAATCTGCAAACCAAATCCTCTTCAGCTACAACTCAGCAACAAGCAAGGTTACCTCAACCAGCATTTTGGCAGGACGAAGATGCAGATAGCCCTGCTGGAGATCACTGACGAGACCCTCTTCGATGGTATCAAAATCTTTCTTGTAGAGGCGCAGTTGTCCTAGCGGTTTAGTCAATCTTGCTTTGAGGGATGAGTGTTGGGAGGAGAGGGGGAGAGGGGGGGAGGGGGGGAGAGGGTAAGTCGCTCTCTGAGTCTCGACTTCCTCAGCTTGTATCCATCATTTCAGGCGTGACAATCCACTGGGTAAGTCTTGGGTAAGTCTATAGAGATGAAAATGGGTCAACACCAGCGCTCAATCACCAAGACTGCATCACAGAGGCGAAATGACAGAGGCTTCATCTCAATTTTAAATCTCTCAGTAAAATTTACGATCGCTTCTCATTCTCTTGGGAACGCTAATCCTACCTCTAGCAGTTATCTGAACCAGGACATTCACGCCATATCCTAGATCTCGAACGGCAAGAACCTCTACTCAAGGGGGGAATTTTGGTGCGATCGATCATTGAATCCCCCCGAATGGTTAGGTTACACCTTGCGAAAGTGGTCTATCCTAGCTACGGTGTATGCTGCGGTTTTCCTACCCCAGCATCAGTTTCTGACCTTGAGTTTCTGAAGTTGTCCGGATCACCCAAGATACCCTGTGGTACGGAGAAGAAAGTCCCCCTTTTATTGCATTACTTGTTTAAGGAGCCTCACAATCATGACTTCCCAGACCCTCCTGACTTTGCTGTCAACGGTGACAAAAATGGCAGGGCGGCATTGGTGGCTGACAGCCCTCTTGTGGGGGGTTCTCATCGCCCCGGCCCAGGCAGCACTGGAACTCCGTGTTGCGATCGAACAGGATGTCCCTAAAGTTAGGATTGGTAGCTCAGTCAATGCCGTTGTGCGGAATGGATCCGGTCAAGTTCTCGGTGAAATCCAAGGAATGAGCGGCTTTGAGGCGCAGCGTCGGAATAATGCAGTGGTGATGGATCGCTGGCAGGCACCGTTAATTTCGATCGAACCCAAGGATAAGAATGGCGTGGTCTGGATTGGCGATCGCTGGTATCGCGGCAGAGCGGTCGTTAAATTAACGGGTTCCAGCTTAACGGCGGTCAATTATGTCGATCTGGAACATTATCTCTACAGCGTGCTGGGCGGTGAAATGAATGGCAATTGGCCTCAGCAAGCCCTCAAAGCCCAAGCCGTTGCAGCCCGTTCCTATGCCCTCTATCGGCGACAGCGCTATGGCACTGCTGTGTTTGATCTATGCGATACGGCACAATGCCAAGTTTATCGGGGTGTGCAGGATGAATCTGCTGGAACACAGCAAGCGGTCAATGCCACCGCAGGTCAGGTTCTAACCCACAACGGTCGGATCATTGAAGCTCTATTTCACTCTTCCTCGGGTGGCTATACAGAAAATGTGGAAGATGTTTGGCGATCGGGTCCCATTCCCTACTTGCGAGCCGTCCCTGATGCCGACCAGGGCGCGCCGGTGTTTCAGTGGACTCGAACCATCACCCAACAGGAATTGACGAACCTAGCCCCAAATGTGGGTCGGATTTTGAACGTAGTCCCCGTGGCAACCAGTCGAACCAAAGGCGGGCGTTTCCGGCAAATTCAGGTCATCGGCGATCGGGGGTCGCGGGTGATTGAGGGAGAGCGCTTCCGCGATGTGTTCAACCTGCGCAGTTCCAAATTTGTGATTGCCGCGAATGACATGACCAGCAATCCATCCATCACTCCACCCCCTGCCAATAACCCACCTGTCATCGCTCAACCGCCTGCCAGCTTTACCATTACCGGTTATGGGTTTGGGCATGGTTTAGGCATGAGCCAATACGGAGCGCTGGGGCTAGCCCAAAAAGGCTGGAATTACCAACAGATTGTCCTTCACTATTTCTCCCAAACAGCCCTAGCCAAAATTGAAGTGCGCTAGGCGACCCACCCCTTGTTAGGTCAACCATCCCAGCCCCCCCGATCGCGCTAGAGAGCGAGCCGATCATTTGCCCCGTTTCACCGGAAAGCGCCTTGGGTACCCTGTAGGTATGGATGCGGGATAAACCCCTTCTAAATAGCCTCTAAGGAGATAGGTCGATGGGACTTTTTGAAAAGATCCGGGGCGAATTTATCGATATCATCGAGTGGTTGGATAATACCAACGACACGATCGCCTATCGGTTTGAGCGGCACCAAAATGAAATTAAAATGGGAGCCAAGCTCACAGTTCGTCCTGGTCAGCAAGCAGTCTTTGTGAACGAAGGGCAGGTAGCAGATGCATTTGACCCAGGGATGTATGAACTGTCTACGCGCAACCTCCCTGTGCTCAGCACCTTGCAAGGTTGGAAATATGGCTTCAACTCTCCCTTCAAAGCGGAAGTCTACTTCTTCAGCACCCGAATTTTTACCAACCTGAAGTGGGGGACTGCCAATCCCATCATTATCCGTGATCCAGAAATGGGGGCAGTGCGTCTCCGTGCCTTTGGCACTTACAGCATTCGGGTGCAGGATCCCACGCAATTGTTGCAGGAGCTAATCAGTACTGATGGTCTGTTTCAGGTAGATGAAATCAGTGATCAGATTCGCAACATGATCATGACTTCCTTTGCCACATCTTTAGGGGAAGCCCGCATTCCCTTGCTGGATCTCTCCGCCCGCTACCGAGAAGTGGGAGACACGATCCGGCGCGCCATGCTGGAAGATGTGCAACGGTATGGATTGGATCTGACGCAACTCCTGATTGAAAATATTTCGCTACCGCCTGAAGTGGAAGAAGCCTTGGACAAACGTGCTTCCATGGGCATCCTCGGTAATATGCAGCAATATGCTCAGTTTCAAGCGGCAAATGCGATCGAAGCTTCTGCTAACAATCCCAATGGGGGTGGAACTCCTGCCTTAGACTTTGGGGTTGGACTGGCGATGGGGCAACAACTGATGGGAGCCTTTGCCCAGCAGAATCAGCAGGCGGTTCAGAATATGCAGCAACCCATGGCACCCCAACCCGCTGCTCCGCCCCCACCGCCCCCCGTTGTGCAATGGTATCTTTCACGGGATGGGCAGAATTTTGGTCCCTATGGTTCTGAACAACTGATCCAGGCAGGTCTGAATCGGGATAGCTATGTGTGGCGATCGGGCATGACGGCATGGCAACGGGCACAGGATGTTCCAGAAATGGCGGCGATTTTGAATACGATGCCCCCACCCCCGCCGATCGCCTAATTTCCCGCATCCCCAGGATTTCCTGCATATTCCCCAACCATCGTATTCCCAATAATCGTATTCCCCAATAATCGTATTCCCCAATAATCGTAGAGACGCGATTAATCGCGTCTCTACCCATGGCGGGACGATCGCAAATTTAACCATGACGGTATTCCGGACGATCGCAAATTAAACCAGGGCAGGATGGCGGGCCATTTAGGCAATTTAAATTTTTCCTGACAATAGTTTCCTGGCAATAGTTTCCTGACAATATTTTTATTTTTGAAACCCGAAAATCTTCTGGGATCCTTGCGCCTATGAATATGGCAACCACCACCCTTCATGAACTGCAACATTTTCCCTGCACAGCCTGCGGGGCAAAATTGGAATTTAACCCCAAAGCAGGACGGTTGAAGTGCCCTTACTGTGGTCATGAAGAAGCCGTTCCCGAAAACCCCGATGAGCTAATCGAGATTCCCTACGAAGACTACCTAGCAACTCGCAAAGTTCAAACAACCCTCCTGTCCGAAACGGCTTTAGAAGTGGCCTGCCCCGGTTGCCGTGCCCGCATCACCTTTCAACCGCCCGATGTCGCTGGAAATTGTCCCTTTTGTGGCACCAGCATCGTTGCCAAAGGCGAAAAAGCCCATCCCGTCGTGACACCCAATGGCATCCTGCCCTGCAAAATTCCCCAAAAGGAAGCCCGCGATCGCATTCGAGCCTGGATGGGAAATAACTGGTTTGTACCGAGTTCCTTAAAAAAAATTGCCCAGCAAGAAGGGTTACAAGGCATTTATCTGCCCTTTTGGACCTACGATAGCCAAACAGATACCGCCTACAACGGGCAACGAGGTGATTATTACTACACCACCGAAACCTATACCACCACCAACTCTGAAGGCGAAACCGTCACAGAAACTAGGGAAGTGCGCCATACCGCTTGGCACCCGGTTTCAGGTCAGGTCGATCGCTGGTTTGACGATATTCTCATTCCCGCCACCACCCAACTGACGGAAAAACAACTGAAACGGCTTGCCCCTTGGCAACTTCAGGACTGTGTCCCCTATGATCCAGCTTACCTGGCAAGCTTTAAGGCACAACGCTATCAGGTGCCCCTAGAGGCAGGGTTGGAACGGGCAAAAACTGAAATGGGACAGGTGATTACCCACGATGTCCGTCATGACATTGGCGGCGACGAACAGCAGATTACCCATTTACAGACCGACTACAGCGATATTACCTTCAAGCATGTCTTGCTACCCGTCTGGCTCTCGGCCTATCGCTATAACAACCGTCAATACCAGGTGATGGTGAATGCCCAAACCGGACAGGTTTACGGTAAACGCCCCTACAGCGCTGGAAAAATTGCGATCGCTGTGGTCGCAGGCATTGCCGTCGCGGCTGGCATCATCTTCCTATTCACCCAAGGGAAATCCAAATCCCGAACCTACTTCCGACCCCGCATCGAATATCGTCCAGATCAGCCCCATCCAAACCGCAGCTATCAACCCCGTAGCACTCCCCGTCAAAACACCCCCCTCCGTAGCACTTTTAACAGCCCTCTGCAATCACACCCCCAGTACGCTGCCCCACTTCCCCCTCTCCCCTCTCTCCTCACGGCTTCTTTACCTGCGGCTTCTCTCCCTCTCTTAATGATCCCCACATTCCCAGAATCCGTCGGGCATGTCCCTAGGTTCAGTGTTACGATCGCCACAGAACAAAAGAGAAAGGACAAAACGTTCAAATGGAAGAAGTTGTAAAGTCGATATCTTTCGACGGACGAGAGATACGGCTCCGAATGGGACTGCTAGCGCCGCAGGCGGGCGGTTCCGTACTCATTGAATCTGGGAATACTGCGGTACTTGTGACGGCGACTCGCTCCACGGCCAGGGAAGGTATCGATTTTCTCCCCCTCACGGTTGATTACGAAGAACGGATGTATGCAGTGGGTCGGATTCCTGGCAGCTTTCAACGACGAGAAGCGCGTCCCCCCGAAAAAGCAATTTTGATTGGTCGGTTGATCGATCGTCCTCTCCGCCCCCTCTTTCCGGGTTGGTTACGGGATGATATCCAAGTAGTAGCCACGACGATGGCAATGGATGACAAAGTGCCGCCCGATGTCTTAGCAGTGACAGCGGCATCCATGGCAACCCTGTTGGCGCAGATTCCCTTTCAGGGCCCGATGGCAGCAGTACGGGTTGGCTTGGTGGGGGATGATTTTATCCTCAATCCCACCTATGAAGAGATTGAACAGGGCGATCTGGATTTGGTGGTGGCAGGCTCCCCCGATGGGGTGATCATGGTGGAAGCGGGTGCCAACCAACTGCCCGAAGCTGACATGATCGAAGCGATTGATTTTGGTTACGAAGCCGTGCGGGAATTGATCCAAGCTCAGCGAGAAGTGCTAAAGCAGCTTGGCATTGAACAAGTGCAGGCAGAAGCCCCTGTTGTGGATGACACCCTAGAAACATTCATCGCCGATCGCGCCACCCAGCCCGTGAAAGATATTCTGGGACGCTTTGAAAAAGATAAAAATGTGCGGGACGCTGCCCTAGATGAAGTGAAGGATAGCATTGCCAGCGCGATCGCAGAATTGCCAGAGGAAGATCCCGTTAAGCTGGCCGCCGCAGAAAATGCCAAAGCCCTTGGGGAAACCTTCAAATCCATCACCAAAAAGTTGATGCGCAAACAGGTGATTGAAGACGGCGTGCGAGTAGACGGGCGTAAATTAGATGAAGTCCGACCCATTTCCTGCCAGGTGGGGGTTTTGCCCAAGCGAGTGCATGGTTCTGGGCTGTTCAATCGGGGACTGACCCAAGTCCTGTCTGTACTGACCTTAGGAACACCGGGCGATGCCCAGGAACTGGATGACCTCCATCCCGATACCGAGAAGCGCTATCTCCACCATTACAATATGCCTCCCTACTCGGTGGGCGAAACCAAACCCATGCGATCGCCCGGCCGTCGAGAAATTGGGCATGGAGCCTTGGCAGAGCGTGCGTTGATGCCAGTTTTGCCCTCGAAAGCCGACTTCCCCTACGTGATTCGGATCGTTTCGGAAGTGCTCTCCTCCAATGGTTCTACCTCCATGGGTTCTGTCTGTGGCTCCACCCTATCGTTGATGGATGGCGGGGTGCCGATTCAAAAACCCGTCAGTGGCGCGGCCATGGGGTTGATCAAAGAAGGCGAGCGCATCAGTATCCTGACCGATATTCAGGGCATTGAAGACTTCTTGGGCGATATGGACTTCAAAGTGGCGGGAACCGACTCCGGTATCACTGCCCTGCAATTGGACATGAAGATTACGGGCCTACCGATGGAAGTGATTGGGCAAGCTATTACCCAAGCCTTGCCTGCTCGCCTGCATATTCTCAGCAAAATGCTAGAGGTTCTCGACCAATCGCGATCGGACTTATCTCCCTATGCACCTCGGTTGATGAGTCTGAAGATTGACCCCGAGATGATTGGTCTCGTGATTGGTCCTGGTGGTAAAACGATTAAAGGCATCACGGAAGAAACCAGCACCAAGATCGATATTGCTGACGATGGTACGATTACGATCGCGGGTATCGATGGTGAAAAAGCTAACCGCGCCAAAGCAATTATTATTGGCATGACTCGCAAACTAGCGGAAGGTGAGGTTTATGTCGGGCGTGTGACTCGGACAATTCCCATCGGAGCCTTCGTGGAATTTCTCCCAGGCAAGGAAGGCATGATTCATATTTCCCAACTGGCAGATTATCGCGTCAAAACCGTGGAAGATGAAGTCTCGGTTGGAGATGAGGTCATTGTCAAAGTGCGGGAAATTGATGGACGAGGCCGCATTAATCTGACCCGTTTAGGCATTCATCCCGATGAGGCTGCTGCTGCAAAAGCTGCTGCCAAGTAATATGGCTGATTGCTGTCAGTTGTGGTAGAGATGATACAGTTCTGGACGCGTGTTTAGCCATTTATAGAGCAATTGATGGTTTTATGGCTCACTCGCTCCAGATAGTCAGCATTTCTATGAATCTATAATTTTCTGGGGGAATACCCCCATTTTTATTAATCGCACTTAATTAATCGCACGTCACCCCCCTGTGCCTTGTGCGAAGTGACCCAAGCCAGGAGACAGGGGAGCAGATTTCGCAAAACCTTTTTTCTATGATAACTTTTTAATCTGTCCAGGTCTGGTAAGCAACCTCCGGTGGAGACCTGTATAGTGGAGACTGGAAAAATCAGAGCAGGTGAATCGTAGTGAGTCAACGCGCATTAATTACCGGGCTGACGGGGCAAGATGGATCCTATTTAGCAGAGTTGCTGCTAGAGAAGGGCTACGAAGTCTTTGGGTTAGTGCGTCGTTCTAGTTCTGGCAACCTCGATCGCATTTATCATCTGGGCGATCGGGTGCGGATTTTGTCTGGCGATTTGCTGGATCAATCTTCCTTAATGGATGTGATTACCGAGTCGCAACCGGATGAAATCTATAATCTTGCTTCGCAAAGCTATGTGCCCCTCTCCTGGACTCAGCCAGCTTTGACCGCAGAATATACAGCGCTGGGGGTATCGCGGCTACTGGAATCGATTCGCCGTTGCAAAGCCGATGCTCGGTTTTATCAAGCCTCTAGTAGTGAGGTGTTTGGGCAGCCGGATGAATCCCCCCAGACCGAGCGCACCGCCTTTCGCCCTCGCAACCCCTATGGGGTGGCAAAAGCTTATGCCCACTGGATGACCATTAATTATCGCCAACAGTACAACCTCTACGCTTGCTGTGGCATTACCTACACCCACGAATCCCCTCGGCGGGGCAGTGAATTTGTGTTTCGCAAGATCACGCGGGGTGCGGTAATGGCTAAGCTTGGTCTGCTCAAAGAGCTGAAATTAGGCAATTTGGAGGCGAAGCGAGATTGGTGTTACGCCAAGGATGCGGTTCATGCCATGTGGCTGATGCTGCAACAGGAGAAAGCCGATGACTACATCATTGCCAGTGGAGAAGTGCATTCTGTCCGGGAATTGGTGGAAGCGGCATTTGAGACCGTCGGTTTAAATTGGCAGGACTATGTAGAGGTCGATCCGAGTTTTTATCGACCAGATGAAGCGGTACAGTTAGTGGGATCGATCGATAAGATTCGGCAAGACTTGAAATGGCAACCCCAATACAGCTTTAAGCAACTGGTGGAATTGATGGTGGAGCACGATTTGCGTGACCTGCAAACGGCTCGTTAGGGTGCTCCCTTGCGGTTGCGGAGGGCAGACAGGTGAAGACGCACCAGCCCCACAGAGGAGCGATCGCCTCGTTCTAGGTAGCCATCTGCGGCTTTCAGCAACTGTTCGGTAGCGCGATCGTCCTGACGAAGATTAGCAAAGGCTAACCCGATATTGTGGGTGGCTTCGATCAGGGTCGGCATGACCTGACGTGCTTGGTTAAATTCCTCGATCGCTTGCCGATAGCGTTGCACCCGGTAAGCACTAATGCCCTGTTGAAAATGGGTGAGCGCTTCTCCTAATAAAGACGCTGGTGCAGGGATGACTTCCCAAAACAGGATGGAAAGACTACCTGCTCCCACATAGGCCCAGGTGAGGATGCTGGCACCGGCTAGGGCAACGACAAGCAAGGTCAAAAAGGCGATCGCAGCAGCAGTATCCATGGGGACAATCGATGGGCAACAGGGAGGGAATTGGGTCTTGATGATCCTACCCCTAGGATATTGTGCAAGCTAAGTGTTTAGGCGATCGAAATGCGATCTCAGATCTCAACTAGCCTCGGCTCACGAGACCCTCGCTTCAATTAACCTAGGGCAACGGGCACAGGGCATTGGGTGCTTTCCAAGAGCGCTTGATGTTCTTGAAAGCTGAGCAAACCCTGCTCTTGAAATTCTTCCAAGAGTGTCATCATCGTGTGATTGAAGGTGATTTGATTAACAAAGCGACGGGCTTCTAATAAAGCTTTCGATCGGGAAGCATAGAGAGTGCCAGATTCAAACCAACCACTCCCCAGGTCACAAGGTTCCACAACCTCCCAGCCCCAGCCTGTGCCGTCAGGATAGGCTCGTATGGACCAACCACGATAGTCATAGAAAGGGGCAGCCTCTAGCCAGCTATGGAGTAGCCAAGACTGCTGCGTCAGCGCCTCACTGTTATTCATGAATACTTCATCCGGGTAAATATCAGCAATTTCTAGGTATTAGGTATTCATCCATACCCAGGAAATCTTCTCATAATTTTGTATTTTGTTCCTTGTATAAAAACACACTTTATACAAAGTCAATAGTTCCCACCCGGAGATAGTTTGAGCACATTTGCTGAGGTTCGCTGAGATAGCGGCATCCAGAAGTCTCCGTAACCTAGCTCACGTTTTTGATTTCTTTATACTCTACCCTACGTAATTTGTGGAACCTGGGATTGAGCAGTGCGATCGCCCCCACTGAGTCTAATAATTCTCTCACAGTATTATTAGAATTATTAGACCGCCAAAAATCGCTGAATCACTTCTTGGCTCAGTTCGCGGGTTGAACCAGAAGCAACGATTCCCCCTTTTTGCATGGCATAGTACCAATCAGCTTTGCGGAC
>JAYKGX010000344.1:0-10596 GCA_035285565.1 Synechococcales cyanobacterium
TGAGACCTAAAAATAGCTAAGTTCTCAAGTAACTTAGCTTTGAGGCAATTATCTCTGAGGTGATGGCGATTATCTCTGAGGGGATGCGCCCCACCCGTTTTTCCCTAGCCCTGGGGCGATCGGCTTACCCGCCTCGATTCACCCGCCTCGGTTCACCAATCATAGGGAAATTAAAAGCCATTGATAGAAAAGCAAAAATTACTCTTACCCCAGATTGCAAATTCGTAGATTAAAGTAAAGAGAGTTAACATACTTTTTTGGTGCCCATCAACTCCACCTTGAGGCTACTTATGGCGGTCGTTTTCGCACCCGTTTTGACCCAAAAAAAGCCAGACACTCAGGATTTAGCAGCATTTCAGCAAGTTCTATCCTCGATTCACCCTGAGAGCTGCCCCCACAGTTACAACTTTCACATGCACACCAGCCATTCTGATGGTCAACTGCGCCCAGATATTTTGGTCGATCAAGCCATTGAGATTGGGTTACAGGGGTTTGCAATTACTGATCACCACCAAATTTCGGGCTTTATGGCAGCCTATCAATATTTGTTGGACTGGCAAACCCAGCAGGAAAATCAAGATAAACCCGTCCCTCGGATGTGGACTGGGATTGAAATTACCTCGCAACTGTTGGAAACGGAAGTTCACATTCTTGGGTTTGCCTTTGATCCAGCCCATCCAGCGATCGCGTCTTACCTAACTGGCAATGCTCCCACAGGCATGGCGGCTGAGGCCAAACAAGTCATTGCAGCGATTCGTCAAGCAGGCGGTATTGCAGTTTTAGCTCACCCAGCTCGCTACCGCAAATCCATGCAGGACTTAATCCCTGCCGCAGTTGCCGCTGGGATTGACGGGGTAGAAACCTACTATGCCTATGGCAATCCCAAGCCCTGGTGTTCCAGCCCAAGTGAGACGGAGCAAGTGGAGCATCTGAGTCAGCATTACCACTTGCTTCGCACCTGTGGAACGGACACCCATGGGCTAAATTTATTGCAACGGATCTGATCCAACAGCGCTTCTGCTGCATTAGATTCTGATGCAGATTTGATGCACGGGTCTCATGCATGGATCTGATGTAACAACTCTGAAACTCTCATGCACCTTGCTCCATCCAGTCTATTTGCCCCAATTGTGGTTTCAAACTAACCCGAGGCAACTGGCAAGGAGAGCTTTCTGAGCGTGCATGCGATTCTCTGCCTGATCCCAAATGCGAGATTGGGATCCCTCCATAACTTCATGGGTAATTTCTTCTCCCCGGTGGGCGGGTAAACAGTGAAGCACGATCGCGTTTGGTGCAGCTTGTTTCAGCAAATCTTGGCTAATTTGATAAGGCTGAAAAATGGGGATACGGCTATCAGCTTCCTCTTCTTGCCCCATACTAGCCCAGACATCGGTATAGAGGATTTCTGCCCCGGTGGCAGCAGCTTGGGGATCTCGCGTGATCACGACTTCAGAGCGATCGTGGGCGATCGCTTCTGCCTGAGCTACAATTTCGGGATTTGGTTCATAGCCAATGGGGGTAGCAATTCGCACATTCATACCCATGGCAGCGCAACCCAGCATCAGGGAATGAGCCACGTTATTCCCATCTCCTACATAGGTTAGGGTGAGGTCCGCTAACTGCCCAAAGCATTCCTGGATCGTTTGTAAATCTGCCAGAATCTGACAGGGATGCTCTAAATCCGTCAGCGCATTAATGATCGGCATTTCAGCATATTGAGCAAACACCTCTAAATCCGTTTGGGCAAAGGTGCGAATAGCGAGAACATCGAGGTAGCGATCGAGAACCCTTGCCGTATCTTCTAGGGGTTCACCTCGCCCAATTTGGGTGGCGCTAATGTTCAGATCCAACACCTGACCGCCTAATTGGTACATGGCAACGGAAAAGCTAACACGGGTGCGGGTGGAGGCTTTGGAGAATAACAACCCCAAGGTGGGAATTTTGTCCTGAAAACGAGGCTTTATCTGACCTTGCTTGAGGGCGATCGCCAGATCAACCACTTCCTGAATTTCCGTCGAACTTAGATCTGACAAACTCAATAGGTCTCGTCCCTTGATTGTTCCCATATGAACCTCGGTAGATGATGCAAGTAGGTTCTTCATCCCAGGTAACCATGAAAGGTTAGTCTTAGATAAGACCTGACTAACGGCGTTCAAATCACTTCAAATCACTTCAAATCACACACGGTCATCAACAGTGCCAGTTGCCAATTGAGTCATCAGCCAATCTAGCTAAACAGGTTGAAAACATCAGTATTCAAAAACAAAATGCCCCCAGCATTAACCTAATGAGGGGCATTCACCTAATCCAACGCTACCAAATTGCCCTATCTAGAGCAAGGGGCGATCGGGAATTCACGCTAATTTTTCATTGGAACCTCGCGAGCACCTTAGGCAGCTTCTTGAAGTTCACCGGTTTTGACGGAGAGGGTCTGAGTCCGATCGCCCCGTTGCACTTCCACTTTGAGCGCCTGTCCAAGTTGGCTACCTTCAACGACCTGTTGCAGTTGTTCGGCGGAAGTGATGGGTTTGCCATCGATCGCTGTTATCACATCACCTCGTCGGATTCCGGCTTGGGCGGCGGGCGTATTGGGCAAGACCTTTACCACAATCACTCCATTGACCTCTGGGACGAGGAACATGGCATTGGGATCTGCATTGTTTTGGCGAGCCAGTTGTGGAGTGAGGTTGGTCATCTGAACCCCTAGGTAGGGATGGCGAATTTTCTCTCCCCGCGCCAGTTGATCCTTAAGTTCCTTGGCTTTATTAATTGGAATTGCAAAGCCAATCCCCATGGCATCAGCGCGAATGGCTGTATTAATGCCAATCACTTCCCCCCGATCGTTCACCAAAGGCCCCCCGGAATTACCCGGATTAATGGCTGCATCAGTTTGGATAAACTCCAACCGCTTGTCCACCATACCCACTTGAGCACTCGATCGCTTGAGGGTGCTGACAATTCCCAAGGTCACTGTATTATCTAGTCCGAGGGGATTGCCCACAGCGATCGCCCAATCCCCCACAACCACTTCATCAGAGTTACCCAACTTGGATACAGGCAGGTTTTGACCTTCAATCTTGACCACGGCTAAATCAGTTACAGGATCAATGCCGCGTACTTTGCCTTCAAATTTCCGACCATCCTTGAGGGTGACCGTCACGCGATCGGCTCCATTCACCACATGGGAATTGGTCAATAAAATGCCACTTTGGTCAATCAGAAAGCCCGATCCCTGTCCCCGAATAAATTCTTCCTGGGGTGCTAGGAGATCATCCCCAAAGAAACGCCGAAAAAAGGGATCCTCAAACATCGGATCAACTGCTGCTCGACGATTAATGGTTTTCTCGGTATCAATCCGCACCACGGCATTTCCGACTTGCTTCACCGCTTCTGCCACAAAACTACCCCGCTCAACCGCTCGGCGAATCGGTGTTGCCGTGGAGGATATTGGGGAGCTTTCTAATTTAGATGCGACAGGTTTGGGTGCTAATAGTTGTTGCGGGGTCTCCACAGTTGGCGCTGTGTAGGTGTCTGACGAAACCACATCAGCATGAATTACTACTGATTTGAAGGGATCAGAGGATGGGATGGGATCTGCGATCGCCGCTTCTGCCAATTCTGGCGAACCCAAGAGTGAGAGAAAGCCGAATACTAAGGTAAGAACCAGCGATCGCATTCGGCGAGACAGCAAAGATAGATTGACCAGAGGTCGCAGATTGAATTGAGGTAACCGGACTTGTGAGAGCTGAATCCACAGACGTTGCATAGACCAAGAACATCCCATTCGCGCACTTAAGCCCATTTTGGCAGTTTCTTCTCCAATTGGGGTGTTCGGTTATCCCACTTCTACCGAGCCAGATCTGGCAGGTTTCACCCCGAGTAGACTAAGCTGATTTTCACCAAGCTGATCTCACTAGGTTATCTCAGGATGGGGATCACGACGGGCGCAGGCAGGGAGCGACCTGGAACTCTGCGGACGGGAAGTCTGATTATGCATGACTGAGACTGATTTAAAAAAAGGGCGAACGATGGGACTCGAACCCACGAATGGCGGAACCACAATCCACTGCCTTAACCTCTTGGCTACGCTCGCCGTACTTGCTTTACCATAGCATATTTGCATCGGGTGAAACTATTTTTCGCTAAAAATTATGATTCAAACTGGTTCAATCCTCGATCGAAATACACAATCCTTGTTAGGGTGGATCTGGCAGTGAGGTTGGTGAGGAAGAGAAGCGATGGTCAAACCATGGCAATGGACCGCAGGCGCAATTGGACTTTCCTCGGTTGGCATTGGCGGGGTAATGTGGATCACCAATCCAACCCAGGAGGCGTTTGAGAATTATGCGATCGCCCAATTAAAGACGGAACTCTGTCCCCAAATTCCCCTCGGCTTTGCCAAGCAATGTCCAAAAGCAGTGGACGATAACCAAGACTATCTCAAAAATCTCATCCGCAAAAATACAACTCGGCAAGATTATGTCCTGTTTAGCCACTACTATACCCACCTCTCAGTGCGCTCCCTGGTTCCGGAAACGGTCTGGAGTGCGTTGGCGTTTTTGCCGATCCCCACGACCTATCGTTTAGAAGCAGTGGGTATGTTTGGTCAATTTTTTATCTATCAGGCAAAATCCCAGTCAGGCATTTGAAGTGGAAAGTAATCGATCGCCCTACTCAACTCACCAGAGCTAACTTCCAATCAGGCTGCCAAATACCTTCCCGTCGTAGATTTAACTCCGGTTGAGCAAAAAGAAATCCTTGCGCCAGATCCACCCCAATTTCTGAGCAGAAGGAGAGATCTTCCAAGACTTCAATGCCCTCGGCAAGGACGATAATGCCCGAATCGTGAGCCGCATTCACTAAACTTTTCAGCAACAGTTGCCGCAGTGGTTGGCTGCCACAACCCGTGATCATGGCGCGATCGAGCTTGATAATATCCGGCTGAATTTCCAGACAGTAATTCCGTAACGCAACATCGCTGCCCCAGTCATCCACGGCCAAACTACAGCCCCACTCGCGCATAAATTGCAAGACAGCAATGAGATCTGGGGTAACTTCCACCGATTCAATTTCCGTCAGCTCAAAGACAATTTGAGAAGGTTTCAGCCCCAGATCCATCATTTGAATCAGATTCTGTTCAATCGATCGCGGATTTTGCACTAAGGCATTGGGCAGCACATTGATGAAAAAGCGTTGGTTGCGAGGGGGCGGTAGGTGAGGTAAAAAAGCAGCAATCTCATACAAACATTGACGACGCGCCATTTCATCAAACGCATAGATCAGATGGGTAGCTTGAGCCGCATCCACAAGCTGCTGTCCATTCCAGGGATGTTTGCCCTCCCCATTGTTCGCCCGCGCCAAGCATTCGTAGGCAACAACCTGCCGAGTGCTCAGATCCAGAATGGGTTGGTAATGAAAAAAGATGGCTTGCTTAGACAGAACACTTAAAAACCAACCGTGCTTCACCAAACAGGTCACCTCCTGCAAGGGCTGAGCTTTGAGAAACTCTCTTAATAATTTTCCAGCGTCAATATCGTTATAGGTCATTAATAGTCGAGAGGCTTGCTGAGCACTTTCTGGCACTAGATGCCCCAATTGATCTAAATAGGCAACTACCTGACCGGCTGGAACGATACAAAACCACAACTCAGGCACTGCTGGAACTTGCAGAAATCCAAGGAGCTGTAAGCAGGAGATCACACTACCCTGGCTGGGCTGGATCACGAGTTTCAGCATTTGGTTAGGAAAGCCCTGTTGGGCTGCGATCGATAGATTCATAGAAATAAGAGCACCAATGGGTGTTTTGAATACATCAGAGGGGGCAGATGCGAAATGCGAGATAGTCTAGAGCAGTTGGAGTGAATTTAACGCGATTCTGGTTCTGAACCTAGGAGAAAGCCGATCAATCACACCATCGAACGCAACTTAGTAAGCACATAACCAAGAAAAATAACAAGTTAAACTGCCATCAAAGCGTGAGTGTACAGATTAACTAACTTCATAAATGAGGTCATGAAAACCCCCTCTTTTTCTATTTCTAAATAATTTCAGTAAAAAGACCATAAAAAAACAAAAAAGAGGTCTCAAAAGTAACATAAATTCCATCGGGGAGTACATCAGAATTATCCTACTTGCAATTGTTTAGGAAATACTTACAGAACACAAGAAAAGATGGATTGATTTAGGTATTTAAATTAGCATGGAGCGGCAAGTAGCAAAGTAGTCAGGTTTGCCACTTCTTGAAGGTGGAACATACCAGCTTGCAAGTAGGATATACAAGTCAAGCGTTCCTATGGCTCTAGATCCCAGCCTACGATCTCAACAGATTTCAAACTGAGATATCAAATTTTGAAGACTGATGATTCATGATTTAGTGCTGTGCATATGTTGGCTGTTTGAATTTACCTTTGAGACTAACACATTGCTTTCTGCAGTTAATTTTCTGACTTAAAACATGATTTTTTCCTATAAAAAAATGACGTGTGTCAATTTAGATCAATTTCAATGGATGCCATACCCTGTTATCGGTTAAATCCATAACTTATACCAACCTGACACAGCCCAACCTGACATAGCTCAACCTGGCACACACTTCCTAATCTGGCACAAGCTTCCACTGCATCTGGCACAAGCTTCTACTGCAAAATGAATTAGGTGCGATCGCATCCAGCCCTGCTGTAGGATTTTTAAGACAGTTCTTGGAGCTTGATGAGCAGATTCCTATGACCGTTGCCCAAACCTCCCCCATTTCTCTGCCAACTGATGGAACCGAATGGCAAGATGCAGCAGCCACTCTGTTGCAACAGCTACTGGCAGGGCAGTCTCTCCCATCGGAGCAAGCAGCCCTCTTGATGCAGGGTTGGCTACAGGAAGCGATTCCTCCTGTGCTATCTGGTGCATTGTTGGTGGCGCTGCAAACAAAAGGAATCTCTGGAGATGAGCTAGCAGGCATGGCCCAGGTGTTACAGGGTCAAGCGGCTCAGACGGAAGGGCAACAGGCGCTTCCTACCCCCTTGATCGATACCTGTGGTACGGGGGGAGATGGGGCTTCAACGTTCAATATTTCCACGGCAGTGGCATTTGTAGCGGCGGCAGCAGGGCTAGAAGTAGCCAAGCATGGCAATCGATCTGCCTCTAGTCAGGTCGGTTCGGCGGATGTATTGGAAGCCTTGGGTGTTAACTTAGCAGCAGATCCAGCAAAAATTCGAGATGCAGTTACAGCGGTGGGGATCACGTTCCTCTTTGCACCTGGTTGGCATCCTGCGATGAAGGCGGTGGCTCCCCTGCGCAAGTTACTGAAAATCCGGACGGTGTTTAATCTCTTGGGACCCTTAGTTAATCCCTTTGCGCCTACGGGGCAGGTGATTGGTGTTTACGATCCCAAGTTGATTACCCCTATGGCAGAAGCTCTAAAACAGTTGGGTAAACAGCACGCGATCGTGGTTCATGGTCGAGAACGCTTGGATGAAGCAGGTCTTGGCGATCTCAGCGATATGGCAGTTCTGGCGAATCAGCAGGTAGAGTTGCAGGTTTTAGATCCTCAAGCGGTTGGACTCACCCCAGCCCCGATCGAAAGCTTGCGGGGGGGAGATGTGACCACCAATGCTGAAATTCTACGCAATGTCCTCCAAGGCAAAGGAACGATCGCCCAGCGGGATGCCGTTGCTTTAAATACTGCTTTAGCCCTGCAGGTAGGCGATCGCGTCTCTTCAACCCAAGCAGGGGTACAAGTTGCCCTAGAGGTTCTGCAGAGTGGAGCGGCCTGGACTAAGTTAGAGCAGCTTGTTACCTTTCTGAATCGCTAATCGTGAGTCAAATCGCGAAGTGGAACATTGAGTCACTAAGTGGAACATTGAGCAAACTCGACAATATTTTGATTGCGGCGGATCGTAACATCACAATCCCCAAAGAAGTCATGCCCCAATAGCGGTACGGGCCCAATGGTGACGGACAGATCAAACATGGTGCCCCCACCCAAGGACAGCGATCGCACAGTCCCAGTACTCAATTCCACAATTCCAGAAGCCGTGCCAACTGTCACAGAGCCAGTGCGCTTCACCTGAAGTGAGGCGGCCATGGTTTCAGTGATCATGGTGCCGCTGGCTCCCGTATCCACCATCATCTCGAAGGTCTGATTACCGTTAAAGCGCACATCCACCACCGGAATCCCACCGTGGTAGTACTTGATGCGAGCGCGATAGGTTTTGCCGTTAGATTTGCCTGCGGTGAGGTTGCTGCCACAAAATTCTGGATCAAGACAGGGATCGGCTGCCAAACTGCCCTTGCTGGGATCACGGCCTTGCGCTCTGGCTAAACGAGAGTGGGTCTGTCCCAGTCCGGTCTGAAAGGTGGCGAGTTGCTGCTGGGCTTTGGGATATTTGGGATTGACCTGAATCACCTGCTTCATTAGACGAATGGCTTCCTTCCAGCGATCGACCGCCATTTGAAGTTCGTCTGCAGCTTGTGCAGATTGACTAATACTGCGTGCCCCTTCAGCTTTGTCAATGGCAGTTTCAAACAGTTGCTTGGGATCGGACTTGGGCTGAGCTGGAGGCTTAGCAGAGGATGGGGCTGAGGTAGATTGAGTTGCGGCCTTAGAGGGGAGCTTTGCCTTTGTGCCTGTGTTGGAACTGCCCTGGGCTTTTTGAGAAGGTTGGGGTTGGGGTGCAGAGTCCGCAGCCTGAGCAACGGGAGACTGGGAAGCGGATGGTTCCCCGGTCTTAGGAGATTCTTTCGCTAGGCAAGCCGTTAAGCAGAGCGACAAAGCCCCCAACAGTAAACTCAATCGAACCGGGATGGCAACTTGAGGTGTCATAGGAGATGTGCTGACCAGGATATGTGATGACCAGGGATTTGAGATCGCACGGGACTTGAGAGAGCACAGAAATTAGGAACTGAAGTCACAAAATCATCGGGTTCAAGGGCAGTGGTAGCCCCTTAGGCAAGTGGTGGAAACTTCTGGAGCCTGCTCTCCACTTTTTTTATCCTTCCCCTCAATGACCTCTCTTTCCGCAAAAGGAAGAAATTCAATCCAAATGAGCCGATTTCCCCAATCTGTCAGAAGAGAGAAGTCGATCGCTTTTCTGGTCACACACCTCAAGGCAAGGATCCCTGGCAAGGATTCCTAATTGCGAGCCAGCCACTTCTGTCCATTCAATCGTTGCAAGGTGCCAGACACTAAGAGATCGAGGCTGAGCTTCTTCTCATCAATCCGAAACGACTCCAAGGTACTTGCCTGACTATTAGCCACACAGGCAGAAAAGCCGCGACTGCCTTGAATATCCTCGTCGTAAAAATAGACGTTGAATTGGCGGTTCTGGCGATCGGCTTGCCATTGACCCACCACTTGCCAGCACTCTGGGGAGCGATCGTATCCGGTGACAGAGATCTTCTGCTTAAGGAACTGCAAACTCACACCCGCAATCCCTTGCGCTGCCAATCCCTTTTGCAAGGCAGGTAGATAATCCTGCTGAATAAAGTCGGTAAACGGCTTATCCTCTAGGGCGGGTGGTTTTTCTTTTTTGGGCTTAGCGGCAGGTGCATCCGGTGCCGCAGGTTGTGGGGTTACGCCCTGATTGGCATCTGCCCGAGTTGCATCTGTTTGCTTTGCGTCCGTCATGGCTCCACACTCGATCTTTTGCTGTTTCTGAGACCTTATAATAGCCGATCGCAGGCATCAAGAGGGGTAGGATGGGGGATCACACAAGGATTGGATTTGCCTTGCATAACTATCAACAAGGGAGTGGCTACCCATTGCTCTGTTTACATGGGCATCCCGGCTCGGGGCGCAGTATGGGGGTTTTTCTAAAGCACTTCAGCGATCGCTTCCAGGTCATCGCGCCGGATCTACGGGGCTATGGTCGCAGCCAAACGCATCAGGCAGTCCACATCGAAGATCACCTGAACGATTTGATCCAACTGCTGGATCAGCGAGGTTGTGCTAAGAGCTTAGTGCTCGGCTGGTCCCTAGGGGGAATTTTTGCTCTAGAACTGGCGCTGCGCTATCCCGATCGCATCAGTGGGTTGATTTTAATTGCCACAGCCGCCCGACCCTGGAGTGATCACCCCAAGGTCTCCTGGCAGGATAATGCTTTCACCGCGATCGCCGGACTGGTCAATCTCATCAAACCGGGCTGGCAGTGGAATATTGATCACCTAGGCAAACGATCGCTCTTTCGCTATTTAATTCAGCAGCACCGACCCGACGTATACCAATACCTCGCCAGGGAAGCTGTATACGCCTATCGTAAAACCTCGCGATCGGCACACCAGGCCCTCGACCAAGCCCTTCAGCAAGGGTATAACCGAGTCCCTGATCTCCAGCAGATTACCTGTCCAACATTGATGTTAATTGGAGAACACGATCGCCACATTGCTCCTGCTGCCAGCCGGGAGACTGCCAAAGCTATCAAGAACTGCGAATGGGAAGAATTTGCCCACACAGCCCATCTGTTGCCTTGGGAATGCCCAGACCTGTTACTGACCAGAATCGATCGTTGGCTTGCAGAAAAATGGCAATAAGTCCCGTTAGTCAGCCATAACCGTAAAGCCTGACCATAACAAACAGACCTAATCTGATTTAGATGACTTGTTCAG
>JAYKGX010000345.1:0-3227 GCA_035285565.1 Synechococcales cyanobacterium
CCTCCCCCCCTCTCCCCCTCATTCAAAACCTGTTTCACCCACTAAAAATTGCTATATCTCCGGAAACCATCCATCATGAAAAAAGTTGCTCTCGTCTTCACCTTAGTCATCAGCAGCGTGTTTGCAGGAGCTGCCTATGCCTACCATCAAGCCACCAGCCTACCCAGTTGGTATCAAGACACCCAAGCAACCCCGATCGATCCAGCGAAACTGCAACAAAATGCTGCTCAGGTAGAAACCAAACTGCGATCGCTGCAAACGCCTAACCAAGAAATTCGCCTCAGCCAACAAGAAATCAATGATGTTGTCACAGCCTCCGTGGATCAGGCGATTGCACAAGCCCAACTGCCTCGGGCAGTCAAAGGGATGCATACCGAATTGCAGGAGAACAAATTAAAAACTGGAGCCGTGGTGGATCTCCAAGAACTCCAATCCAGCAACCTCTCGGAATCTGAACAAACCATCCTGGGTGAAGTCTTGAAACGCATCCCCGGCATCAACGATCGCACGATATATATCGGTATTGAAAGCAGTCCCCGCATTGTCAAGGGACAGATGGAACTCGACCCCAACACAAAAATCCAAATCGGTAATCTCAGCTTTAGCCTCCAAGAAGTTGCCCAGAAAGTCGGCATGACTCCCGCAGAAGTCCAGCAGGAAATCAATCGACTTCTTCCCACCCTGCAACAAATTCCCCTCGAACAAGCCAGCGTAGAAAACGGCAATCTCGTCCTACGCAGCCGCGAAGCATCGTCAGATTTTGGCAACCCCAGCTTCTAACCCTCAGCAATTGAATCGGGATGACAGGATTTGAACCTGCGGCATCCTGCTCCCAAAGCAGGCGCGCTACCAAGCTGCGCTACATCCCGTAGGCGAACCTAGACATTATAGCGCAGGAAGATAGAAACTTGGCAAGCGGAACAGGATATTTTTAGCTCCCATAGCGGCGGGCTAAGGCGATCGCTTTTTGCCGAAACCGCTGACGGACTGGATCTGGGGCAATAATTTCGCAGTCTTCCCCATAGGGCAAAATTTCCCGAAAAAACCAAAAGGTGCTGGAAATCGATCGCACAATCCGGCGAACCGGTGTCGTTTCAGCAATCAATTCGTTAAGGTTGTCCTGCTTCTCCTGGCTCCGATAGGCGTTGACAAGCCCCCCAAACAGGTGAAATTCGACTTCGATGCGATCGAGATCGGGTTTCCATTTTGCTTTGAGTGGGGTAATTGCGGCTTCGGGGATGCGATCGAGCTTGAGGCTGCGGTTGTGCGCCAGTTCGGGTAGGTCGAGATTGCCATCGGATTCTTCACACCAGCATTGGAGATAGAGGCGTTTTTCGATCGGTTGGATGTGGGCATGGCGGACGTTGAAGGTCCAGAGGCGATCGCTGGCATCATAGTAGACCAACCGAAAGGGCTGATGGCTGCGCAGGTGCTGGTCGAGGGTTTGTCGCCAGGGCGGGGGTGGGTTGTCAACAAAGTGCTGGAGTTCATTCCGTTGGGGAATTGTCAGTTCACTGCGGGAGAGCAGAAGTTCGGTGAGAATTTGGGCTTCCGGGATTTTGCCTGCGTCGATTAGCAGTTGTTGGGCAGTGATGAGGGTTTGAATCCGGGCAGATGACCAGTCGTGGTTGGGGGTGACCAGGAATTTGCGTTGGGCGATCGCTTTCACCAGGTGGGAGATGTTGGGTTTGCGATCGTCCCCCCAGGTGCTGCCCAGTTCTAGGGCGATTTGCTGAAGAACGGTTTTATCGTGCTCTTGCAGAGAAAGGGTGATCGATTGACCTTTACGACTCATAAAAGTATACGGACACTTTGTCCGGATTAGTCTTGTTTTTTCCTATTTTCCTTGTCATCATAGTCTTTAGCAAGAGGTTACGGACACAATGCAATGTTCAAGATGACTCAGTTTTTTGTTGGCTCAGTTTTTGTTGATTCGCTACGAGGGTCTCCCATTTATATTTTACTGGAGTAGAATTATGACGAAGATAGAGTTATTGATGGCGGTGATGCGGGATGGAGAATGGCATTCTACCGAGGAGTTGGTGCAGCGGGTGGGACATCGTTTTTCGGCAACCAAGCATGTAGCGGAAAAGCAAGGGTGCAAGTTCGATCGGCGGCGTGCAGGTCAACGATTTGAATATCGTTTAATGTCTTCGAGATGTGATTTCTCTGAGATCGGCGAGAAGCCATGAGATTGGGCTGGAGACAGTTTCCTAAACTTTATAGTGCTATGACCACCTTTACGATTCAGCTCAAACCCGTTTATTCCAAGACGGTAGAAACACCAGAGGGTATTACCTTACCCCAAAACTGGCAACTCTCTTGGCATCAAGCAGAAACATTTCGTTTGCTGGATAGCCGTGATATTGATGTCATTTTCAATACGGCTATGACGGGAGACGGAAAAAGTTTAGCCGCTTATTTGAGATCAATGGTTGTGAAATTCTTTAGTACGATGGCAATGTATCCCACTAATGAATTAGCTCGTGATCAGGAGCGGCAGGTTAAGGAATACAAAGCTAAGTTCCAACCCAAGCATAACCCGCAGATTTATCGGATGACGGGCAGTACATTAGCAGATTTTGTTGAGACAAATCAGTTACCGTCCAAGCAGCAGGGAATCATTAATCGAGTAGACAATTCGGAAATTCTGCTCACTAATCCTGACATTTTTCACTATATCCATGATTTTCGATATGTCCGACAGGGGAAGAAAGCCAGTCAAGGTGATAACCCAGATAAGCTATTTCGCAAGCTAGATGAGTCTTACCGACTGTTTATCTTTGATGAATTTCATATTTTCTCCTCACCGCAGATTGCAAGTATTCTCAATGCGATGCTGTTGATTAAACATACTGCAACACCTCGCAAATTTCTGTTTCTATCAGCCACTCCCAGTGAACTGCTCAAGGGATTTTTGGAGCGATCGGGACTTCGCTATCATGCAATTGATCCAGTTACGGCTGGGGCCTACCGATTTTCACCGAGTGATGAGCCTCACTGGCGACAGATTAGTCAGCCAATTACAGTAACATTTCCAGGTGATTTAGAGCCTAATATCCGATCGGGATACGACTGGCTCCTCGAAAATGCAGAAGAAATCATCCTCAAATTTTTCCTGGCGCATCCAGGCAGTAAGGGGGCTATCATCCTTAACTCGATCGCTTCTGTTTACAAACTCCTTGCGATCCTTCAGCCTCTATTCAGACAACATGGCTTAACTGTTT
>JAYKGX010000346.1:0-3692 GCA_035285565.1 Synechococcales cyanobacterium
TAGGGTGTGATACCCATTTTGGGGTTTAGATTGTGAGGTTGGATTGTCAAACTCTGATGAATGGGGGTTTGCTGCGTCACGATCTGTATCAACGATCCGTGGATTTGATATTACTTTGTGAGTCTGGTACAAATTGATCTGCTAAGTCTAGATTGATTGATGACTTTGATTGACGACAATGCGTATCGATTGCAAGGTGGGATCTTGATTTCCGGTAATACAACCGCCAATGGCAAGCACTTGTTGCAAAACTGCGATCGCTGCGGGGGTGATTCGTTCTCCTGGCATCAATAGGGGAATTCCTGGTGGGTAGGGACAGATTAATTCTGCACTCACTTGACCGATGGCATCGGCGATCGCAACAGGTTGGCTGGCTGCAAAAAAGGCATCTCTGGGAGCAATGACTGTTTCATACTCCATTCTATCTTGAAATTGAGGTGAAGGTGGTTGAGCAATATAATTCTGTTGTTGTTGCGCAAGGGTTTTAACTGCTTCCACTAAGCGATCGATCTCTGTTTCTGTGTTGCCGTGGGTGATGATAAATGTGACGTGATGGAGGGTGGGTAATTCGCAGGTGACTCCAAAGGTTTCTGTTAACATTTCATCTGCTTGCCAACCCGTTAGACCTAGTGAAGAGACTGTTATGGTTAAACGTAAGGGATCTAAGTTATGGAATCCTGACTGGGCGGACTCAGGGCGTTGTAAAAGGCTGATACCGGGGATGCCGAGAAGGGTCGATCGCGCGCGATCGGCTAGGTTCAAGGCGTGATCCAGTAGGGAATGACCGTGGTGAACTATTTGCCAACGGGCGGCATCTAAGGAGGCTAAGAGCAAATAATTGGGACTGGTGGATTGCACAAGTTGTAGGGCTTGGGTGATGCGATCGCGATCGATTCGGTGCCCCTGGCAGTGTAGCATGGCGGCTTGGGTCAGCCCCGAGAGGGTTTTATGGGTAGACTGAATGACAATATCCGCACCCAGGGAGAGGGCAGAGGCGGGCAGGTTGGGATGAAAGCCAAAATGCGATCCATGGGCTTCATCGACGATCAGGGGAATATCATACTGGTGAGTGATTTGATAAATGCTAGCGATATCACTACAAACGCCATAATAGGTCGGAGAAACTAATAGAATTGCTTTGGTATCTGGATGCTGCTGAAGTGCCCTGGCGATCGTTGTCGCATCAACACCATGGGCAAGATCCGATGCTGCATCATAGGCTGGCAACAAAAAGATGGGATTCACTCCTGCCAAAATCAGCCCTGAAATTGCCGATCGATGCACATTACGGGGCAAGATGACTTTATCTCCTGGCTGGCAGGTGGCGAGAATGGCTGCGATCACACCACTGGTAGACCCATTTGCCAAAAACCAAGTTTGTTCTGCCCCAAAGGCCTCAGCAGCTAAGATTTGTGCCTGTTGGATTACGCCCGTGGGGGTGAATAAGTTATCGAGTTCTGGCAATTCCGGTAGATCGGCAAGAAAAGCCTGGTGGAGGAGGTTGCGTAGGCGATCGTCCAGACCTTGCCCTCGTTTATGACCCGGTGTGTGGAAAGGTGCATGATCACGGGCTGCACAGGTTTGTAGGGCTGTTAGAAGCGGGGTTTCCGATTGTTGATGGCTATGGTGCAAAATATCTGTACTTTTGGCTGCTGATATTTCTAGAACGGGTTGACCAAAAAATAAAGGGATAGGCTCAGATGCCCTATCCCTGGTTGATCTGATATCTCTTGGATATCAACTTGACTTCAAGACTAAAGAGGGTCAGACCTACACAACGGCTGCCACTTGCTTCAGTTCGCCCTTAGCATACTTGCGAGAGAACTCTTCCATGCTGATTTGCTGGATCTTGCTAGCTTGACCGGCGCACCAGAACTGTTGGTAACGATCGGCACAAACTTTCTGCATGTACTTGATGGAAGGCTTCAGGAAGTGACGGGGGTCAAATTCGCTGGCCTTAGCTGCCAGAGCTTCCCGCACTGCTGCGGTGATTGCCAAACGGTTGTCGGTGTCGATGTTGACTTTGCGCACGCCGGACTTGATACCCTTTTGGATTTCTTCTACAGGTACGCCGTAGGTTTCGGGGATTTGACCGCCATACTGGTTGATCAGCGCAATCAAATCTTCAGGAACCGAAGAAGACCCGTGCATCACCAAGTGGGTGTTGGGCAGGCGGCGGTGAATTTCTTCAATGCGGCTGATGGCGAGAATTTCACCAGTGGGCTTGCGGGTGAACTTATAAGCGCCGTGGCTGGTGCCGATCGCCACTGCCAATGCATCGACCTGGGTGCGCTCTACGAAGTCAACGGCTTCATCGGGATCGGTGAGCAGCATGGAGTGATCCAATTCACCCTCGAACCCGTGACCATCTTCTGCTTCGCCTTTACCGGTTTCCAGCGAACCCAAGCAACCGAGTTCTCCTTCCACGGATGCGCCGATGGAGTGAGCCACTTTTACCACTTCGGAGGTAACTGCCACGTTGTATTCATAGCTGGCGGGAGTCTTGGCATCGGCTTCCAGAGATCCGTCCATCATGACGCTGGTGAAGTTGTTCTTCAAAGCCGAGTAGCAAGTTCCTGGCTCGTTACCGTGATCTTGGTGCATTACGATGGGGATGTGGGGATAGGTTTCCACGGCTGCCAGAATCAGGTGGCGCAGGAAGTTCTCGCCCGCATAGTTGCGCGCACCACGAGACGCTTGCAGGATCACCGGGCTGTCGGTTTCATTCGCAGCCTGCATGATCGCCTGGATCTGCTCCATGTTATTGACGTTGAACGCAGGGATGCCGTAGCCGTTCTCTGCTGCGTGATCGAGCAGCAGTCGCATAGGTACGAGCGCCATAGAAGTCCTCCTGGGGTTATGGTCGGTTGTTAAGTTTTTGAACTTGAACCTTATAACAATCTTAAGACAAGTGGGGTCTCTCGTCAGCTAAGGGAACCCTAAGTATAAATTCTCATTAAGTTTTATAAAACTAATCATGAAAAATGATAAGTATTACTAATTTTTGCCCTTGGAAGCCCTTGAAAGTTGATGGGGTGGAAGTGTATTTTGTCAAGACCGCGATCGATTTTGGATTGGCGATTTTGGATTTTGGCTTAGAGCCAGGGGCTGATTCTGTCGCGATCGAGGCGATCGAAGAGTGTACGAGGTTGTGGATCCATGTTTCCCCTAGTTTCAGCCAGTCTGCCTGTTTTGGAATCTTAGGCAGACTGGCTGAATTTTCTTTTATTGGAATAGGCTGAACCTGTCGGGCTAAAGTGCCGATTGCGGGACTTAGGCTGAAATCGGGAATCGGGTTAAGATCCCAAATGGGTGACTTAGATTGAAACGCTGTCGGGGATTGAAACGCTGTCGGGGATTGAAACGCTGTCGGGCTATGATCCCAAATCAGGATATTAGATGGACAATCTTCGGGCTATGATCCCAAATTAGGGTGTTAGCTAGTCGTCCCTGAAAAGCCCTGGCTAAACAGGCTGTAATCGTTTACTAGATTGGGATTGAGTCAAGAAGAAGCGATAGAGCTTGCGGAGATTGAAGCCGCAACCGGCCAATAAAGCATTGATGCAATCACCCAATTTGCCTTTGAGAAAATTCCGATCGAGGGTCTGATCCAGCTTACTATGACCGATCACAGGTTCAATCGCATTGCGTCGTTTCAAGGCTTGCTTGATACTCGCTTTGCGTTGGTTCGG
>JAYKGX010000347.1:0-16134 GCA_035285565.1 Synechococcales cyanobacterium
TGCATTATTCAGTGCATGGGGTGAGGTCAAGCAGAGATTGCTCAACCAATATCGTGAGTGCTAATCTACCGATTTTTCTGGATGCTAGGGCTGAAGAGGATCTAGATACCGCAACCCAGTGGTATGCTGAGCAACGAACAGAACTTGCTCTAGAGTTCTTGGATGCTGTTGATGGGGTGTTTGAGTTCATTGCCCAATTTCCTCAAGCAGGGCGAGATGTTTCTGATGGAATTCGCAGAGTGTTGACCAAAAAGTTTCCCTTCTGCATCTATTACAAGGTTGATGATAAGCAGGTGGTGGTGGTTGCTGTTTTGCATTTTCGCCGTAGTCCTGATGCTTGGCAACAAAGGCTGGAGTAGTCATAATTTCCTGGTCAGCACCCTTGTCTATCCATAAAGTCGTTGGGGGAAAGGGAGCATGACTCATCCTTCCTCGCTGTTTCCACATTCTTAATGTTGATCTTCCTCGATCCATGCGTCATTTTTTTACGGGTCTGTCTTTGCTGTCTTTTTGGACGATCGGCGCTGTGCAAGCGCAAGCCAATCCGCTGCAGGTGGTCTATCCCAGCAATAATCATGAAACAACGGCGGCTCAGATTTTTTTAATTGGAACCGCACCGATCGCTGGGGAAGTTCTTGTCAATGGTAAGCCGATCGCCCGCAGTGCCGCCGGACATTTTGCCCCCAGTTTTCCGCTGCAAGTGGGAGAAAATCGCTTCACGCTGCAACATCCCAACAGCCAAGCCCAACTGACTCTAACGGTGATCCGCAAAGCCAAGACGGCAGCTCTGCCCACTGGATTAGCCTTTGGTTCAGACTCCTTAGAACCGGGGGTGAATTTGGCTAGATTGCCAGGAGACCGCATTTGTTTCGGAGCGATCGCCCCTGCCCAAGCCCAGGTCAGCGTTAGTTTAGGCGGGCAAACTGTGAAGCTGCAGCCCCAGAATGAATTTGTGCTGCCGGAAAATTCCAGTGTTCTGACCGGAAACGTGGAAGCTCGGGCGATCGCTGGACAGTACGTTGGCTGTACACAATTTGCAACGCCAGGGGAATTAGGCAATCCTCGCTATCGTCTGACCCTGAACGGACAAACCCTCGACCAATCTGCTCCTGGCAAGATCACTATTCTGTCGCCTTCTGAGTTGAAAACCATTGCCGTGACCGCAGCCCAGGGGGTTGCCCGCACAGGTCCTAGTACCGATTATTCCCGCCTGACACCCTTACCCAAAGGCAGCCGCGCCCAGGTGACCGGACAGGAAGGAAATTGGTGGCGCTTAGATTATGGGGCTTGGATTCGGCAGTCAGAAACGATCGAAGTTCCGGCGGGGCGCGATCGCAGTTTGATTCGGGGTGTTACCTCACGGGTGAAGGGCGGTTGGACGGAGGTGATTTTTCCACTGCAGTTTCCGGTTCCGGTTAGTGTGCAGCAAGGCGATCGTCAGTTTACGGTGACCCTGCACAATACGATCGCCCAAACCGATACGGTACGAGTCAACCAAAATCCTGTGATTTCAGGTATTGAGTGGCAACAGACCAGCCCTAGCCGCATTGATTACCAACTCAATCTCAAAGCCAAACAGCAATGGGGTTATCAATTGCGCTATGAAGGTACCCGGTTGATCGTTGCCCTCCGCCATCCTCCCCAACCCGGTTCATTGGCGAAACCTTTGCAAGGAATGCGAATTTTGTTGGATCCAGGTCATGGTGGTCCTGAGGATTTTGGGGCGCGGGGTCCCACGGGTTTGCCGGAAAAGGAGGTGGTGCTCACCCTGAGCCAGTTATTGCGCCAAGAGCTGATCCAACGGGGGGCGACGGTGCTGATGACCCGAGAAGCCGATATTGACCTGCTGCCCAACGATCGCGCTGCCCTGATCCAGCAACAAGCGCCTACGATCGCCCTCAGCCTGCACTACAATGCTCTCCCAGATGATGGAGATGCTCTGAAGACTCAAGGCGTTTCTGTTTTTTGGTACCATCCCCAAGCCCAGAGTCTGGCGATCGCGTTGCATGATCACTTGACGACTCGTCTGAACCGTCCTTCTGATGGGGTGATGTGGAATAATCTGGCGCTGACCCGTCCGAATATTGCGCCTTCGGTTTTGCTGGAACTGGGCTATATGATTCATCCGACGGAGTTTGAATGGATTCGTGATCCCCAAGAACAGCAGAAATTGGCGACGGCGATCGCGGATAGTCTGGTGCTATGGTTTGCGGCTACTCGGACTCGGTAGGGTTATGGTCAAATCCTGCTGGTTAAAAATTCTGAGGTCGTTGTAAGGGTGAAACCTATGCTATAGTAGTTAGGACTGCGCAAGAGTCTTGGCAAAAGTCAACTGCGTGGGCATGTAGCTCAGAGGATTAGAGCATCAGATTCCGGTTCTGAGGGTCGCAGGTTCGAATCCTGCCATGCTCGTTTTAATGAAGATACCTAAGCCTAAGGGTTCAGCTTAAGCATGATCGGGTTTATGGCTTTTTTTTGATGCATTGTTGGGGTGAAGGGCGATCGGGGTTTTGATCTCGTGATCGCTTTTTTGGGGTGTATGGGTGAATTTTGGGCTTCGTTGGGGGTGAAGGGCGTGGGATGCACGCCCCTACGGGGTTTGTTTGTTTGGGTTGGGTGATGGTTGGTTGGGGGATCGATCCTTTTTGTCTAATTGCTACTGACTACGAGACTGGAAGAAGCCGATCGCCCGAATTCCTCTGGTGCATATTTCAAGTGCGCTGCTGCTCCTTCCCACTGATAGGTTCCTGGTGTGACTGATCGCACTAAGTAATGCAAGGTGTAAACTCCAGCGTTGAGATGATTGGCGTAGGCAACTAGGCGATCGCGGCGTAGTTCCCGGAAGCTCATTTCCCAGCTATCTCCTTTTGCTTGGAAATATTGGGTTGAGGTTTGGAAACTGTTATCCACGGCTTCAAAGCCCGCAGGCAACGGATCGGTGATGATGACTTGATCGATCGGATGATCGGTAATCACTTCTACGCCCACATCATAGACCTGTCCAACGGGTACTTTTAATGCTGCCGTCGGTTGCAGCCCTACGCTGTGTAGTACTTGGTCTTGATTAGCGGGTCGCAGCGATCGTGTCACTCGTAAGCCATTCATCCGACCGGGTTGGTCGCCCTGCAAGCGATAGCGATAGGCGATAATGTAATGTAATGTGCCCTGACCGGATTTTTCTAAGCGCAGATCTGTCTCCGGTTTGGGTAGATCTGCTGCAGCCACTTTCACTGTTTCAGGGGGTGTGTCATCCTGACGAAATTCGACTGCTTTTAAGGTTTTACCTGCCAGGTTGACCGTGGCTGAAAAGTTGCTGGGCTGGGGCGATCGCTGGCTATAGGCAAGTAAGGCTTGCAGGGCATTGGCGTTGTCATAACTATTGCACCAAGTTCCTTTGCGCCGTAAATTTAAGAGTCCCTGCAGGAGCCGATCGATCTCTTCTGTTCCTGCTTTGCGAGCGATCGCTAGTTGTAAGGCTTCTGACTGAGCTAGCGTGTTGGAATACATCCATTGCCATCCTTGGGGAAGGTTAACAGTGGCATTCCGCCCCGTTTGATAGATTTGTTTATTGATCTGATCTGCCAGCGTTTTAGATTCATCCTTCCAATCGGCAAATTGATCCAGATAGCGGGCTAATTTAATCCGTTGGCTGAAATCTAGCTTTTCCCGTTGACCGTAGATGTCGGCTAGGAATTCGCTGCGTTTATCCCCTAGGGCTGCCAATCCTTGCAGCAGATCTAGCCGCCGTTCTGCTTGGCACAGGGAGGTGTGACACCAGCTTTCTTTTTCTTTGGGATTTGCCAATGCCTTGCTGAGATAGCCTTTCAGGTTTTTCACCAGCGTCTCCTGCACGGGGAATCCGGCGGCTTTTGCCTGGGCGATCGCTTCTGCCGCATAGGGAGTCATCCACAGTGAGGAAGATTCACTTCTGGGGAAAAAGGCAAAGCCCCCATCGGTTTTTTGCAGTTTTTGCAATTGATTGAGCGACTGTTTGGCAATTTGGTCTAGGTTTAATTCCCCAGCAATTTTGGGATGGCGCTGTTTCAGGGATTTGAGCGAAGCTGCGATCGATAGCCGACTTGCCGCCGTCTCTAGGAAGGGGAAGTCTTCCTCTGTAAAGGTCTCTTGCGCTGGAGCTGCGATCGCTGGCAGTAGGGAATTTGCCAAGGTGATTTCCAATCCACCCATGTCCGTTGCCATGTTGGGATCAACCTTTAACTTCAGTTGGGCTGATTGTTCCGTGGCTCCGGCTTCAATCACCTGTTCGGTAATTTCCAAGGGTAGCACGGGTAGGGGAATTTCAAACCCATCCTGCGCATTGCCGATCTGGCTGGCAAACTGGACTTTGGCTTCTCCCAACGTGGTTGCTTCCACTGGGAACCGATAGGCTTTCATGCCGGATTCTGCCTGGGTTTTGCTGCTCTTATTTGCCGTAAATTGCAGACCGCCTGCCACATCTCCCGTGATGCTGAGTTCACCGGTTTTGCCCGTATTATTCAGCACCGAAACTCCCATTTCAAAGCGATCGCCTCGGCGCGCGAACTGTGGCACTAAAGGATTTGCCATGAGCGGTTTAGAAGTTTTAAAGGTGGTGCTGCTACTGTTGCCAAACCGCAGTTGACTATCGGTTGCCACAGCCATGACCCGCCATTCCGTTAAGTCATCGGGAAGTTTGAATTTCACGCTTGCTTGACCGTTGGCATCTGTATTCACTGCACCGTTGTAAAATGCCATGGGTTGGAAGTTCCGCCGAATGCGATTATCTCCCACTCCTGCCAGGAAACCACCGCCATAGCCCCAACCCTTTTCCACGGGCGAGGCGATCGGCTGCAGCACGACGCGATCGCGGTTATCTGCCAAACGAGTCGAAATCGGCTGTTCTGCATAGACCGTTTTAACCAAATCGGGCACCCGGTAGCCCGTCATTTGCAACACGGATTCATTGGCAACGATCACCGTGAACTGACCTTTCACAGGCTTGCCTTGCTGATCCTTGAGTTGCAGTTGTACCGTTTGTTCGTCCCCCGGTTGCCGATCGCCCTCTGTTTGGGTGGAAAGTTGCAAATAGCGATCGCCCAGATCGGTTTTAAATTCCGTAAAGCCAATTCGGACTAAATCTTCTAGACTGCCTGCTTCCACTTCCTTGAGGGATTTCCCTTGCCGCACCAATACTGCTTCTACTGCCGCATTGGGGAGCATATCAGGTGTTACCTTAAATTCTGCCTGGGGTGCGTTGCCAGATACTTTGGTAATGGTGCGGGCGATCGTCCCATAGCGCACGACTGCCAGGTAGAGTTCACCCTCCGGATAGGGAGATTGCAGCATGACTTTTGCTGTTTCCCCAATGTTGTATTCCTTTTTATCCAGGCGTAGTTCCAAGCGATTGTTGCGATAGCGGCTGCCCCAATAGACCGGAGTAGACCCAGTGACCCAAATTTGCGTATCGGTGGTCGCATTTTCACTTGCCCCATCCACCTTTGCCCGAATCCGGTAGGAACCTGCGTCCGGTGGAATTAAGGCTACCATTTGTGGTTTCTGAGCCGATCGCACTTCTGCCTGAGCCACGGTTTTGTATTCAATCTGAGGCTTTTGGGTGTCGCTGCCTTCAATCCGTCGAGTCACGCTGCTGTAGATCATTTGCTGTAATTCCAGCTTCACCGTTTGACCTTCCACAGCATTGCCTTGGGCATTTGCCACGATGATTTCTAGGTTAAACGGTTTGCCCGCATTCCCCACAAAATCAGATTTGATCCCCACTAGGCGATCGCTGGGCAACACCAGGAGAGACTTGGAATCTGCCACGGAAAGATTAGACACATCCGAAACTTGCAGATCCACCTGGTAAGTCATGGGGTAGGGCAGATCGGTGTCTACCGTAAAACGTTTGTTGGTTTTGCCATCTTGATTTAATGTTTCATTGGCTTGCAGCACATCACTGCCCACCGTAGGCGCTTGCTCGGGATAGAACCATTGCCGTCCAAAGCTAAATTCTTCCCATTGCTGGGGGTGAAAGGTCGTCTGCTTGCGAGTGATGTAGTAATTGGCTTTGCCACCTTGCACCGGCGGCCCAAACAGATAGTTACTCTGTCCGTTAATGTCCACCGCATCACCCGCTTTTGCCACGGTTTGATTTAAGTTCATACCGACTTTAAAGTTGGGGGGTTTGAACTCAGCAATGCGGAATTCACCATTGATCTGATTGCCTGACTTACCGATCGCCCGCACGGTGTAAAATCCCAGGGGGTACTCAGGTTTAATGGAAACCTGCAGGGAAAAAGTGCCTAATTCATTGGTCGTCACGTCACCCAGTTTGCGGGTTTCCCCATCGGGTAGGCTGAGTTCTAGGCTGTATCCTGCATTTTTATCCGCTTGTAAGGTCCCATTTTTCAGGTAGAAGGCTTCCCCCGTCAGATAGGCAGTTTCCTGGGGTTGATAGAGGCTGCGATCGCTAAAAATCGTACCTCGTGAAATCATGTCTCCAGTATTCCACCCATTGTTGTATAACCCATACTCATAGGTGCCGCCGTAGGGTTGACTGTAGCTAAAAGCCCAATCTTTCCCTAGCGTTGCCACGGTTAATAAACGAGGAGCTTCACTAGCGCTTTTAGAAATGCAACCGGAAATATCTTTGACCTGCCAGGTTCCTGTGTCATCGGTTTTTCCTGTAGCACAGGGCTGGGGAGTGGGTTTGGCTTTTGCCTCAGGATCAGCTTTGTAGACCGTGATGTCTGCCCCTTTGACCGGTTGCCCATCCGTCAGCCGATGTACGCGTACCACTCCAGATTCCGGGAACCATTGGCTGAATACGCCTAAATTGGTCAACTGCACCATTCCACTTAGGGTCGTTTCCTGCAGGGTTTGCTTAGGCTGGGCACGGTAGGTTTTCGCCCGAATTCCATAGGCGAGCAATCCTGTGTCTCCCTGCAAATATTGTTTGAGGGGAATGGACTCATAATGGGTTTTGTTTTTTTGTGCTTGGATTTGGAAGGATTTCCAGCTTTCCGGTTTGGGCAGGAGACCGCTGACCGTCGTATCCGGATAAAACGGCTCCCGGTAGACTAAATCCGTGGGTTGCATGGGTTGGAATGCCGCCTGATAGCCCTCTGGTAAGTTCACCATAGAGAGATCCAACTGTAAATCCTGTCCGGCGGGAAAGATATTAAAGCCTGTAGGAACCCAAGCCTGCGGAATGATATCGCTGGTTTGGAAATTGACACTCACCGCGTTGCCCAGGGTTTGCCCATACTCATCTTTGAGGTTGCCATCCACTTTCAGGCTGTAGTTCGTATTGGCTTCCATGGTCCAGGGATTGATGCCCACCCGCGAACTGCCTTCGTAGGCTCTCAGTCCCGGCATTCCTGATTTGAGGGCAGGTTCCACACGAATATGCTGAATCGCCTCTTCGGTTAGCCCATTGCTAAACACTAATTCCGGCGCACCGCTCATAAACCGACCAAATGCCCCTTCTTCATCCGGTTTGCCCACTGCTTCTACGGCTTTAAAGGTCAAAGGTCCATAGGTTTTCACGGCACCAAAGACGGGTGCTTCTAGCACAAGATTGCCTTGCTTCGATCGCACCCCTGCTTTGACCTGTAGCCGATAGGTTTTGGCTTTAGCTAGGTCGCGATCGGGTTGCAGTTTGTAATACCAAGATTTTTGACTGGAATCGAATTGTTGTTCTGGGCTATCGGACGATCGCAGTTCCGAGCGATCGAGGGTAATTTTGACTCCGATCGGCAATTCCCCTTCGGCTAAAAACTGGGTATTCTCCCGCAGTGAATTTTCATCCAGCTCAGTATTGGAGGTGATGTCGATCGTGGGTTTCAGATCAACGGGTTCTCCCTCTGCCTGATTGGGCAATTCTAATTTAATGGGTTCCGTGTTAAACGTCCAAGCAATTTCTTGGTTCAGCCGATTGCCTTTGAGGTCTGCCAAGCCCGATTTCAGTTTGACTTGCACTCGTGTTGCCAGAGGAAGGGCTTGATTGGCTTGAAACCCCACCATCCGGGGAGTCAGAAAGCGAAATTTGCCAGGAAGATTGGGTTGCAGTTCAAATTTATCCAACAGACCGCGCTGCTCTGAATTGTCTAAACTTTCTAGGGGAATTAGGGCTTCCTTAAAGCGAATGCGAATTTGGGACAGGGGAGTTGCCTGCCCTGTGGGGGCGATTTCTTCAATCCAGTCGGGCAGTTTTGGGGTGGTGAGGGGACTGACCGAGGCTAGACTGGCGATCGCTCGCGGTGATAAGGAGATCTGTTGACAGGCCGGAATGCCAACGATCGTTGCCAAGGTCACACATAACAAGACCCAAAATTTGATCCACCGCGACTTGCTAAACCATCGTTGACTCAACCATTTTTGGCTCAGCCGTTTCCGAATATTTCCCAGACGATCGCCCATCATAAAACTAGTCCTCCCAAGCAAGAAACCTCACACCAGCCTAAGGTTGCCCGATCGGGGAGGGATTGAGCAGACGGTTAGCTGATTTGATACTGATATTGATGTGGATACTGTTGGTGATACTGAAGCCCGATCGCTGATTTCGGGAAATCACTACATTTCTTAACGAAGGCAGGCTGAAGGATGTGGGGCGGTCGTCAACCCGACCTGATCTCATGGGGATCTCACGAGCGATCGCAACCCCTCACAAAACACCTGAAAACTTTTTGATTGATTCCTTTGAGGCTCCATGAAAGCAGAAATTTCACGGGCTGCTTTAAGTTTATCGAGCCGCCCTCGAAAATATCCCACCTTTTCAAGGGTCATGTAGCACCGTGAGATAGGCTAGCATTTTCAAGGTGCCATCCGAGGAAACTTAGCTAAAACTGGGCGATCGAACGGAGCATCTTTAATTTGCAGCAGGAGCCGTCCATCGATCATCATCTCTGCTTCCACTTTTTCTAATCGAGGAATGCGAGAAGAGAGAGAGTGCAGGATTGTTTCTAGGTGATCTGGATGTTGCTCCTTAAGATATTGAATGACATTAGGCAGATTGTCTCCTGTTGCTGAAAGCCGTTCTTGTGGACCTGCTTCAGGGGTTCCCCTAGTGTTGTCCGCACTGAGAATCATCTTAGATACACTCGGTCACTTGATGGTATGGGTTGGTCTGTTGAGGTGGCTAAATGATTCAAATGTATTTCTCGAACTCTCCTACTATAACAGATTGGCGAAGGCTACTGCCGATCGCCCGGATTGGGATGCTTCTGTATGGAGTGTTAAACCGATCATCAAATTTTCTAAACATTCCACCAGCCACTGATGCTCGCTTTGGCAATTTTGCCCATAGTGCTGGAGCAGTTGTGCAAAACAGCGAGCGATTCTGGCCTTAATGGAATCCCAGCCCTGTGGGGTTGTGCGGCAGAGCAAGGCAATTCGCAGTAATAGCCCGATCGTTAACGTTGCGCCCAGGTTTTGGTGCAGATCCAGAAACCGATAGTGATTTGCCAGATTTTGGCGGGGATTGCCCACGATCGTTTCGATCAACTGATGACAGGTTTCTGCTAACAACAACAGGGTTGGTTTGAAATGATCTTTCTGGGGGGTAATGTCATTCAGTTGTTCACCCAGCCAATGGCTAAAGCGATCGCCCAAGGTGGAAGGCACCGAATGCCGCATTGTCTGGGTTAAATACCGATGGAGCAAAGCTTTCGCATCCTCTTGGAAGCGCAGTTCTTCAAATTCCATCAAAAAACGATTGGCATTTTCCTGGTAAGTGCGCACATCTTCTCCCTTCCCCACATACTGCTTGATGGCAGCTTTTACCTCGGATTCACTCAAATGGGTGGGATTGGCGATCGCACCCGGTCGGGGTTGGGCATTGGCGCGCAGTTGTGGAATGTATTGGCTCAGCTTTTGGTCATATTCTGTTTCTCGTTGAATCTGCAGTCGCCGGACTGCTTGATGACCACAATCACTGGTGTCGTGTCCGAGCAACAAGTAGGGATAGAGGTAGGGATAGTAGGGTAACAGTTCCCGGATAATTGGTTGCTGGCGGTTGGATTCCGGCTGGGAGTCTTGGGCAACGCGGGCGCGATCGCACAGAGCCGCAAAATAGTCGGTGTGGGTAAATTGCTGGACTAAATAGCGCAGCTTCACGACCTGAGCCGAAGTTGCCACTCGTTGGGGCTGCTGCTGGAACAATTGGATCAGATCCGCTGTCGTCTGTTCTAGACCAGGGTGAGACCACCAATAGTTGACCAAAATGTAGCAGCAGCGATTGAGAAAGTTCGCAAATTCCTGGTCTGCTAAGGGGGAACCGGCAAGCTGATGCAAAGACTGTAGAATTCTGGCATCGGGATACTCAACCCCTTCAATCCACAGAGCAGAGAGGCGATCGAGGGTATCGGACACGGGGGATTGGCGCAGGCTCAAGAGATGCTTAAAACAAACATCTGTATGTTGCTTAAACAACCGATTTGAAAAGTCGAGCGTATGTTCCTGAGGGGAAGTCCAGCCGGAGTGAAATTGACCAGTTAACATGGGAAGCTACCTGTGGCAGACGCAAAGAGCAAAACAGTTGAGCACGAAAAGCGGAAACGGATGGGGCAAGTGGGCGTGGATGAGAGTGGGTAGGTCGGTCAGATTGAGGCAGAAAAAGGGATTGGGCAAGGACGATGGCAAACTGTGGGCTTTTCCTGGCGATCGTTTCAGATGGCGATCGTTTCAATGTGTGATTTTAACGTGCGATAAATTTAACTACGGCTGACGTAGGGGGGGATATTCATATCATGCCCTGGGTTACCTCAGAAAATGATCCAGAATTGGGCAAATAACGATCGCAAACTATTTTTATTGTGTCCAGATCATAAATCGTTGCAGGGTGCTATCCAGGGCAAGAGAGACAGTTCCTGCACTGGCCCTAGTGGTTAGTCAATCTTGCTTTGAGGGATGAATGGTGGGCGGGGGAGCGGGGGAGAGGGGGGGAGAGTCACTCATTGAGTCCCGACTTCCTCAGCTTGTATCCATCATGTCAGGCGTGACAATCCACTAGAATAAACCGAATCGAATGGGCGTTTTCCGGTCAAGCCTCCTCATGATGGATGGTTAGGGTTTGGTTGGGTCTACGAGGAACTGAATCCACAGGGGATGCAAACCATAGGTTGTTTTTTCCTGGAGCACTAGCGATCGCCGCCGTAGCGATTGCAATCCTTCTAGGACCTGTTCTGTATCCAGTTCCCGTGGCAGAGACTGCAATAGGTGGTGTACCTGCGTGGGTTGGGGCATTTGGGCTAAGTGGTGGAGGATTTGACGTTCTAGGTCAGATAGGCGATCGGTTTGTTGGTTCAGCAGGTTGCGGAAATCGCGGCTGAGGGTGGAGGGGTGCTGTTTCAAAAAGGCAGAGAGGTTGCCATTAAAGAGGGTGGAAATGCGAGCTGCCATATTTTCTAGGGCGATCGGATGCCCCATCGAGTAGTCCCGCAGGTCTTGCCAATCTAAATCGGAACTGGTGTTCAAGTCTTTCTGCTGGCCGAGGGATTGCACCGCACTGGTTTTGAGACCCTGCAGTTCGATCGATCGCACCGGTCCATTTGGGCGTTCTTTGAGTTCTACTTCTTTGGGTTTTTCGCGGCTGGTGACTAGAATGCGACTTTGGTGGATGGTGTTGCCCAGGTGGTTGAGCAGGTGCCCGTAATCTTCATAGCCTGACCGATAGGCTCCGTCATACACACCCGTTTGCAATACCGCTTCCCACCCATCTAAGACAATCAAACAAGCTGAGGCACAAAGGGCTTGGGAAAGTTCAACGAGGGTTCCTCTTGGGTGAGTTTGTGGACAGATAATTTGAACTAAATCTGCTAGGAGGGTGGTTAAGGGCAGGGGTTGATGGGCCGAGAGCGATCGCCAAATGACGGTTTCAAATTGATTTTTCGTCTCCAGGATTAATTTGCCCGCTAAGGCAGTTTTCCCAATTCCCTGGACTCCGAAGAGGGTAATCAGCCGACAATCGTCGTACAGCCATTGGGACAGCCTTTCCAACTCCTGCCTGCGACCATAGAACTGGGAGATATCGGGGGCAGCGCTGTAGGGATCCCAGTGAATGCGCGTGGACTGTGCCAAGGGCTGGCGAAAGGGGGCAAGGGTTTCCTCCGGGGCGATCGCCTGTGATCCAGCATTGGGCATTGCGAAGTCAGGCAGGCGGAGGGTCAAGGATGGGGCAACATCGAGGGGAAACGCTTCTAGGGTGAGGTGGAGTTGCCATTGTTTGCACAGCACCACCTGGAAGTTCCGTTTGCGGACGGGTTCTCCCAGGGCTTGTGTCAGGTCTTTCCAGAATTTGTTGCCCACATCTTGACGCAGGTAGTTGGCGGAGTAGCTGGAAGCCGCTGCAATTTGCTCATAGGTTGCCCGATTGAAGGCTCCCCGCAGTAGGATTGCCTCCACGTCGGTTAACCCTCTCCCCATCTTGGCGCGCAGGATTGTGTCTGCAAATTGAATCGCATGATCTGGCGTAAAGCCGTCTGGCGTAAAGCTGTCTTGCTCCATAGTTCAAGCAAAGGTGTGGTTGATGCACGAACCTGATATCCTGACCTGACATTTTCTAGTGTAACCTGACATTTCCTGACATTTCCCTACAATTTCTGATTTTTTCTGAATTAAGGCTTGAAAGGGGCGGCGGTCGATCGCTGGGCTGCTTTTGAGGGGCGATCGGCTGGAAGACTGTGCTGGAATGGGCTGAGGACTTTTCCTCACTTTTTCTGACAATTCCTGAGATTGCGGTCACTGACTTTTTGCGATCGCAGTCCTGACTAATTCCCTCTCGAATTTGAGAAAAAGCTGTGCGACTTTAGAGTTAAGTCAATCTTTTGAAAGCCAGGTCATTACTGATGAAACTGATTCGCTATACTCCATTCCCCTTTGCGATTGAAATGCAGCCTCTGAAGCCAGGAGGTCGATCCAATGATCGATCGCTAGATTACAATCAGTCAGGACGGAAACAACCCAAGCGTCAACCTCCAGACCGGAAGCCAACCTTGATGATGCGAATTTTTCGGGGGGTGTTTGGGTTCTACTACTTGGTGATTGCCTATTGTGCCGTGGCGATTTTCATGGTGTACGTATTTGGTCATCGTTCCTTCTTGGAAGCCATTATGCCCTATGCGATCTCGGGTTTTCAGAAAATGACAGAGTTGCTGATTTGTGTTTCGATCACGACTGCTATCCATGAATCATCTCGCTAATCATCTGGCTGATTGAGTGAACGTTGCGCCCCGGTTGCTGTTTCAAGGTTACGCGAATTTGTCTAATGATTGGTTAACGAATCCCCTTCTATTTCGAGATCAATTAGCTTTTCGATCGTTTCATACCACATCTATTAATTAACGCTACAGATCCGATCGCTCTTTTCCTCAATTCAGGTGTGAGGCGCGGATATCCTGGCGAGCAGATCCCCCTAGCCCCCTTATCAAGGGGGAACCGAGCCAAAGTAAAGGGTTCAGCGATCGTCGTTAGGCTCATTCACGTCTGCTTGTTGGTTTGAAGTCCCCCTTATCAAGGGGGATTTAGGGGGATCGGAATAGGTTGCAATAACGAGTTGATTGAGTATTGGGGATTAGGACGATCGCTTGCTAGAGAAAATATTTTGTACAAACGCTCATCATATTACCTGGTGGTAGGTTTAGCAATTGTGCTTGTGTTATTGGATCAGTTGCTGCCCAGGGATTGGGACGACTCCATTCATGGGTTTCAGCAAATCCGCGAGCGTGTAAATTCTTGATGGTTGCCCGTATATCTTCTGGCAGTCCAATCAATAACAATCTCATTGGACGACGATCGCCCTGGGAGTCTCCGAGTTGTAAAAATACGGCAAAATCTGACCGCCCATCAGCAGAGCGATCGCTAGGATATTCAGGCATGAAACAACCTCCAAGTTAGCTTTGGCTTTGGTTTACAGGAAAACCAAAAACCTGGTCACCCTGCCTCTGTTGTGGCGACAAGCAGGGTACCCGGAGATGTTAAAATCTCCAAAGCCTTTGCGTTGACTACTCCAACGGAGAGGTTAGTCACTCAGGGTTGCGGTAACAGCCTTGAGTGGCGCGAATGAACCAGATTCCTGGGGATAGGCTAGTACTGGCATATTGTGCGACCAACTAGCTTAGTGTTTAAGAGTAAAGCATCTTTTGGGTCTCGTCAACTAGGAATTGAGATTTGTTTTTGGGAGAATAATGGGGAGTGGGGAGTGGGGGCGGCGATCGCTTTTCATACTTGATGCCTTAGAGAATAAAATGCATACCCCTACAAAGTTTCCCCCTCCCCCCCTCTCCCCCTCCCCCCCTCTATCCATCCCCTTGACTAAAGTCTAATTGACAGGTTAAGAGAAAATAATTTATTTTCATTCGTAGTTAAATTCTTTGAAGGGGTCGCCATGAGAACCTCCACCTTTGGGCAACGATCGCAGCGGAACTCTCAGCCTTTTCTGAATATCCCACAATTTTCTCGTCCGTTTGAGGTACCGAAGGCGGCGGCTCCGGCGGCTCCGATCGATTTGCAAGCGAAACTGGCGGCGGATGCGCGGTTTGATCGGGCGCTGGATCAAGCACTGACGAATTCCTGGGTACAACGGAAGGTGACGATCGGGCAGCCCAACGATCGCTATGAGCAGGAGGCCGATCGGGTGGCGGAGCAGGTGATGGCGATGCCAGAGGGGCAGCCGGTGCAGCGACAAACGGCAGAACCTGAGGAGGAAGAATTGCAGATGAAGCCGCTGGCGAGTACGATTTCGCCAATGGTGCAGCGGGAGATGATGCCGGAAGAAGAAGAAAAAGCACAAGCAAAACTAGACAGCAATCTCCTACAACGGGAAATGCTAGCCGAGGAAGAAGACGAACCGATTCAAGGCAAATCTTTAGTACAACGGGAAATGCTAGCTGAGGAAGAAGACGAACCTTTACAAATGAAACCAGCAGCCGATCGCAGTTCTACGGCAGGTGTGAATTTAGAGAGCCAGTTGAATCGCAGCAAGGGTGGGGGCAGTCCGTTGCCGGATGAGGTGCGATCGTTCATGGAGCCGCGCTTTGGGGCTGACTTTGGTGGGGTGCGGGTGCATACGGGGGAGGAGTCTGTGCAAATGAGTCGGGCGATCGGGGCGCAGGCGTTTACCCATGGGAATGATGTCTATTTTGGGGCGGGGAAGGCTCCGGGGAAGGATGCGTTGACAGCGCATGAGTTGACCCATGTGGTGCAGCAGTCACAGTCGAATAAAATACAAGCTTCAGCAATTCAAAAACAAACCGATAAAGCTAATCAGTTTTCTTTCGGATCAGTAATAGACTATTTCACTACTCCTTCAAGTCCACCAATAGGTCCTAACACCAGGATTTTAGACTATTCTATTGATGCAGAGAAAATTATTAATGAATTTAATAAGTTATGGAAAAATCTTGAATTATCTGGGAGTTTCGATGATCATTCTTTGGCTAATGAAGTCAAAAATACTTGTGAAAGCAACTATTTCAAAAACAACCGTTCTTGGAATAATGCAGGAGGATTTGTAGAGGATGGATCTTTTAATTTATCCGACGTAAAGGTGAAAATTTCGATGACGCTCAAGTCTGGCGAAACAATATCAAGTGAGTCAGGTGATAGCAAGACTGAGACAATTATCTACCAAAATAGCGCAAACAGCTCAGAGGAATTTTCTAGCTTGGAGACTGGTGCTCAAGTAAGTGGCTCAGTTGCTTCCGAGAGGAAAAAGATCGAGGGCGGATTAAAAGTCAACTATACAAGTGGGGACTCAAATTCTAATAGTCAGAGCAATGCTTCTCATGAAAAGGAGACTACAACATTACCTCATCAAAGAGTGAAATCTTCCATAAATATGGAGATTTCGCTTACACGAGATGATGATTTTTCAGACAAGAAAACTAAAAAACTTACTGTCTCTAAAGCAGGTACCATAGCATACTTAAGCTATCTTTAGCCTCGTAGTGAGATCGATCGCCTTTTGAATTAGTACGATCGCCCATAGCTTGAATTAAAGCATGAAACCCAACCCCCAATCATTCACTCCTCACCCTATCCTCCTGCCACCCGCACCCCAATCCAACCCATATGCTCCACGCTGAACCGATCGATGGAAACTTGAATCCACGCAATCCTTACCGACACTCCGCAAAATCATCCAGCGAGGCATCAAAA
>JAYKGX010000348.1:0-9035 GCA_035285565.1 Synechococcales cyanobacterium
TCCTGGCCTCTCCTGAAAAAAAGTGCCGATTGCCTCTGGACAAATCCGGAAACTACAGTGTAGTATATGTAGCTCAGTGCATTCACCCCTCCAACTGGAGGCGCATATGGCAAAACTAACTCACATATTGGGCTACTTCCGCAACTACTGGCGTATTACCCTGTTCAGTATTGCGGCCATGAGCCTGATGGAAATTCTAGATCTGTTTGTCCCCTACGCGATCGGGCAACTGCTGAACCTGCTCTCGGGTCAAGCGCTCGATCGTCCTTTGCAAACCACTGTCGGTGCGATCGCCGCTCTGTTGGGCTATCCCGTCAATCCCACCGTTTCCCTGGCGATCGTTGCGGGGCTGATTGGGTTGATCTCGGTTGGGCGTGCTCCGATTCAACCTTGGCTAGGACCTTGGTTTCAGTGGGATACGGCATTTCGTGCCAGACGGGATAATGCCCAAAAAGCTTTGGAAAAAATTCTCACCTTACCGTTGGAATTCTATGATGAAAATAATCCGGGACGAATTGCTGCTCGGGTTGCTAAAGGATTATCTAACCATACTTGGACTTATCCAGAAGTGACCGGACAGGCCGTTCCCAAATTTCTGCGTGTTCTGGGTATTTTTGCCCTAATTTGGGTGATGGATTGGCGGATTGCTGTGCTGCTGCTGGCTTCTTTTGTGGGCATTCTTGCCTATAGTCTCTCGGGGCTGACGGAGTTGGCAAAACGGGAAGAGAAATTGGATAAATATATTGAAGACACAGAAAGTCGTACGTCGGAAATTATTACCAATATCAAGACCGTCAAAGCCTTTGCTACAGAATCAACCGAGTTAAAACGGCAACTGACCCGGATGGATCGGGAATTCACTGTGCTGGATTACCGTATCCACAAAGGTTACGTTACCCTGGGGATGTATGAACGGACGGTTGTGCAAACCTGCATGTTTCTGGTGCTGGCCCTAGCACTCTGGGCAACTTTACAGCGGAGCATTTCCATTGGTCATTTCATTACCATTCTCACTGTTTCTAGCATGGCCTATGCGGAAGTTGAACCGATTTGCAATTTAGCAGAAGTGTTTGCCAGACGCTATGCTGCCATGACTCGGTTTCATGATTTCATGCATCTCCCTGTGGGAACCGATGCTGCTGTGCTCACCCATGCAGAAGCTGCCCCTCAATATGCCTTCACGGGTAAAGTGGAATTTGCCAATGTCAGTTTTGGCTACGATCGCGATCGGCATGTGTTGAACCAGATCAATCTGCGGGTCGAACCCTATCAAACCGTGGCACTGGTAGGGCGATCGGGTTCCGGTAAATCTACCTTAGTTAAACTCCTGTTCCGCTATTTTGAACCGAGTCAGGGTGCCATTCGCATTGATGGTCAAGATATTCGGCGGTTAGATGTATCAGCCTATCGGCGGCGACTGGCGATCGTTCACCAAGAGGTGGATGTGTTTAATGGAACCCTGTGGGAAAACCTGATTTACGGGAATCCCCAAGCTACGCCGGAAGAAGTCTATGCGGCTTGTCGGATTGCTCAAGCGGAGGACTTCATTTGTCAGTTACCCCAGGGCTTTGCCACCGTTGTTGGGGAGCGGGGGGTGCGCCTCTCGGGGGGACAGCGGCAACGGTTAGGAATTGCCCGAGCCTTAATCATGAAGCCGGATGTGTTGGTTTTTGATGAAGCCACTTCCAGCTTGGACTATGAATCAGAACGTGCCATTCAACTTGCGATGCGATCGCTGTTTGGGACCTGTACTCTGATTATCATTGCCCACCGTTTGAGCACCGTGCGAGAAGCAGATCAAATTGTTGTGTTGGATCAGGGGCAAATCCAAGAAATTGGCAGTCACGAAGAACTTCTCAACCACGGTGGCATCTACCATCGTCTGCACTCCTTACAAGAAACGGGGGAATTAGTTAGTTAATTGGCATCGAATAAAATCTCTGTTGACGAAGGGTTTTGCGCCATTCGTCAACGAATCACCGCCGTAGACTTGAGCAGCATCAACTGACGACTATCCACCACCATCGCTAAAAAACCCCGATCGCTGAGAAGTTGCATAATTGAATTAGCAGCAGCTTGATCACTCGTGTGGGTCACCAGAAGATAGGGGCGTTGACCATAGGCAACCACGCCAATCTCCTTATTCAACGCCTGTTTCAGTTTTCCTGCAATTTCTGGTTGATGGTTGTAATTCACAATTACCGCATAGCCCTGCCCCAACGGTTTCGGATTGTAGCTGCTGTGAGGGGCGATGACGGTCGGTGGAGTCGCAATCGGTGTCGGCATGGGTGCGGGAGTGGGAGCTGGTTTGGGGGTAGGGGCGATCGCACCGGGACGGGCAACGATCGCTGGGAATCCAGTCGATTGCAGCAAATATTGTGCCCAAGCTTTCGCCACTTCCTCTGTCCCAAATCCCCCAATTCGCGTCACCACTTCTGCTTGGTAATCGCACACCATCACCGTGGCATCGCTGGGAACCTTGCTGCGCACTTGGGCTTGTTCCGATGCAGTCTGGCTCCGCACCATCAAAAGATATTCCCCGATCGCAGGCGGTTGACAGGGCACGAGTTGGGCTGCTGTTTTGTCTCCCGGCAAGGGCAGGATTGAACTGGCGATCGTCACGAGGACAACCCGCTGCCAGAAGTTCCAACCCCAGGTAGCAATCTGGCTGCCCTGCAACCAAACAGCATGGATCGAAGTTGGTATACCCCACCATCCCTGCATAACATCGCTCCTACAGAACTTGCCAGAAAGTCTTGGTTTAGACCGTTGCCAAGGATGCTAACGGCTGCGGAATCGTCTCTGATTGGGAAAAATTCCCCATGATGACATATTCTAAACGCAATTTCAGCCAGGTGATGAACTTTGGATTGGTGGAAACGATCGCAACAGCCGGTTGAGGTACTTGAGCTTTGATTGCAGCAAATTCCGGCGCTTCTAAAAAAGCAGGCTGCTTCACGACCCAAAAATCGATTTCCTTTTCCTTGGAGTTGTAATCCCGAATTCGTTCCTGGATCACTTCATCCATGGGTTCATCTTCCAGCAAAAATTTCTGGCTAGCCAGCACATAGTAATAAGTTGTCATTTTTTAAGCTCCTTTAGCTAATCTTTGAAGTTTAATACCAAATCCACGGGTCGTTGATAGCGATCGTAACGCGGTAAGCTCCAATTCATCAGGGTTTGACCATCCAAAATCGCAAATCTAAACTCCAAAATTGGGATAGCGCGATCGCCGGGACTCTCTCAGCCCTATCCTTCGCCCCGTATGGCTAACTTCATCTCCCGCACTGCTCGCTCTAGCCCCACCAGCACTGCACGGCTGATGATGGTATGACCAATATTGAGTTCCTCCATTCCTGGCAACTGCGCTACCGGATAGACATTCCAATAGGTCAACCCATGCCCTGCATTCACCCGCAGCCCTAAGCCGATCGCCTGCGCACAGCCCTGGGCGAGAATTGCCAATTCCCGTTTCTGGTCTGCTTCCTGGTGGGCTTCTGCATATTGCCCGGTGTGTAGCTCAATGAACTTAGCCCCAATCGCTGCTGAGGCTGCAATCTGATCCGGGTCAGCATCGATAAACAAACTGACAGGAATGCCCGCCTCTTGCAACTGGCTGACAATCTGCGTCATGCGATCGCGTTGTCCCGCCACATTCAAACCGCCTTCTGTAGTTACTTCTTCCCGTCGTTCCGGGACCAAAGTGACATAATCTGGTTTGATATCTAGGGCGATCGCCACCATTTCATCGGTTGCCGCCATTTCCAAATTGAGATGCGATCGCACGGTTTGTCGCAACAGGCGCACATCCCGGTCTTGAATATGGCGGCGATCTTCCCGCAGATGTACTGTAATTCCATCGGCTCCCGCTAATTCCGCCAAAACTGCCGCCGCAACTGGATCAGGCTCGATCGTGCGACGGGCCTGACGAATGGTAGCAACATGGTCGATATTGACTCCCAGCGTAGGCAAAGTAACTCCACCTCTTAAATCACAGACTGCTTATTGTACTGGATTTGTCAGGCACCTTTCTCAGGTGTCTTTCCATTAGCCGCGATAGCGCAAGAATGTCCCCCGCTGCCCCAGAATGTAGCCATCATGGTCATTCCAGAATTCAATCTTATACAGGTTTGCTGGCACATCTTCAATCTCTGAATCCCGCTTCCAAGTTGCTCCATTATCTGAACTCATCAGCAAGGTACCACTGCCGCCCACAACCCATAATTCATTTGGGGTGCGATAGTCCAAATCCAGAAAACCCCAGCTATTAAAGGATTCGGGAGCCTGTGCCTTTTGCCAATCTTCTGGATCAGGGGAATTAGTGAACTGGAGTTGCCCCCCGCGCGCAATCATCCAAAGGCGATCGTCGGGTGTGAAACCCATGGTTTGTAGTCGCCGAGAACTGTTGCGATTAAACGGTTCCCACATGGTTTGACCGGGTTTCCAAGTTGAGAAGAAATTCCCCCGCGAGGACACCGCAATATAGTTACCCTCAGGTGATCGATGCAAGCTTTTGAACACGCCAAACGCGTCCGACACCTGGGCTTGCCAAGTTCGTCCCGCATCTTCGGTGCGGTAAATTGCACCCACATCAGTGACCATTTCAGCAGAAGCATCCGCGATCGCAAAGATATCGCTGGGGGAACCTGGTAATTTTTCGCTCAGGGGCAACCGCTCCCAGGAAGCCCCTCCATCCATCGTATGTAGCAGAATGGCAGGCTGACCCGCGATCCACCCTTCCTGATCGGCAAAACTAATGGAAGTGAGGCGATACTTGTCATCCCCTAGATCTAACTTGCGCTCCTGCCAGGTATTGCCTCCATCGGTGGATTCGAGGAGTGCCGAGTTGGTGCCGACCATCCAAGCATGGGTCTGAGAATCATCCGTAAAACTGACGCTCAGCATACTTTCCTGGGTGGGCAAGGGCACAATCTGCCAAGGAGTGTGCTCTACTGTGGACAGAAAAGCAGCCTGAGCCGGAAATGCTGCCCCTACTGTAAAAGAGGCGATCGCCAGCAGTACGAATAGAAACTTGGCGATCGGGTTAAGCAAGGATTTGAACCAGTACATTACGAACATTGCAGGAATGAAGGGGTACAGAACAGGAGAAGAGCACTAGCCCAACCCATACAGACTGAGGAAGAAGAGCACTGCTAGGAGTAAACTGCCGAAGATCAACAGGTTCTTTTGCCCAGGAGTCAAGGTATTCACCCCAAGACCATACTTGAGATTTTCCTTAAACCCAGAGGCTTTGCCTGCTCGTCCAATATTTTGAAAGCGGTTCTTCGGCACCCCGCATACTGGACAGCGCCATTGGTTAGGCAAATCTGGAAAGTCGGTATTAGGCGCAATATTACCGCGATTGTCGCCCTTCACTGGCTCATAGACATAGCCACAGGCGGAACACTCGTAGCAGTCCAAATCTGTGATGTTAATAATCTGCACGATCGACTCACCTATGCGAGTCTCGGGTTCTCCTGGCATTCCTTGGGAAGACTGATGATCCTGAGGTTCCAGGGGTTGATCCGTCGGCGGCGTACTCATAGCAGATAAACCTTCTAAGGAAATAGGCTACTTTTGTAACAGAACTTATTATTGCACGCTTCCTGCTCTACGCCCCACTCGCCTGCAATCAGCGTGGGATGTTGATCTGTTGGGGTTCTCTAACTTTGCAGCCGACGAATTTCTGCTTCCGGCAGCTCGGTCACTTGGGCTACCTGGGCGATCGTCATACCAGCTTTTAATAAATTACGAACCGTTTGAGCCAGTTGTTGCTGGGCGATTTCCTTAGCTTGGCGTTCGGCTTCCGTATCTGTGGGAAAAAAGTTTCCCGATCGATCGCACCAGCGTAACCAGGCTTGGGGTAATAGGTCAAAGGTTGATTCCCAGATGCCTAAACCAATATCGAGTTCAGGGATCCAAAGACGAGGATTGTTCGGGGCGATCGCCTGTTCCCCATAGCCGCCTGCGGTGAGGCGAAAATAACGCAAGAGTCGTTTTGTCTCGTCGTAAACAATATAGTGAGGGATCTGGACAATTTGTTCGTACACCTCAAATTTACAGGGTGGCTTTCCCGGTTCGGTTTGTGGGGGTCTGCTGTGAAATCGCCCCAGATCTTCCGCTTCTGTGCCGGGAGACAGAAATTCGATCACCACCCAAGGCGAGACCTGCTCATCCCACAGGACATAGCTCGATCGCGCTGAGTGCCCTTTATAGAGCCGGAACCCGCCGACCACCAAAAACCAGTCGGGGCGTTTATACCAGTTGAAACGGCTGGGATCGTAGTAGAGATTGAGGTCAGAAGCTGTAAAGACTTGGTGTGGTAAATATTGGCTGAGGGAGAGCGTCCGGCTCAGCAGTTGGGGTTGGAGGTCATGAAATTCGTCCGGAAATCCTGGCTCCGTTGGATCTTCACTCGGCAGGTCATACATCGTCGGCAGGCGATCGATCGCGCAATTCATCCAGGGGCGATCGGAGCAGAACTGAGCAACCGTGGCATCATATGTAACTTCAGACGCTACGTCAGATGTGACTTCAGGTATCTGGGTCATTCCCTCCCTCCCTCCCATCATCCTGTTGCACCTTCAGTCTAGCAAAGCAGAATTGCTGGAGAAACCTGGGGGAAATCCTCACGGCAGGGCGTAGTTATCTCCTATCCCCCTGATCCAGCCTTTCAACACAGCCCCCAACCTTCCTGTTCCAACTCTTCAATCACCTGCAAACCGCGTGTGTCGCCTAGTTTGAGCATAGCCGTTTTGGCATCATCTCTCACACTCAAGTCTGGATCCTCGGCAAAGGCTTCGATTAAGGCATCCACCGCTGTGGCATAGATGACATTGGAAGGTAGGTCCCGGCAAATTTCTCCCACCGCCCAGGCACAATTACTCCGCACAGCAGCTACCACATCTCGGCGCAACCCCTCAATTAACGACGGGATCGCTGCAATCATTGCCTCGTAACCAGTGTTAGCCATTTGAGCTAATGCACTGGCTGCCCAAAGTCGTACGGCTGGAATGTCAGTTTTTAGGGCAGTTAACAAGGTGGGAATGGCGCGGCGATCGCGGCAGTTACCCAAGGCCCAGATCACCCCTTTACGCACATAACCGTTCCAATCCTGCTGATACTGGTGAATCAGGGGTTCCACCGCCTCCAAGCTGGGATTGCGCCCCAACCCATAGGCCGCACTGACCCGCAACAGGGCACAGGTTTCTTGCAGCAGGGTGATCAACAACGGAATCGCCCGTTCATCCTGCAATTCACAAAAGGCTCTTGCTGCCGTCATGCGCTCCTGCGAGTTCCCAGAAGACAATAAGCGCAGCATCTCCTCGGGATCGGGCTTGGGCAGAACCTCAGACGCATCGATCGCCGGTAGCCGATCTAACGGATCTTCTAAATCGGCTTCTAAATCTAAAACGATTAAATCATCATTGCTATACATTCTTTTAAGCCTAGCGGGGATTGGAAACCGGGTAAAGGGGGGAAGGGCATTCAAAGGGTTTCCAAATAGCGCAATAGGTCTGCCATGGTTTGTGGACTTGGTTGGAATTGCGGCATGGGAGGTGTTTTCCCACTAATCACCTGCTCGATCAGAGCGACACGGGACTTACGGCTAGAAATCCCTTTCAGACTGGGACCCACCTTGCCATCTGCCATCAACCCATGACAAGCGGAGCAATTCATCTGGAAAATCGCATGACCTTGAACCTCATCTCCCGTTAGTCCCAGAACTTGCTGCAGATAGGGATCGGGACGGCGAAACTGTATCATGCCCATGAGTCCCACCATGACGATCGCTAAAAAAACAAGCATTGCGATCGCTGCCTGACGAGAAAAGCCTTGGGGAGTGAGAACCGGAGCGTTCAAGGGGCTTGCCTAAAAAAAGTACTAAAGGACTGTTCTTTAAAAAAAGTCAGCGTCAAGGGCTGGACTCCATAAGAGTTTCAAACTCTATACAAACATTAACAAATTTTGGCCCGCTTGGACTGTTTTTCTCAGCTAGCCGATCGCTCTGGTGGGCTGATTGTGGGATGCAATGATTGGATTCAATAACGATCTGTAACGGAAACCCGATAAGATAGTTCAGTGAGATAGTTTCAAATCTTTGTAACGCTTGCGGAGTGAAAAATGATTGAGCCGATTCTGTTGGGAATTGTCATGGGGTTGATTCCGGTGACGTTAGCCGGATTGTTTGTCGCTGCTTATACTCAGTACCGCCGTTCTAATCAGTTTGATGCATAGCTGCTGTGACGCATAGCTGTTTTGATGCATAGCTGTTTTGATGCATAGCTGGAACCGGCAAATTCAAAAAGTAATTTTCAAGGGCGATCGCTTCAGTGCAAGCACAATCTCCAGATGCAGGCATAGTACGAAAGTATGATGCAAGGAGCGCTTGGCTGACCCGGTCGCCTTTTCAATTGCTAGTTGCATTGCTGGATCGAGCCAGTAACTTTTTAGACAAGATCGTGACGGTTGTGTCATAGAGTTGCCATATTCACCGCATAGATTAAAGGGTATCCAGCTCTTTGTTCGGTGTTCAGCTATGGATGTATCCTTAATTCGATTCCTGGGGCGATCGTTGCTAGAAGGATTGTATTTTCACCATCGTTGGATGGTGTGGAATCTCTTTCTGGCAGTGATTCCATTATGTTTGAGCTTACCCCTATTTCGGGCAGACTGGCTGATGCAGCAGATTGGGCTGGTCAGTCATCGAGGGCAGTTTTGGTTAAAACTTGTGGGCTGGCAACCGACTCAGTTCGCTGCAAAACAGGGAACCCAGTCCTGGCACCGCTCTCTGCCACTCTTGACCGAACGATCGCCCTTGAGTCTGGGATGGTGGATAGGAGCCTTGGTATTTCTGGCGTTTCTGCCCAATGCCCCCTACGTCCTGACGGATGTGATTCACATGATCCGAGCCATTCAGCAGGAACCCTCTATGTGGGTCAGTGCGTTTGTCTGGGTCCCCATTTTTCTGACCTTTATGGTGATTGGCTTTGAGTCCTACGTGATTTCCCTCATCAATCTCGGCTATTTCTTGC
>JAYKGX010000349.1:0-3809 GCA_035285565.1 Synechococcales cyanobacterium
CGCTCTCAATCAACCGAACCCGGTCGCCACTCCCTCCAAGCCAGCACCTATTCGCAAAGCCATCGCCCAACCTGTTGAATCGAGGAACAAAACGCCATTGAATAGCCCAACAAAAAAGCCGCAAATCTTAGAAGTTCGTCGCTCAGTCAGTCGAGGTGAGATTGCAGAAAAGCCTGAATTACTGGGTCCCCCCACAATTCAGACGTTGTCTGCTCCGACAGAGCCGATCGCGCCTATGGCAAAAACGATCGAATCTGCGGTGCCACCCCGCCCTCTACAGGCGACTAGAAAGGCTGCTGACTCCGGCGGGGATGCGATCGCATCTAGTGCGTCAGAGCGATCGCCTGAGGAGATGACCCACCCACCAGAGTTGACAAAACCAGAACTCGTGAAACCAATGGTGCCCCAGCCTGCTTCAGATCCCGAGTCTGCGACTCCGTCCATGGAGGCTCTGCCTGTGGAAACTCTGCCTGGGGAGGTCGCTCAACCGGATCAAGCCGAGGCTCCAGCTCAGCCCGACAGTGCCCTCGCACCTGCGCCAACTTTAGTTGCCACCCCGCCAGCCTTAGTCAGTCCGCCTAAAGCAGGTAAATCAGGCTCCATGAAACCGGAAGCCGTCAAACCAGAAGCGGTTAAACCGGAAGTCGCCAAAGTAGAGGGGAGTAAATCCGGTGGTATCAAGCCAGGAAACACGAAACCAGAGGGCAGTCGTCCTGAAGGCAGCAAACCCGAACATCGTAAAGTTAGTTCTCCCCCGGCCAAACCTGCTTCTCCCGCCCCTCGCCCTGTTCTGAATAAGCCGATCCCAAAAGCTGAAAAGACTGAAAAGCCTGAGAGACCTACGATCGCCCCGCGATCAGGAGAAGGTGGGAAAAAGATCATTGGCAAACCCGCCGGAGCAGGCAAGTCGGCTGATTCTGCTCCCCACCGTTCTCAAACAGTGGTTGAACTGAAACGACCCAAGCCAACGGGAGCGGGAGAGGAGGCTGCCAATCGAGCAGGGCAGTCAATTTTGAAGGTCAACCGCCCCAACAATCGCCCTGAAGTTGGGGCAGTTGCCCCCATCGAAGCCGCCAAGCCAATCGAGCTGTTGGCAAAACCCACGCCTCCTAAGGCACGCCGCAAAAACTGGCAGGAAGAGGAAGAAGACACCGTCGAATCACCAGAAAAAGCTGCCAAATTAGTCAGCAAGGGCAAACGCCGTACCCAGCCTCGCCTCGATGAAGATGAAGACGAAGATCTCGATACCATCTTTGACGAAGATGAAGATTCGGCCGTGTCAGCCGCTCAAATGAGCCTCTCGTTGGCACGTCCACCTAAGCCCAAGAATTTAACGGCTGCTCCTAAGCCCGTTGCTTCTGTGGTAACAGGTGCGGCTAAGCGAGGTAGAACCTTTAATCGTCGCGATCGCCGCGATCAGAATGCTGCTAAGCAAGAGCGCCCGGAAATTGTCACCCTAACGGGTGGCGTAACCGTGCAAGAACTGGCTCAAATGATGGCGGTTTCCGAGACGGAAATTATTCGGAACCTATTCATGAAGGGCATTGCCGCCACCGTGACCCAAACCTTGGATGTGGCGACCGCCACCCAGGTCGCTGAAGAGATGGGTATTTTAGTGGATCATGCTGAGAAACGGTCAGAAGCTATTAAGAGCACTGAAATGATCTCAGCGGAGGATTTGGAAAATCTCCAACGTCGTCCGCCGGTGGTCACCATCATGGGACACGTCGATCACGGCAAAACCACCCTGTTGGATTCTATCCGCAAAACGAAAGTGGCAGCGGGTGAAGCGGGTGGCATTACCCAGCACATCGGTGCCTACCATGTGGATGTGGAACACAATGACAAGATGCAGCAGGTCGTCTTCCTGGATACCCCCGGTCACGAAGCATTTACTGCGATGCGTGCCAGAGGGGCGCGGGTCACGGATATTGCCGTCTTGGTGGTTGCTGCTGATGATGGAGTGAGACCACAAACGATCGAAGCCATTAGTCACGCCAAAGCAGCAGAAGTACCGATTGTCATTGCCATTAACAAGGTAGACAAGGAGCAGGCTCAGCCCGATCGCGTTAAGCAAGAGCTGACGGAATATGAGTTAGTGCCTGAAGAATGGGGTGGCTCCACGATCATGGTGCCTGTGAGTGCAATGACCGGGCAGAATTTGGACACTCTGCTGGAAATGTTGTTGCTAGTCGCGGAAGTGGAAGATCTGACCGCGAATCCCGATCGCCCTGCTAGAGGGACTGTGATTGAAGCTCACCTCGATAAGGCGAAGGGACCCGTTGCTACGCTTTTGGTCCAAAATGGCACCCTGGCAGTGGGGGATATCCTGGTGGCAGGATCGGCGCTCGGTAAGGTGCGGGCGATGATGGACGATCGCGGTCGCCGTGTGAAGCAGGCTTCTCCTTCCTTTGCAGTGGAAGTGCTGGGTCTGAGTGATGTTCCGGCAGCGGGCGATGAATTTGAAGTCTACCGAGATGAAAAAGAGGCCCGCTCGATCGCGTCCGATCGGGCAGATGTGCAGCGGCAATCTCGACTGATGGCCGCCATGTCCTCCCGTCGGGTCAGCCTCAATACCCTGTCCAGTAAGGCCCAAGAAGGCGAGTTGAAGGAACTCAATATCGTCATGAAAGCCGATGTCCAGGGTTCGGTGGAAGCTATCTTGGGCGCACTCAAGCAATTGCCCCAAAACGAAGTCCAGGTTCGAGTTCTCTTTGCGGCACCGGGTGAAATCTCCGAAACCGATGTGGACTTGGCAGCGGCTTCCGAAGCTGTTTTAATTGGATTCAACACCACCTTAGCTACCGGAGCCAGACAGGCTGCCGATCGCGCCGGGGTCGATGTGCGAGAATACAACATCATCTACACGCTGCTGGACGATATCCAAGCGGCAATGGAAGGGATGTTGGAGCCAGAGTTGGTGGAAGAAGCCCTTGGGCAAGTGGAAGTTCGGGCCGTCTTCACCGTAGGCAAGGGTGCGGTTGCGGGTTGTTATATCCAATCGGGTAAAGCGATTCGGAACTGTAAGGTGCGGGTGAAGCGTGGGAATAGCATGCTGTATGAAGGCAACCTGGATTCGCTGAAACGGATGCGGGAAGATGCCAAGGAAGTCAACGCAGGTTATGAGTGCGGCATCGGCATCGACAACTTCAATGCCTGGGAGATTGGCGATATTATCGAAACCTTCCGCATGGTGACTAAGCGTCGTACCCTGGCTTCGACTCGCTAACTGGCTGGCACGAATCATGCAATATCGCTCGTTGGGTCGGACTGAACTGTCTCTGTCTGTATTTTCCCTAGGCACCATGCGTTGTCTCGGGTCACAGCAGGGGATGGCAGCTACGATCGAACGAGCGATTGATTTGGGGATCAATCACTTAGAAACAGCGCAGGGCTATGGCAAGAGTGAAGTCTGGCTAGGAACTGCGCTCAAAACACTAGGCATTGCCAGGGAGCAGGTGGTCATAACGACCAAGATCCCACCCTTACCCGATCGCTCTAGCATGGCAGCCGCGATCGCTCGATCCCTAGAACGACTGCAGGTAGATTACATCGACTGCCTGGCCATTCATGGGATCAACCAAGCTGAGCATTTTGACTGGATTCAACAAGACCAGGGCTGTATGGCGGCCGTTCATGCAGCGATCGCGGCTGGAAAAATCCGCCATGTAGGCTTCTCGACCCATGGATCTCTAGAGTTAATTTTGCAGACGATCGCCACCGATCAATTTTCCTTTATCAATTTGCATTACTACTATTTTTTTCAGCGTCATCAGTCGGCGATCGAGTTAGCAACGCAGAAAGGCATG
>JAYKGX010000350.1:0-21078 GCA_035285565.1 Synechococcales cyanobacterium
CCTTAAAATTTCTTGCACGTCTAATTTTCTGTTTTAACCCTATTTTTTCTCCCGTAATCCTTTTTTTGCAACTGTAATCCCATGCCCCGAGAATCTTCCCAAAATCCTTCTGTTACAAGTGGTAAACTAAAAGTGATCCGTGGATCAATCTTCCAAGGCGATCGGGCTGTGACTATGCACCAACCTGTTTCGGATTCCCCTAGAAAAACAATGGCTTCTCCAACTTCGGGTCAAGGTTTTCCACCGCGATCGAAAGCTGGGAACCGTACCCCTGCCTCCAAGGTGGTGCCGATTAACCAGGCTAAGAGTGCGCCCGTGAAACCTTCTGTTGTCTCCTCCGTTGACCCAACCCCCAAGTTGGAACCTGAGCAGGGATTTCTACCAGTTCTGCGCAATGGCAACTTCCTGACTCTGTGGGCAGGACAAGTGTTTTCCCAGCTTGCTGATAAAGTCTATTTGGTTCTGATGATTGCCTTAATAGCCAGTCGCTTTCAGGCGGATGATCAACCCATCAGTGGCTGGGTGTCTTCTACCATGGTTGCCTTCACCATTCCGGCTATTTTGTTTGGCTCGATCGCCGGGGTCTACGTCGATCGCTGGTCTAAGAAAAGCGTTTTAGTGGCAACGAACCTATTCCGGGGCTTACTGGTGTTTGCCTTGCCAACAATCCTTTGGTTAGTCAAAGATTGGGCACCCTGGGGCAGTACGCCCGTTGGCTTTGCCTTGATGCTGGGTGTAACCTTTTTAGTCTCAACGCTGACCCAATTTTTTGCCCCTGCTGAACAATCCGTGATTCCCTTAATTGTGGAGAAGCGGCACCTATTATCTGCCAATTCCCTCTACACTACGACGGCCATGGCTTCGGTCATTATTGGCTTTGCTGTGGGGGAACCCCTACTGGCGCTCGCAGATCAGTTGGTGCGTGGATTTGGGATCCATGACTTGGGCAAAGAATTAGTGGTGGGTGGAGGCTACGTTTTGGCCGGTCTGCTGCTGTTAGGTCTGAAAACTGGCGAACAACGATCGCTGCAGCCGACAGAGCAACCCCATGTGATGCAGGATATTAAAGATGGCTTGAAATACTTAGGTCAACAGGCCCATGTGCGAGCCGCACTCGTTCAATTAGTGATTCTGTTCTCAGTGTTTGCGGCGCTCTCAGTGTTGTCCGTCCGGTTGGCAGAGGTGATGCCGGAGATTAAATCTTCCCAGTTTGGCTTCCTGTTAGCAGCCGGGGGCGTTGGCATGGCGATCGGGGCTACCGTCTTAGGCAGTTTTGGGCAAAAATTAGCGCATCAACGGTTAGGGTTATACGGATCCTTGGGCATGGCGGCAGCGCTAGGCGGATTAGCATTTTCTTACCAGCATCTCTGGCTTTCGTTGGCAAATATTGCCCTGGTGGGTGGGTTTGCAGCCATTATTGGCATCCCCATGCAAACCATGATTCAGCAGGAAACCCCCGAAGAAATGCGGGGCAAGGTGTTTGGGTTACAAAACAATGCTGTCAACATTGCCTTGAGCTTGCCATTGGTGTTAGCGGGGGTGGGGGAATCCCTGTTGGGCATGAAGATCGTCTTTCTCATCCTAGCGGGACTCACACTCTGCGGTGGGGGATTGACCTGGTACATCTCTGGGAAAGAGAATACAAAATGAGAATCCAAACTCAAGTTTCTGGCAACTCATACCGAATTTCTTAATAAATGCAACAGATCAACTCCTCACCTCCTTTTCCCTAGCAAGAAGAGGAATCAGTTCAATCTCCCTCTCTGGGGGCGAGCGTTTACGAGTGAGAGTCAAATTTTGTGGCACTTATTCATTAGGTGATGGGGTATGCAGCACTGCAATGGAACCATTTGGCATGGTCACCTCACCTGTGGGCAGCCCCACCTGTGAACCGCCTGACCTTGGCAAGGTGGAGATGGAATATTTAAATGTTCCATCAAGTGCGATCGCAGGAACAGATTCTTCGCTCCTCCTCGTTGACAATCGTTTATGTCAAGCGGTACTGGGATCGGTCATCACGACTGGTGATTGCAGTGCCCAGTTTTGCATACTCAAAAACATTCATTGGTGACGGGAGTAGCTAGATCTATGCATATTGCTTGGTTAGGGAAAAAGTCGCCTTTCTGCGGCAATGTGACCTATGGACGGGAAGTAACCAATGCCTTACTCGATCGCGGGCATCGGGTGAGTTTTTTCCATTTTTCCCAGTCGGATCACGAAGAAGCAGAGGATACGGTGCCGGATCTGGTGCCCAATTTTCAAGAAGTTACGATTCCTTTTCTGTTTAAGTCCCAAATCTATACCCTGCCTCGGTTGCGATCGAGTAAATTGCTGATGCGATCGCTCCGCCAGCTTAAACCCAATGTCGTTCATGCTTCGTTAACCCTCTCGCCCTTGGATTTTCGGCTCCCGGAACTGTGTGAAGAATTGGGGCTGCCCCTCGTAGCCACCTTCCATCCTGCGTTTGATAATCAAGTCCGCAATTGGGCTTCGGGGACGCAGTATCTGATGTATCAACTGTATGCTCCGGCGTTGGCAAACTACGATCGCGTGATTGTATTTTCCTATTTGCAAAAAGATTTACTGGTAAAACTGGGAGTGCCCGCCAACCGCATCGCCGTCATTCCCAATGGGGTGGATGTAGAAAAATATTCACCGGGTGAATCGAAGTTGCGGAAGCGCTGGCAGGGAAAACGGGTTTTTGTCTACCAAGGTCGGATTGCTCCAGAAAAGAATGTGGAGTCCCTGCTGCGGGCCTGGAAAGCCTCGAATATGGGCAGTAATAGTCTCCTGCTGATGGTGGGTAGCGGACCTTTATTAGCGCCTTTAAAAGCCCAGTATGGCGAGGAGATTGGGGTGAAATGGCTGGGCTTTGTGGCAGAGGAACGGAAGCGGATCGAAATTCTGCGCAGTGCCGATGTCTTTATTCTGCCGTCGTTGGTGGAAGGTCTGTCTCTCTCCCTGCTGGAGGCGATGGCCTGCGGTCTAGCTTGCATTGCCACCGATGCTGGAGCCGACGGGGAGGTGCTAGAAAATGGGGCAGGCGTGATTATGCGCACAACCCAGCCTGTGACAACCCAGTTACAAACCCTGCTCCCCCTATTTCGAGATCATCCAGAATTAACATGTCTGTTGGGACAAAAAGCCAGAGAGCGAGTCCTGAAGCGCTATACCCTCAGCGACAACATCACCCAGGTGGAAGCCCTCTATAACACGATCCTGACTCAACCCCAGTGGGCTTGGGGAACGTTGCAGTCGCGTTAACGTCAGTTCGACGTAAAAAACGTGAGTTAGACGAATCCTGGCGAGCAGATCCCCCTAGCCCCCTTAATCAGGGGGAACCGAGCCAAATTCAAGGGTTCAGCAATCGTCGTTCAACTCCTTCCCGTTTGCTTTTCGGTTTGAAGTCCCGCTTATTAAGGGAGATTGAGGGGGATCGAGAGATTGACGGGAATCGAGTTTCGTCGAATTGACGTTAAAAAATAGCAACCAAAAAATTGGCAGAAGCGATGCTCTTTCACGAGTGCAACTTCTGCCAATTTTTATAATACTTGCAATAATCAGTTTGACCTATTCTCAACCAGCGGGAGCCTAGCGATTCTCTGCTTGTGAGTCGGATCGCCCCTTGCCCTACAGGAGATGGAGAATAAAGGGATAGCGGAAAGGCTCATCGGGCTTGCTGAGGGCATGGAGTACGGCGATCGCTGTCATGCTAGCGACCCAGAGGAACCCTAACCCGCCTGCGATCCAACCCACGAGACCTAAGGTTAAGAAGGTGGGCAAAAAGAGGAGGATAGCGGCAATCGCCCCATACAACCAGGCGGAGATATGGAAATTAATCGATTCCTTGGCGTTGGCTTTCACCACTGGGTCGTCGGAAACGAACAAAATAGACAGGGGTACGCCGATGGACGCAAAGGTCCAGCTAAAGAAAATTGCCACATGGCTGAGGGTGGAGAGCAGGCGGCGCTTATTGGCGGTTTCTGCTGATTGCATCTTACAGTCTCCTTGCTGAAGTTCTACTCTTTATCGTTAGTGTTATCTTAAGCCGATTTTTTAGTTTGGTAGCAGTGCAGCTTACCGACGCAGTTGGAACGGTGCTCCACCGAATCTTTAGGGTACCGGGTTTCCGCCCATGTTCCTTTGGTATTAATCTAAAGACAGTTCGATTGCGTCCCTTACCCCTTCCCTTCACTCCTATGATGCCCCCGATTCCGCTGCATCAATTTAATCCTACCGAACGTTTTTCTAATCGCGCAGAAGATTATCGCAAATATCGCCCAACCTACCCGGAAGCGGCGATCGCCTTTCTGCTGTCTGATTTACCCCTCAAGGCGACGATCGTGGATGTGGGAGCGGGAACTGGCATTTCTAGTCGTCTATTGGCACAGCAGGAAACCGGGGCAGCGGTGATTGCCCTAGAACCAAATGCAGCAATGCGGCAGGTGGGCGAACTGGAAAGTATTTTGCTCTCCTCCAGCCATTTAACCTTTCAATCCGGGACTGCAGAAGCAACCGGGTTGAGCGATCGCAGTGTGGATTTAGTGACCGCGTTTCAGGCATTTCATTGGTTTGATCACCGGGTTGCCCTGCCGGAATTTCATCGCATTCTCAAACCAGGGGGAAAGTTAGCGGTGGTGTGGAATAATCGCGATCGGGGAGATGTCTTTACAACACGGTATGGGGAGGCCTTACGCAGTGTGCTGACGCAGGAACCCGAGCAACGGTTAGATATTCAGCCTTTGCTGGAAGATGCCACCTATTTTGGGGTGGTGCAAGGGTTGGAAGTCTCCCATCAGCAAGCACTGGATCTGACGAGTTTACTGGGGCTTGCCAATAGCCGCTCCTATACACCCCGCGCCGGTGAAGCCGCGACCAGGTTAATGCAACAGTTAACGGATTTGTATGAAGAACATGTTGATGAACAGGGATACGTCTATCTGCAGTACAAAACCAATGTTTATTTAGCAACGCGAAGAGATTAACGATCGCAGGCATCGCCGATTGATTTGGGCCGATTGATTTGGGATGAAACGACAGCACCATGAGTTGGACTTCTGGGCTAATGGGGCTGTCCGATCGCTACGGCATAAAGTACGGGTTGATCGGTGCCTAAAAAACCTTGGGTTTCATCATCAAAGAAAGCTCCAATGCCGCTACAACCAATATTGAGTGCGGTGGCAGCCAGATAGATCCGCTGTCCCAGGATGCCTGCCTGTTGGAGAGCAACGCGATAGTTTGTGCCCGTTGAGACGATAAAGAAGATGACTGCACAGTCACGGGCGATCGCCTGATTCACACAGAGATAACCCACCTGATCTTGAAACTCTCCGGGTTGTAGAAATTCATAGCTCTGGGTATGACGATTGGCAAACCGCTGACGATAGATGCCAGGTGCTAACCCTGTGACTCGATGCACCACCGCATAGATGTCTAAGGCTTCGGGATGCTCACTGAGAATTGCAGGTTGCATAGTCTCGCAGATGGTCGAGAAGATGGGCTGATCGATCGCGGTGGGATGGAACCGTCTTGCCGATCGCCGCTGTTGAATGGCTTGTAACCATTGGCTCGGCTCTAGGGGAAAGGTGGGTGCAGAGACTGTGGGGTTGAGTGAATTGGGGGGCTGGGAATGCGGCGCAGGCGTGAGCGTTTGTTTGTAACTCGCTTCGATGAAACGATTGGGTTCAAAATAATCAGTCGCGGCGACAACGGGGAGGGGCGATCGCAATTTCCCAGTATCCTTCTAAGCCATCGTCAATCAGTTCATAAATCAGCGTCAGACAAGCATGATTGGGTTCTAGATGGTAGATGTCATCAATCAGTCCGGGGATGCCGCGCAGTTGGACATAGAGTTCGGTGGGGTAGAGTGCGCCTGCTGAAGGTTGGACGCGCAACGCATGGGTGCTGTCTCGATATTGTTTCTGAAACGTGATTGCACTCGTGAGTGAGAGCATCCGATGCAAGGGATGTTCGGCATCGAGGGGAAAACGACGCAAAAAGTGAGGATAGGTTTTCCAGGCAGTCGGTTGTGTTCTGGCATCCACATAGTTGGGATCCATCTGAACCGATCGCCAAGAATGTTTTGTGGCTTCGTGACAGTCGAGATGGGCAGACTGAAGGATGCTAGAGGACAACATGCTTCAGCATCCTGAGTATGTCGAAATTTGCTGCAAAGTCGATCGCCCGAAAATCATCTAGGTTTTTCAGTTCTGCATTCGCGCCCAATGCCAGTAAATGCTGTACCATTTCAGTTTTGCCAGCAGAAGCTGCATACATTAATGCTGTGGCTCCGTTATCATTCTGATTGTCAATATCAATCCCCGCTTTTACCAATTGCTCCATTAAATCATAGCGATCGCGGAAACAGGCAAACCACAATGCATTGTTGCCATCATGATTGCGAGCATTGATCGCCGCCCCTGCTTGCACTAGCAGTCGCACAACTTCGAGTTCTCCGGCTCTGGTTGCCAGCATCAACGCAGTCTCGCCATTGTAACCCTGCTGCTCTAAATCTTCTGAATTCAACCCTTGCGTTTGCAGCCAATGCTGGAGGAGCGTACCAATAGCCGGTGCGCCTGAACCGTTGTCCTCCATCTCCTCATCATCGGGATTCTCTAGAATGCTCTGCACCACTTTGCCGCCAAATTCATTGCGACTTTCAATTTCACTCACTTGTGCAGCAATCTTTTGAGCAGTCTCTAGTTCCCCCAACCGAGCGCGAATTAGCCCAGAAGCAGCATAGGCATTAATATATAGCCGAAGGGTGGGATCATCCCGGCGATCGCTCAGAATCGGCCTGAGTTCTGCCCAATCGGTGGGTAAATTTTCACTTTGTTGCACCATTGCCAGCACTTTTGTGGCAACTTGCAGGGCTAATTGATTATTGTGGGTATAAAAAAAGTAGCGATAGGCAGAGACCAAAACATCTGGATGATCGCCTGCTAATTCGATCGCCTGCTGCATATAGCGATTGGCAATTTCTGGAGTATGCCAATGATGAGAGACTAACAATAACAACTGTTTGATATCTTCGGAAACCGGATACCAAGAGAGTGGAGCAACTGATGGCTGGGGGGGAGAGGAAGGCATAACCATTGCAGTATCTAGGACATTGTAGTAGGGAAGCGTTCGCAATACTGTGATTATAGAAGTAGGCGATCGCTCAGCTTGCAGCATCATTAAGCTTGTACTCAAGTGCTGCAGAGGTTGATTCATGCAGGTTGTGTCCAAAGAATTGGGGTGAAGGATGAGTATTCTTTTGCTTTAAAGCGCTTGTGTCAGGTTTTTGTGACACGATGCCCAATATTTTCTGATACAAATGTACGATCGTTCCCCAAGGTTGATACTATCCACGACCCGCACAACGCACCATTTGCAGGGCTTCCTCGCGAGTTGATTTCTCTTGTAAGGTATTCGCAACTTTCACCGCTTCGGTCATGTGATTGAGACGAGCATATTGAACAGCGATCGCTTCTGTCAAACTGCCCCGATCCGTTTCAATCGGAATAATAGTACCGCCATCTATCCCCAAGTGATCGAATATTGATTCATCGCCTGGAATCGTCTGAGCTACTTGAAACGCCTGTGCCAGAATTGGCAATGCCTTTTGAGATTGCTTGAGTTCTGCATATCGTTGTGCGATCGCCAGTAAAAGCTGAGTTTTTCCATTGGGAGCGTTAATCCGATCCACAATTGGTAACACGAGATCCCATCGATTCAGCTTGAGCAATCCGATCGCACTCGTTTGTAACCGGGATTGTTGCACCTCTGGAAAAGCGGTGCCCTCTGCAATTTGTAAGGCCCCGATAAATTGTTGCGCTTCCGTGAACTGAGCAAACGGATAATCGAGGGGGCTGGCGATCGTTGGATCATCAATTTTTTCACTCAATGCCACTACTTGCTGAAGGATTTGCCGCATCTTTTCGGGTTGCTGCGTTTGAGAATAGACCAGTGCAATACTGGCTAGCGCAGTTGGCTTAAAGCGATCGAGACTGAACAGATTGCCCCCTTCTCGATGAATTCTGTCTCGATAGGCGCGATCGAGGGGGTCAACCGATTGCAACGTTTGCGCTAGTAATTGATTGGCAAATGAGGAGTTGCCTGCCCGATGAGCGATCAGCGCGATCGCAGCGAGTGCCTTAATTTGAGTGGTCGGTTGATGGTCTAAAGGCAACTGACGCACCCAATCCGCCGCTTGAGCCTGTTTGCCAGTTTTGGCGTAGGTGGTTGCCATCTCAATAATCTGCCAGTCTTGGAGACCATAATCGATCGTCGCGATCGTCGCCCATTCCTGGCGAATCCACTCGAATTGTTCCATTGCGGTGGCTGTTTGGAGCAAATCTGAGAGGCGACCTCTTTGTTCCCAAGCATCCTTCAACCGTTTGATTGCCGTGAGTTCTTGCAACAAGAGCTGTCTCGTTTGAGCTGATTTGCCAGCTTTGTGATGCGCTGCAATGACTAATTTCATCGTCGGACTATGGGAAAACTTGAGAGAACGAGTGATCTGGAGCGCTGGTTCGAGTTGTCCGACCTGTAAATGAGCTGCAATTAGCGTTTGTAGTAACGAATCTCTTAGAGAAACATCAGACTGCGATCGCGCAATGGTTAACGCTTGGCGAAACAACGAATTAGACTGACTCAAATTGTTCCGATGAGCAATAGCGACTTTGGTTAAAGCAGAGAGTTTGTGGCGAGGCGGTACGATCGCTCGTGCCACTTTTTCTGCCTCTACTAATTTCCCAGTCTGAATGTACGCACCAACAATGCCATTCTGAGCCGATGCATAGACATCTGGAGAGACTCGCAACTGTTGTAAGATCTGCTGAGATTTTTGATCGTTGCCAATGCGAGCATAGAGAATTGCGGTTCGTTCTTGCACGCTGAGGCGAGTCGCTTCCTCACCTCGAATGCGCGGAATTTCTCGCTCAACTTGCACCAGTGTTGCTTGAGCCGCTTGCAGTTGCGACAGTTCAACCAATCCTTCTGCCATTTCGATCAGGGCGATCGATCGCTGATGGGGCAATTTGATAGCAGATTCAGACTGCCGTGCTTGTGCCATCAGCGTCAATGCCGTTTGAGTCTGACCGAGGGTGGCGTATTGTCTTGCGATCGCAACAGATGCCCGCGTTTTTTCATCGTGATGGGCGATCGGTAGCCGATCCATCAGAGTCCGAAATTGCTTGACGAGTGCAAGAGATTTTTGAGAAGCGTTGAGCTGCTGATTGAGTTGAGCGAGGCGAGTTGTGGGAAAGCCGTTGTAAGGTTCGAGTAACCAAGATTGAATCAAATTGGATTGTAATGAAACGTTTCTAAGCTGGGTTGCGATCGTCATGCTTGCTTGTAAAGCGGTGAGGGCTTTTTCTGCATCGGCTCGATCCAGCAGGTTACTGGCTTCGATTTCTAAATTTGCTGCCTCCACTACTAGCGGTTCGTTAGGATGGCAGATCCTTGCCGCAGACTGCGCAACGGCTGGTTGGACGATCGGCGCCAGAGGACTGAGAGCCGTCAATGCCAGAAAGCTACAGAGGGCCAACAATTGAATGGATCGAAGCATACTCAAAAATCTGGGATAGGTTGCCTGCTATAGCAATCCTCTTTCAGTTGTAACAGTGGGACAGGCTTCTAGCCTGTGCAGGCAGAATTTCGCCCCACAAATCAATTAGGATTGCTATATTCGGTTAGATACCATTTAGACAACCTAAGTTCCGCATCAATGGGTAACGTTATGGTGCGGTTGATGCATGACAAGCGTATGGGAGAATTGGACCGTGAGCAGCCAAGAGACCCCCGCAAGGTATACCCAATCAATTTGAAATTGCGACAGATGATCGCCCCCTAAATTTCCCAGTATGGGAGATTTGGCAACGTTCGGGTTGGGATCCCCCTTTCCTAAATTTCCCAGCCCAATAGAGTTGACGGGAACCCGAATCGCCGCTAGAGTACTATGATTAGGTTGTAGAGGATGATCCAATTTTCTCTGCCTAAGCCCAAAAACCTAGCGCGATCGCAATGAGATTCCCGCCTCAAAACGATCGCTAAGCCCCCAAGCTGTCTGAGGCAGCATGGTGACCTGGATTGCATTTTAGCATTCCGCGCCGCCCTGTTTTGCGATGTCAGAAAACGGGGCGGCTAGTTTTTTGGGTTCTCCTCGTCCACGTCATTCTTGTTTGAGGAAACCCAATGAAACGCTATACCAAACAAATCAACCTACATCTGAGTGGGGATGCTGATGCCGTTGAGGCGGCGATCGGGCTGTTGCATCTTCTCAATTTCATCAGTGCCTACGAATGGAGCCAACCAATCCGGAGACAGGGTGAATCGACGGTCATCTGTGTTGCGGCTAGAGAGATCATGCTAGAAACCGATTAGACTCAATCAAACGTTCAACGTCTCGAACTCTCGTTTAACTGCAGGTGCGATCGTGGACAGAAGTTGAACGTTTGAAACTTCATCTCGTTTAATGCAGGCGCGATCGTGAACAGAAGTTGAACTTTTTGTTCTCGATCGCTCGTTTAGAAACCGATTAGACTCACAAGCTCAACTTCTCGAAACATCTCTCGTTTAATGCAAGCGCGATATAGCAATCCTAATTGATTTGTGGGGCGAAATTCTGCCTGCACAGGTTAGAAGCCTGTCCCACTTTTACAACTGAAAGAGCCTGCACAGGTTAGAAGCCTGTCCCACTTTTACAACTGAAGGAGCCTGCACAGGCTAGAAGCCTGTCCCACTTTTACAACTGAAGGAGGATTGCTATATAAGGCTTCATAGAAATTCATGCCCCAGGTTTGATAACAGTGTGAGCTTAGCAATGAGATAAGGCAAGTGTGTGGGCAGTGGAAGCGATCGCTGGGAAACGATTCGTTCTGGTTTCATTCTGTGGTTTATCAGGTTGCCGGAATACCCCATCCGCCTATGCGGTGGGGAGGATGTCAAGAATTGCTTTCATTGATGATGGCTTGGCGATCGAGCACTAACAAATTGCGGAGTTGATCGGTATCGAGATCGGTTAACCAGTTTTCCCCTGTGCCCACAACCTGTTCCGCTAGGGCTTTCTTGCTTTCGATCATGTCGTGAATGCGTTCTTCCAGCGTGCCAGAACAGACAAATTTATGCACCTGCACATTGCGAGTTTGCCCAATCCGAAAGACGCGATCGGTGGCTTGATTTTCCACAGCCGGATTCCACCAGCGATCGAAATGAAAGACGTGGTTAGCACGGGTTAAATTCAGCCCAACGCCTCCTGCTTTCAGTGAAAGGATAAAAAGGCGCGGTCCTTGGGGATCATTTTGAAAGCGATCGATCATGGCTTCCCGTTGTTTCTTGGGGGTGCTGCCATAGAGGAAGAGCGTTTCACGACCGAGGGACTGCTGTAGGTAAGCTTGGAGTAATTTACCCCATTCTGCAAATTGAGTGAAAATCAAAGCGCGATCGCCTTCTGCCAACAAGACCTCTAGCAATTCCGCCAGCCGTTGCACTTTGCCAGATTCCTGCTGGAGGGGTCGATCCTCGATCGCTTTAGTTTTAGCAGTTTTTGCAGTCGCTGATGGAGAACTTTTAGGGGTCTTCGTTGATGGAGAGATGGTAGAAGAACTGTCCTCTAGCAAAGCTGCATTGAATAAGCCAGGATGATTACAAATTTGTTTTAACTTAGTCAACAGCGCTAAAATCATACCCCGGCGTTGAATGCCGTCTGCCTGGTCAATTTTCGCTAAGGTATCATCCACGGTTTGTTGATATAGGGCTGCCTGCAGGGTTGTGAGACCACAGAAGACAGTCATCTCTTGCTTTTCGGGTAAATCTTGAATGATCGTCCGATCGGTTTTTAAGCGGCGTAGGATAAAAGGCTGGGCAAGGGAACGCAGGGTTTGCAGTGAGGTGGTATCACCATAGCGTTCGATCGGGATGGCAAAACGGCGTTGAAAAAAGAGTTTGGACCCCAGATAGCCCGGATTGAGAAAATCCAAAATCGCCCATAATTCCTGCAAGCGATTTTCCACAGGAGTTCCCGTGAGGGCAATGCGGAACTGGGCAGGAAACTGGCGTACTGCTTGCGATTGCTTCGCCTCAGCATTTTTCACATTTTGGGCTTCATCCAACACTACCCCCTGCCATTCGATCACCTTTAAGGTCGCCACATCTCGATGCACCAAGGCATAGCTGGTAATGACTAAATGGCAGGCACTCACCTGTTTGGCAAAGGCTTTTCCCTGCAGACGACGATCGCCATGGTGCAGGCAGACTTTCACCGTGGGGGCAAACCGTTTGGCTTCCCGTTCCCAGTTCCCCAGCACCGATGTGGGACACACGAGCAGCACGGGGGCAACTAATTTATCCTGTTCCTGTAAATGCAGCAGAAACGCCAGCAACGAAATGGTTTTGCCCAAGCCCATATCATCCGCCAGACAAGCCCCCAATCCCCACTGTTCCAAAAAGGCGAGCCAGCCCACCCCCAATGCTTGGTAAGGTCGCAACTCTCCCTGAAAGGCTTGGGGTTTGATAATGGCTTGAATTTTGCGATTATCCGTCAGCGTGGTGACCAATTCCTGCAACGCTCCCGAGGCTTCAAAACTCACCACGGGCAATTTTTCGATCGCTTGGGTATCTCCCGTACTCAGGCGGAGGGCATCTTCTAGGGACAGCGTGGTCTGATCTTTGCGGGCGGCAAAAAACGATTGAGCGGCCTTGATATCCTGCGGGCGGAGTTCCACCCATTCCCCATTGATTTCTACCAACGGTGTTCTGAGTGCAACGAGGCGATCGAATTCTTCCTTGCTTAAACTATGTCCCCCGATGGAAAGTTGCCATTGGAAATTGAGTAAACTTTGCAATCCCAGCTTTTGCTTTTTCAATTGTTTAGGGGTGGCTGCAATGATTTTCAATCCAAGGCGATTTGCCCATCCGGTGCGGTTGGCTAAACTGGGGGGCAGAAGAACTCCAATGCCACTTTCCTGGAGTCGTGTAGTTTCCGATCGCAGGAATTCGTAAGCCTGTACCGGATTTAAACTACAGTGTTGGGGACGGGCGGTATTGAGGCTCGGTTCCAAGGCAGGATACAACCGAGAGGCGAGTCCTAACCCGGCTAAGAGCGTTTCCTGGGGGCGATCGATGATGCGATCGAGGTAGGGAAATTGCTCCACCGGATGCTGCCAGATCACCTGGGCGGGCACCCAAAAGTTGGGATCATCGATCGCCTGTAGACCATAGTCCAACCGCCAATTTTGCGCGCCATAGCTGGGGGGATGCAGGTGTAAGCAGGTGCGGAAAGCCTGAATGTGCAATTGCAGCGGTGCCATCCAAGTTTGCAGAATGGGCAACAGCCGATCGCGATCGCTGGCTGCAACCCCCACTTGGCTGCTGGTGAGACCTTCCCACCAAGCCTGGAGCACGGGCGGGAGCGTTTTTGTGGTGGGGGAAATGGCTTGTTGAATGGGTTGAGCGATCGCACTATTCAGAAAATCCAATAACAAATATTTTGCAGATTGAGGCATCGGACAGAGGAGGGATCGATCGTCCTCTAGATTCCCCGCTAGATGACTGAAGTGCTGCAGGGTCTCAGGATGATTGGCATGAATCCGGGAATGAGTGAGGCTATTGCGCAGATTAAACAGACAGATAAAGGGAATTTTCTGGGTGAACTGCACGAGGCGAGCCTGATCCGTGGCGCTATCCAACAACACTTGCCACTGGGCGATTGCCTGATCCCGCACCTCTGCTCCAGCAACCTCTGTCCCCGGCTCTTCTGCTAAGGGATCACCCCCCAATGTGGGCAGCACTTTTCCCCTTGCCAGCAAATCCAGGCTCCATCGTTCCATATGAGTCCAGAACCGGAGATCATCGCCCAACCAGGGATCTTCATCCTGCATGAGATCCCCGAGGGGTAGCGATCGCAAAAACGGGATCGCCAGGGGCATGGGTAGCCAAATGCCTTCTACCAACCAAGGAAAGAGTTCCGTAGGAGACTCAGGGGCTGCTTCGCCGGAGTCTGCATTCATCTCTATATTAGACAGACAGGGGATCCCGCCGATCGTGGGTAGACAAAACACTTCGCGGCGAACCATGCCCAAGGGCTGCGCGGTTGATGCAGAGGGGCCTTTGCTGGGTTGCGATCGCGAGGAGGTGCGTTTTGGACTGCGCTGCTGAGCCGATTCTGCTACGGGACGATCGCCAGCGATCGCGAAGGGGTAGAGATTGGATTTTTCCGCCAGCAAACTCATCAGTTCCCCAGTGGTCATGGCAAAGGGATGGATCTCTGGTTGGTGCGGGGTGAGTGAATCCGGTTCCCATCGTCGCCAAGTTTCGCCCCAGAGGAACAACCCTCCTGGTTGCGAGAAAGAGTGCGATCGCAGCCAACAACCATGCAATAGAGACATACCAAACTCCCTGGGCAACAGGTGCCCTTCTCAAAGGGTTCTGCCCAATGGGGTGCCCCTTCTCAAAGGACTTTCTCTCTCATGGATCAGGGTATCTTGATTCTTTTCATTTGGAGGCGATTTGCAGGGAAGAATTAACGATCGGCGGAGTGGAGCGTCAATGCGATCGCTTGAAGAAGGGGGGATTAGCCTAGTTCAAAACTGGTGACACCAAACAGACGATCGAAGGGTAAATCTGGAAATTCCCGGTTGTACATGCGGGCGGTTTCAAAGACGACTTGCAACTGGTGAGTTTCGGCTAACTTGACGGCTGCGGCGTTGAGTTCAGGTACGTCTAAATAGAACGGTTGCTGGGCTGGGACATGGGCGGTTAATGCTAATAAGAGTGATTCTGCGATCGCGGGGGTGTTGGCAAAGAGGGGACCAATTTTATAGCCCGATTGGCAAGCGCGAATCATCCCATACCCCACGAGTTGATCAGATTGGATCATGCCAAGGGCAATTTTTTCAGGTTGCTGTAACCATGCTTGGAGAAATACCGTGCGATCGGCGGGAAAGAAGGGACGATCGTATTGGGCAATGATATCAAAGGGAAGTTCAGCGAGATTGACGATCGTGCTGAGATTGGGCGGGGTGCCTCCGGTGATGCCTGCATAGCGAATGTTGCGATAGGCAAGCTGAAACCCGGATTTTTGATAATTACTTTGTTGTGCTAGAACGCCATCTAAGCCAATGTTGCGCCCTTCGAGCTGTTGCAGGACGGTCTGCCACAATTGGATGCCATAGCCCTGACCGCGATAGTGGGGGTGAACGATGTAAAATCCCAGAAATCCAAAGGTGTCACCATATTTGACGGCGGAAAGGGTGGCGATCGGTTGCTGATTTAATTCTCCGACCCAAAATCCAGTGGAATCGGCCGCATAAAAACTGTCAGCATCATGCAAGCCAGGGTTCCAGCCTTCTGCGGCAGCCCAGCCAATGGCAATGTGCAGTTCATCCCGAGCCAGGGTTCTGATGGTGTAGGTCATGGGGCATGAGGGGGGAGCGACCTATTTATCCTAGCAAAAGCTGATCTGTTTTCTGGCGATATTTCCACCATGGCGGATCCGGGAATATGGCGTTTTTTAGGTGGGTGCAATATGTTTTGAATGAGGAGAGGGGGAGGGGAATGAGGAGAGGGGGGGAGGGGGCTGATTGATCTAAAAATGGCTGTAGATACCCCTACCCAGTTGGTGCAGGGTGAGTTGTTTGCGGGTTGCTTGAGTGGAAAGGGTCCAATCACCTTACAATGTAACGGTTGTAATTCAGGATGACTGACCTTGATCGAGCGTTATACTTTGCCTGAAATGGGCGCAATTTGGAGCGACAACTATAAACTACAGACTTGGTTGCAGGTCGAGATCGCTGTTTGCGAAGCCCAGGCAGAGTTGGGCTATATTCCCAAGGCGGCGGTTGAGGAAATTAAGGCGAAGGCTGCGTTTGATATTACGCGGGTGCTGGAGATCGAAAAGGAAGTCAAGCATGATGTGATCGCCTTTTTGACCAATGTGAATGAGTATGTGGGGGATGTGGGGCGCTATATTCACCTGGGGATGACTAGTTCCGATATGCTGGATACCGCTTTGGCGCTGCAACTGGTGGCGAGTCTGGATTTGATTATGCAGAAGGTGGAGGAATGCATTCAAGCCATTCGTTACCAAGCTCAGCAACATCGCGATACGGTGATGATTGGGCGCTCCCATGGTATTCATGCAGAACCGATGACCTTTGGTTTCAAATTGGCGGGTTGGCTGGCGGAAATGCTGCGCAATCGCGATCGCCTCTGCAATGTGAAAAAGATGATTGCGGTGGGGCAAATTTCTGGAGCGGTGGGTACCTATGCCAACATTGATCCCAAAATTGAAGAGCTGACTTGTCAGTACCTGGGTCTTCAACCTGATCCTGCTTCCACGCAGGTGATCTCCCGCGATCGCCATGCAGATTTTATGAATGTTCTGGCTTTGGTGGCTGCTTCGATTGAACGGTTTGCGGTGGAAATTCGCAACCTGCAACGTACGGATGTGTTGGAAGTGGAAGAGTTTTTCTCGAAGGGCCAAAAGGGTTCTTCGGCGATGCCCCACAAGCGTAATCCCATTCGATCGGAACGGTTGACTGGGATGGCGCGGTTGATTCGGGGGTATGCGGTGGTGGCGCTGGAAAATGTTGCCCTCTGGCATGAACGGGATATTTCCCATAGTTCGGTGGAGCGGGTGGCGTTTCCCGATGCCTGCATTTTGCTGCATTTCATGCTGAATGAAACGACGGATCTGATTAAACATCTGTTGGTTTACCCAGAAAATATGACCCGCAATATGAACCTCTACGGGGGTGTGGTGTTTAGCCAGCGGGTGTTGCTAGCGCTGGTGAGCAAGGGGATGAAACGGGAGGAAGCCTATGCGATCGTGCAAGGCTGTGCCCATACGGAATGGAATGTGGAAGGTGGCAATTTCCGCGCCAAGATTGAGGCGAATGAACAGGTTCAAGCGCACCTTTCGCCGGAAGAAATTGCGGATTGTTTTGATGCGACGCACCATCTGAAGAATCTGGATCAGGTTTATCAGCGGTTGGGCATTTAGGGTCAGCATCCGGTTGAATGGTCCCCCAGTTAGGAGTGTCCCAATTCTGGGGGATTTATACCAAATCAACTCATCATTGCAACACATCCCGATTCCCCTAAATCCACCTTATTAATGGGGACTTCAAACCAAAAAGCAAACGGGAATGAGACAACCGACGATTGCTGAACCCGTTAATTTGGCTCGGTTCCCCCTTATTAAGGGGGCTAGGGGGATCTGCTCGCCAGGATATCCGCGCCTCACACCTGAGTTGAGCAAAAGACCGATCGGATCTGTAGCGTTAATTAATGGATTTGGTATTAGATCGATCGCGCCTACAATAAATACTTCGTACAAACGCTCATGACCGCACCGGGTGGTAGATTCAGCATTTGCGTTTGGGTGTCAGGGGCGATGGTCTCCGACCGACCATGGGTCATCGCATCCCAAGGGTTAGGACGACTCCATTCATGGGGTTCGGCAACTCCCCGCATGTGCAGATTGTTAATCATTGCCTGCACATCTTCCGGTTTGCCAATCAGCCAGAGACGCACGGGATCGCGATCGTCCTTGCCACCGTTGATTTCAATCATTCTGCCAGCAGAACCGGACCGCACACGACAGGCGCGATCGTTTGTATATTGAGCCATGGGAAAAAACTCCAATCGACTTTGGCTTTGGTTTGTAGGAAACCAAAAACCTGGCCATCCTGACTCTCTATGTGTGGGGACAAGCAGGATGACCGGAGATGTTAAAATCTCCAAAGCCGCTGCGTTGCCGATCTCAACGTGGGGGTCAGTCACTCAGGGTTGCAGCGAACAACCTTGGGTGACGCGATAACCAGATTCTTGGGGCTTAGCTAGGGCTGAATCGGCATCCAACTGACTAGCATAGTTGTTAAAAGTAAAACATTTCCGAGGGGAAGTCAACTAGTCTTTTAGATCTATTTGGGAGAATAGTCGGGAGGGGGGGAGGGGGAGTGCGATCGAGGAGTTTACAAGGTTGCGGATCCATCTTCCCCTTATTTCAGCCCAACTGCCTGTTTTGGGATCTTAGGCAGACTGGCAGAATTTTTTTTAGTGGAATATACTGAATCTGTCGGGCTATGATCCCAATTTCGGTACTTAGGCTGAAATCGCAAATCGGGCTATGATCCTAAATGGGTAACTTAGACTGAAACGCTGCTGGGCTATGATACAAAATCTGGGGATTAGGCGGAATTCTGTCGGGCTATGATCCCAAATTGGGGTGTTAGACAGACAGTTGTCGATCTATAAAGAGTTAGATGGCTAGTTGTAATTGCTTAGGGTCACGCTCCAGAAGAGCTGGGGACATTGCTAATCCAGGGTTGACCAGAAAATCCCGAACGACTTGTGCTACAACTTGTGCTAAGTCGCAGGGGACAGCATTGCCTATTTGTCTATAAATAGAGCTTTGTCCGCCGATAAACTGATAGTCATGTGGAAAGGTCTGTATTCTAAGTGCCTCATCAATGGTTAATCGTCTAAGTCTTTTAGGTGCGGCATCTAAATTTAATGGTTCTCCCCCTTTCATCAGGTAAGAGTGATACCATTCAACCCAGCTATCTTGACCAAAGTAGCAATGCTCTTCATCAATAATTGGTGTTTTGTTCCCGCCCATAGAAGCGTGGAGGGCGCATGAATATCCATCAGGATTTAATGGTCTTCCCTGACCATTGAACATCATCCCAGCATAGGGCGATCGTCGCATTACTGGTTTTGCTGCTATTGTAACTTTTGCATTACATATTCGCTGATTATTCTTAGAACCTGCAATCCCCAGAGGTAAAACAATATCTCTAACCGTAGGAGACGGCTTTTTATAACGATCAAACTGTGCTTCTAAGTCGCTAATGTCTTCAATATCTCGAAACCCGATCAGAAACATACGCTCACGGGATTGTGGTACACCGAAATCGGATGAATTGAGTACTACTAACTTATACTTGTATCCCAATTGGCTGGCAAAGTGGAAAAGCTTTTGGCGAATCTCAGTCCATTTATCAAGAACCGCTAAAGCCTTGACATTTTCACAGACAAAAGCCCGAGGCTTTGTAAGTTCAACAGTTTCCATGAAAACCCATAGCAATTTGCTGCGCGGATCATCAGGATTCATTTTCCCAGCTACAGAAAAACCCTGACAGGGTGGACCACCAAAAACGATATCGACCCCCTCGAATCGATATACATCAGTCAAGTTCTGAGTGATATCACCGCACTTAATAGTCCCACCTGGGTGGTTTGCCTCGTATGTGAGACAAGCGTCCCTGTCAATGTCATTGGCACTGACAACTTCAACTCCTGCTCGGATGAATCCAACATCCATGCCGCCTGCGCCGGAGAAAAGTGAAAGTCCTGATAGAAGCTGTTTGTTTTTCATGTATGCGATTTTGGCATATTTGCCTTTCCAAATCAAGATCTAAACTATGGAAAGTCAAAAGCAGTCTATCTCAAGTATTCACGATCCTGAGTACCAAAGGATTGTTGATGCGCTTATTTCCTTACGGGAAAAAGCAAAGCTCTCTCAAAAGGCGATTGCCCATGAGATCGGCTTGACGCAGCCTGACGTTTCCAAAATAGAGCGTCGAGAACGCCGAATCGACATTTTAGAAGCATTACGATGGGTGCGGGCTACGGATGCTGACCCTGCTGAGTTTTTTGCCCAGTTCGCTAAGTCAGAGGGTTAAGCATGAGTCCTGCCAAACAAACCGTCGATCAAAGAGCAGCCGAGCAACTTCTCCGAGAAGCGATCGCAATAGCACAAGATCACTCTAGAGAAATTCCAACGACAGAATGGGATATCGAGGTCAGAACCATCATTCAAGGAAAACATCTGACTTTCAGATACATTCTCATGACCGCTCTTTTAGGCAAAGCAACGAACCCAAGTATCAATGCTCTTGCACTTCAGGCAGGGGCTGATGTTGAAGGTGCTTATGATGCCCGAAGCCTATGTCATGGTGTCGTTGTGCCGCTTGAGCGTCAATTGCTGAATAGCCTGCTAGGAGGATCGAATGAGCCTTTCCTCAATAAACCCGCCCGTTTTCCAATGATATCTCCATCAAATGCAGTGAGGGCTGGTAAAGATAGAGAACTTTTACTTATCCTTCACAAGGTGCTATCTGAGGTGGAAACGGCTGAGCAGGCTTTTAATAGTCTCTGTACTGCTGTACGGTTTACTATTGAAAGACAAACTGCTCGAAGTGGACTTCTTCCTCAACTTGCAGAATCGGCAGACTCTCACTTAAAAATCATTGAATTTATTGATGTGTTTGTCACTCGATCGATTGAAGGACAAGTTGCTGCCATCGTAGCAGGAACTGTCCTGTCCATATATTTTGACCAATTTGAAGGCTTTGAAGTCATTGTGCATCCGGTCAATCAGAGTGGTGCTTCCTCCAATGAAGTAGCAGATATAGACATCAAGAAAAACGGTAAGATTTTTGTGGCATTCGAGGTTAAAGATAAGCAGTTCAGTGAGCAGGATGTCGATCATGCTGCTTTCAAAGCAAGTCAATATGGCTTAAAATCAATCACCTTCATCATTGGAGTAAATGGAATGTGTATCGGTTCATCGCTTGAGCAGGTTGCAAAAACTATTTTTCTTGCGAGGAATGTCAATGTTATTTTGATCGATCTTCTCTCTTTCGTGCGCTCGGTAATTGCATTATGTCCAGAGCTTTCTTTTGCTACTTTTTTTGAAAAACTTCAGTATTATGCGATCGGTGCTCGGGTCAGGGATGAAGTTTTTGAGCATATTGGGAGTGTTTTTCAATCCATACAAGTCGAATCGAACCCGCCATCTAACAACCCTGCTGGAGCGGACTGACGAGAGATCTTGGTTGTGTTGCAGAGGTTACTTGCAGCCGCTCAGCAGGAACGTTAGCCTGACTGCCCATTCAAGATCTTCGTAACCAGAGATACTCACCCGTTTGAGTGATGCATTTTGTAATCAGACATGGTGGTTAGCAACGATCGCCCTTCCATTGCAAAGATTACCGCCCGTCCATACTCGGCGCGGACTAATCGGTTGAGGTTTGAGCAAGATCGATCGGTTTGTTGGTGGCTGAGAGCGATCGCTTGGGGTCAGAGCAA
>JAYKGX010000351.1:0-8243 GCA_035285565.1 Synechococcales cyanobacterium
ACCGAGATCGATCGCAGCTATAGCTGGCAAAGGGGCGATCGCTTGGTCTGCGATGTGGCTGATCTCTATCTACCTGAGGTGGGGCATTTGGAATGTCGTCCAGTGCAGGTGGGGGACTCGATCTGCCAGGTGCCACCCGAGGTGTGGGACGATCGCATTGGCTATGTGGTGGTCTGCCTGGAAGAAGAAACCCATCAGGGTAGACTGTTAGGCTTTACGACCCAAGTACAGCGCACCTCGCTCCCCCTCAGTCAGCTAGACCCCTTAGAGGAGCTACTCGTTCATTATCAAGCCACCTGTCCAACCTCTGAGCAAGCGGCTGAGCAAGCGACTGAGAAAACCTACGAGCCAGCAACTCCGCTCCGCCATCTCAGCCAATGGTTTACCCAACAGACGATCGCTGGGTGGCAATCCTGGAATCAACCGTTAGATCAGCAGTTAAAGCAGCGCAGCTTACCGTTGTTGATCCATCTCAGCAATCATCTCCAACCCCTCGATCGCCAAATTCGCCAAACCCTACAACAGACGTTAACGGAGGTTTGTCGGTCCCTGAGTGCCGATCCAGTGAGTTCTGCACCACTAAACCCCTATCAACCGCAACTCGCCTATCGAGGGCCTCAGACCGTGGCGCGATCGGCTCCCCTCCGGCAACAGTTACCCCCTCAATCAACAGACTCTCTGGTGGACATTCTGCGAAATACCCAGGATGAAACCATGCGCTGGATTGCCGCCGAAATGCTATGGACCCTGACCCCCGAGCATCCTGAAATTGCAGGCAGACGGGTTTTAGATCTGGGGATGCTCATGACCGGACAGGCGATCGCGCTGATGGTCGCAATTTTGCGCAAACCCAACCAAACCTTTTCTGTGTTGCTGAGGCTCTATCCCATGGGGGAACAGTCCCATTTGCCCATAGGCTTACAGTTAATGGCCCAACATCCCGATGGCGTTGTGTTTTCCAGTGCCCAAGCCCGCCAGAAAGATAATTACATTCAACTCTATTTCGTGGCAGAAGCAGGCGATCGGTTTCAAGTGCACGTGCGGTTAGGAGAGGCGATCGTCACGGAATATTTTACAGTCTGAGCCGAGAGGACTGGCGCTCAGAATCCCTGCCAATCTGGACAATTTCCCTCCTGGGTCCACCCTTGAGGATGCAATGCACAGATCAACATCGATCGCGTCCATACCAATTACCTGTTTGGAGGAACCTTACAATGATTAGCCTGACGAATCTGCATTTTCAACTGCAGGCTTGTTAAGGGTTCTTCGCTGGCATAGGGCACTGAGCTAGTAGCAATGTTATGGATGCTGGCAGGATGATGCAACTCCCAAACCGAAGAGGGCAGTTTTTTGAGATTGGGAGAATTTGCCCAGCTTGGTAGTAATTGTGCCACACGCATAACGGGAATACCCCAATTATATTGCCCAATAAGCTGTTGAATTGCTGAACAGGGCTGACTACCGTCAGAATAGCTATAACTATCATCCCACAGAGGTTGAGCATGAATCCCGTTAATTGCAACAACCTCCCCAAATCGATTGAGAAGTGCTCCTCCGCTCATTCCCTTGCTCACCCAGCTTGTGTAACCTAATTGATAACCGTCCATCAGCGATTTATCGAGTACTAGAGCTACCCAGCCAGGGCTAAATTGTAGACTAGCCGCTGCTTCTATCTCCTCAGAAGGAACGATAGGAAATCCAGTTGCAAAAACTTCTTCACCAATGTGGATGGCACGACTGAACCGTGCAATTGCATAAGTGACTGGACTCTGAAATTCTAAAATCGCTAAATCATCATTCTGCAATTCTGGCAGTAAAACTGGGGTTGCGGCATGGAGTCTCCCTTCTAATGTTTGGACAGAGTAAGTACCACCTCGTAAAACATGGCGATTTGTGATGACCTGGTAGCGATCGCCTCGGCGTTGAATTAAAACTCCAGATCCTGAGGTTTCTTTGCCAATGATCTTGACAGTAATACGGCGACCTTCCTCTTGAAGCTCTTCCAGTGGTCGTGGATGTTCTCCTAGGATGCTCAGACTCCAGGGTTCAGACTGGATAGAACTAGCGCTCACTGAAAATTCCCAACCTAGCATTAACACTGTTGCAAGGCTACCACTAGCGATCGCTCCCATCAAGTTAACACGTAGAAATGGCATAGCTCTTGCAGCTTACTGAATGATTGGAAAGAATAGACAGCAGAATAAAGTAAACATCAGTTCCCCATGGTTGGCACGGAGGACTGATGGTTGGATAGTAGCTGTAAATTAGAGCTACCAAACGCCACTTGCTGGGCTGTCAGACGCTGGCTTAGATGGGACTACAGGTGCTTCAGAGGAAGAAGATTCATTAGAATTATCGAGAGCTGATTGTTCAATCAACTGTTCAACACTAATATAAGGTCGTGCCGTTGTTTCATTTAGAGGACCTGCTGCGCGATCGCGAACTGCCAAGAGATCATAAAGAGTCTGGCTAGGGCTTCGGTTAGGACGAACCGTGAGCAACAATCCATTTTCTAAGCAAGCCCCACCCCGCTCAGATGCGACGCAAATCACACCATAGCCATTTTTACGCCCCGTGGTCAGGAATTTTAAAGTTCCTTCTCGTCGGAAACGTTCAAATCGTTGAGAAACCTCATGACAACGCCGTTCTGGAGTCCAACCACTTCCACTGAAGTGTTCCGAGCGAAAGCGAATCACAGGAACGTTCCCTGATTTGGTGCGTGCCATGGTTGCCGCAACCCCATCACGACCATTGCCACAAAAGAATTCACTGGCTTGTGCTTGTGCTGGTTTCGTATGCGGGAATAATAGCCCCATACCGATCACAATGGGCAGAGACCATTTCGTCAATGAGAATTGATAACGCATGACTGAGAAACTCCTAATCTCGAATCGCGATCTAACTAAGTGTCGCTAAATCTAGGCTGACCCTCGTATTGTGTCATTTGGAAACATCTCTGCCATGAGAAGATCAACTGAGAGAAGAATGGTCTGTTTTTAGAGTATTTGATGGAAAAATCCTGGAAACTACGGAACTTATACCAATTTTGGAGTTTAGATTTGCGATTTTGGATTATCAAACCCTGATCAATTGGGGCTTACCGCGTTACGATCGGGATCCACAACCCGTAGATTGGGTATTACTTCATCGGCCCCATCTGGATGCAGGTTGATGATACCAGGTGGAGCCTTAGAAGGAGGATTGAGGGTGGGAAGTGCTGGACAGAAGATTAGCTAACCGATCGCAATCTCGGAGACTTCTTACCAGAGAGGTGTTTGATCCCCAGCGGGAGGATTGTCTGGGATCGGTTCTACGGGAGGAGCAGGCTCTCTGTAGGTTGGGGCGGGCGCGGTATAAGATTCCGTTGGGTAAGGCTCCGCAGGGGGCGGTGAGTCATGTCCTGCATGAGCCGATAGGGCAGGCTCTACTGGTTCCCTCGGGTAGATTGGTTCTGATCCACCATCTGGTTGAGGGGCAAGCGGGGCAGGCTGTAAACTTGCAACTAGTTGATTGAGCTGTTGTTGTTGTTGCTCGTATTGTTTCTGCTTAGCGACTGAGTCAGTGTAGACTAGTGATTTTTCACTAATAGTCTGTAGAAGGGCGATCGCATCACTAATTTTTTGTATTGCAGATTCTCCATCTGACAATGACTGATTTTTCTTCGCTTTTTCTGCTAATTTCTTAGCCTCAGTGGCGATCGCTTCAGCCTTGACTACTTTGTCTTGTTCACCTTTCTCCTTTGCTAATTTAGCCTCAAACTCTTTCAAGCCTTCATTGGCACGATTCAACTCTGCTTTGGCTTTGGCTTGTAATGCACTGACCTTCACAAAACGCTCTAGGGCTTTCATAGGGTCTTGCAGCTTTGTAGCAGCATCCTGGAGTTCTGTAAAGGATTTAGCGGTTTTCCCAGCCTGAAGGGCATTTTCTACCTTCTTACTGGCAACTTCTAGCTCTTTGTTCCAACTAGCACAGTTATTTAACTGATTACAAAGCCCCACAATATTGGGAGATGTCACCCAAACTCCACCCAGTAAGAGAATCATGCTAGCGGCAGCGATCGCAGGAACGATCGGCAATGTTTTCTTGTTGTTGGATGAACTTCCCTGACTGTTGTTTGAGGAATTTCCCTGACTGGTTGATTTTTCACGTCCACACATGCTACAAACATCCCCAAAATTCTGAAACGGGGGATGGGGATCTTCGGGACTCCCTTCACACATCCAAGTTTTGCGTTTTGATTTAGCCAAGATTCAGGTCTCCTTTTTGCTGAACTAAAACTGGTGCAATTAAAATTTGGCGGAACGGGAAATTAGACTTCTCCCATTCCAGCCTCTTCCTAGCAACTCAACACCTTTTGCTTGGCTGCTTCAAATTGGTCAGCACTCAAAATGCCAGCCTCGTAAAGATCTTTTAATGTCATCAATTGTTCTAGATCCACTGGAGGCTTCTCTGGCTGAGGAGGCAGGGGTTGTGCTTGCCTAGGGGTGGAAGGCATCGCCTCAGATGAGGTGGAAGTGGATTGAGTCGGCGACGAAGCAGGAGGCACTAAGCGATGGGCTTCAATTAACTGGCGAATGACGCTGGATTCCCGCTTATATTCTGGGCTGTCCTTACCACCCATTTTTTCTAACTCATCGGCACGTTGATCCAGATAGCTTGTGAGCTTTTGGAAGAGTTTTTGCTTAGCAACAACCGAATCTGCTGCTTCTAACTGGCGATTGACTTGGTCAGACAGTGCTTCTCGATCGTTGCGACAAGCAATGACCTCCAACACCTGTGCCACTTCAGCCCAGCTAGACGCAAGATCAATGTTTTCATTTCCGAGAACGCTAGCTCTTGTATAGCGAATGGTATGTTCCTTGGTAATCGGATGAATTTCTTCACGTAAAATGCCTAAGGCACGGGACTGAATGATTAATGCCATCACGGCTGCATCTTCCGGGAAAATATCCCAAAAGGGTGGCTCTTTCTGCATGTGAACTGGAATCGGCATATCTCGACTTTCACCCGAGAGTTTTGCCCGTTTTGCCAGAATACTTTCACCCTTCCAATCTTGATAGGATCGGCGCAATTCTGCCATTCCATCAATACACCGTAGGGAAAATCCACCCATTTCCTGCACGAAGATTATGCGATGACGCTCATTCTCACCGAGGGGTTTAATACTTTCCTCATTGCCAATGAATTGCTGGAGATGAGCCAACATTTTTTGGGAGGCATGATCAGCCGTGTTGCGCCCGCCCAGGATTGCCACATTGGTATTCGTTGCTGGAGTGAGCAATCCAGGATTGGCACTGACCACATCTCCAGCCATCATGAGTAAGGGTTTAGACTTCTGGTAAGCGATGCGAATATTGTTAACTAACTCGCTCTGATCGGGACAAGCTCGTAGCAAGCGATCGCAAGCTGCCAAATCATTCCTGAGTTTACAACCTGCTGGCGCTGTTTCAATTTCCTGCGCTGTTTGTCTGTAAAGAATCTCGCGTAAGTCCTCTTCCTTAACCTCAGAAATCGCCGTCAGGTCAAATAATCGCATGACTTCCTGAGCTTGACGATTATCCTTCCACAATGGACTCATCTGTTGCAAAATTTGTTCTGACAACTTACTACAGACTCTATCCATCCCAAGTTCATAACGAGTTTGGCTGGTTTCTGCAGCACCTGCCAGTTGTTCAATGAAGTCTTGGTAGAGGAAGTTTAATTCTTGACGATCGAAGAGCTTATAGCCATTCAGCTTCAATGCATCGGCACTGTCTGCCTCAGCCTGCGCTTTCTGATGATAGTGATCCCGCATTTGGATCAAGCGTTGATTATAGCGCCCCAATCTGGTTTCTAGGAGGGTTAATTGCTCTTGCAGACGAGCCAGAATTTCGAGACCCAATGCCCGTGCTTTACGCTGTAGGAATGCCATCAGGGTTTCCTGAAGTGCCTCTAGGGCTTCTTCACAATACTGCTCCATTTGAGCTTGTTTGGTGATCCCAAATTTATCACGGAATTCAGCAATATCCTGAAGTGCAGCTTCGTATTGCTGTTGGCGATTATTTTCGTTGGGGGCCCAAATCTTATCTTGTTCTCTGCGGAACTTTTCTGTAGCATTTTCAAACACTTGCCGTGCAGTAATGATGAATGCTTCCGCGAATTTGGGCCCCCGAGTTCGATCGCTCAGAATGCTGTACATTTCATCTTCTAATAGCTTGCGACCCCGTTTAATCACTTCATCTCGGTTGGCATACATCTTGCGCAGAAAGTCTCCATGAACACGGGGATCAGCCCCCATATCCCGCAGATGTTCGGCACGGTAATTGTCTACTTCCGGCTTCAGAAAATTCAAAAATTGTAGAATCTTCCCTTTTTCGCTACCCATGAGATTGATGCCCTGCTGTGTGCATTCGAGCAGATTTTCCATTGCGACTCGATCCCGCAGACTATTGATCCAATTGACCAACTCTTCCAGGTAGCTGCGATCGCTCGCGATCAAAACATCTGTTATTAACTCTTGTTCGGTTAAGCGCATCCGCTTGAGGAGATCCCCTCGCACCAAGTCCAACATTTGTGGGGGTGTTTCAGCGGCATCATTCAACCACCAATTGACTAGATCCTGGGCAAGACGATGAGCCAGGGAGGCCCGGATTTGTAGCAAGGGAATTTCAATACTCGATAGACCAAAACTCATGAATTGTTTGGGATAGCCACGACCTTCGGGATCCTGCTGTGCCCATTTCCCTTTCATATTGTCTCGAATCGATCGCTTGTGGGGTGCAAAATCAGAGGTCATATCCAAGAAAATATTCTGAGCGATCATTTCCCGAATTTGATCCAACTTGAAATCCGCGTCACCATTTTTTGTGCCCACCAGATACGTGAAATCAAACGGAGGCAGAGAACTCCGCACCTCATCGGCTAACCCATTGCTATATTGAGCACAGTATTCTGTACGATGATCTGAAAAATAGCTCCATTCCATCAGAGCTGCATAACCATTGGCCAGAACGCGATCGCCCACATTGATTCCTGAAAAGGCATTGGGCATAGGCACGATCGCAGTCGTTTGGCAATTGCCTTCACCCTGCAGCCATTTGCGAATCGCGTAGCCAACATCAATCAACATGCCACTTCCGGTACCACCCGAGAGAGAACCTGTGACAAATACATTGACTGCATTGTTACTGACTTTAATTCCATGGTGATCGAGCATGAAGTTTTCTTTGCCCTTAATTCGCGCACAGGCTTCTTTAAACTTCTGCTGCAGGTGACGGTAATTGTAGAAGAAAGCAAAGCGCCCACAGGCACGGATTTGCCCCGCTCCTGCTTCTAAGGACGTGATATTTTTTTCCAGTTCCGTGGGAAACCATTCATTAATCCAGGGATATTTCTCCATATTTTCCAGGATTCCTTTGACTTCCTGGCTACTCACCTTAGCCCAATGACGTTCATTCTCTTTGAACAGTGGACCCGATGCTTCTGGATTGGTGATTTTATAATCCTTATCTGTATCAATGACCAAGAAGCTAACGATCGGTAGATTCTCCAACTTGCCATAACTCTCTACAATCAGGCGGCGGATACGCGACAAAACTTCTGCTCCCGTGCCCCCAACCCCAACAAAAATTGTAGGAACCATGCTTTTTTCTTCAACTGACATCCCCAACTCCTATGGATTGCAATCATTAGTCTGAACAATGCTCTGCCAGTATTTGACGGTATCAGCAATGACTGATCAGCGGTAATCCCTCTGCTAAGCGCCAGATAATGCAAGGCGTAGCAGTGCTCCAAAATAAAGCATTTCCCAATGCAAACTTACCTGCTAAATGCATGGGTAATTTAATAACTTGTTGAAATAACCAGCGATCTAACGGCAGAACCATGACCCACATCAATGCGATCCAGGATGCACCTAACCAAAACAGAATCCAGCGAAAGTTACTGTTCACTTTTGGGAAAATGCGATCAGCAAAGAAACTAGAGAATTCAGCCCCTTCGCCTGAGAGATACAAGCCTCTGGTTAATGAAGCTGCCTCTTGAAGTTCAGCAACATCACTACCCCCAAAAATGAGAGCATTAATCCGCACTTTATTGGCAACTGCATCCAGGATACTACTTTGGGTAAGAGTGACTCCACTATCGCTAACAACAATCATTTCGCGACAGACATCACCTTGACGATCGAGATCCTCCATTGCTTTCTTAAAAATGATATTGAGATCATCTTTAGATGGCTCGGGTTGAATTGATTGAGGGAGCTT
>JAYKGX010000352.1:0-4638 GCA_035285565.1 Synechococcales cyanobacterium
CCTTATTAAGGGGGCTAGGGGGATCGGCAGTTCAGTTCGGTTCCCCCGTATTAAGGGGGCTAGGGGGATCGGCAGGTCAGTTCGGTTCCCCCTTCTTAAGGGGGTTAGGGGGATTCCCGTTCCGGGAGGCTGCGCCAACGGCTCGCTAGCATATATCCCACCTCACGTTTTGTTTAGGGAAATAGCGATTAGATCGATAGGGTTAATGAATGGATTTGGTATTACAGCCGTTTTTAGATCAATCAGCCATGTCCTCCTCCCCCCCTCCCCCCCTCCCCTCATTCAAACTGTGTTGCACCCAACTAAAAATTGCCGTAAGCGATCGCAAATCAGGCAAGGGCTAAAATTTTGGGTTTCTCCGGTACTTTGCCTGGTCTGGATTAGCCTACTCGTGCTGCAAATTTTTACGGCATTGCCCACAGCACCTAGTTTTTCTAGCCCAGCAACCTGCGACCTCCGCCTAGGGATTCAACAAGTCGAAACAGAACATTACCAAACGGCGATCGCCACCCTCACCCCCTGTACAAAAGATCGATCGCAAGCCCCCTATGCCTTAGCCAATTTGGGCATTGCCTACCGCCAACTGGGACAATACACTCAAGCCCTCCGGGTCTACCGAACAGCAGCAAAGGAATTACTAGCAAGAGGCGATCGCAGCAGTGTCGGTAATATTTTAGGCAACATTGGTAGCATCTATGGGCAACTCGGCAGCTATGATCTGGCAAAACAGCTCTATCAACAAAGTTTAGACATTGCTAAACAAACGAACGATCGCCCCGGTGAAAGTCTCGCATTAACCAATTTAGCCACGATCGCTGCCAATCAAGAAAACCTAGAACAAGCCATTCAACTCTATCGGCAAAGCTTAGAACGCAGTCAAACTCCCGATCGACAGGCTGCCACATTAATTAATTTAGGAACCGCCCATCATTCACTAAATCAGCCTCAGCAAGCTTTGAAATATTACCAACAGGCTTTGCAAGCAGCGCAGAAAAATGGCGATCGCCGGCATGAAAGTGAAGCCTTGGGCAGTTTGGGTTTAGTGGATGAGGATAACAAACAGTATGACCAGGCGATCGGCAAATTTCGTCAAAGTTTAAGCATCGCCCAAACCCTGGGTGACCCTGCCTTTGAAGGAATGAGTTTGAATAATTTAGGTCATGCCCTCCTCTCAGCCAGAAAACTCCAGGAAGCAGAACAGGTACTGAAAAGGGCGATCGCCAAACTTGACCAATTACGGCCCGGATTGACAGATACCTATAAAGTTTCCATCTTCGATACCCAGGTGAATACCTATAATTTATTGCAACAAGTCCACGTCGCTGCCAAACAGTATGACCAGGGTCTAGAAGCATCTGAACAGAGCCGTGCTCGTGCCTTTGCAGAATTACTCGCCAATCGGAAATCCAAAAATACTGTCGCCAATCCCACCATCACTCTAGAAAAAATTAAACAGTTAGCAAAACAGAAAAATGCCACCTTGGTTGAATATTCCATTATTCCAGATGATGATTTTAAATTCCGAGGCAAACAGCGGGGGCGCGAGTCAGAACTCTATATTTGGGTGGTGCATCCCAATGGCAAGATTGATTTTCGGCGATCGGATGTGAAATCCCTCTGGAAAGCTGATTTGCAATTAGCCGATCTTGTAGCGCTCGCTCGTTGTTTGCAACCTGTGCCCGTCTGTTATGCGGTGCCGAATAGCCAAACTCCCCTGCCCGAATCGGTGCCACCAGGACTCTGGGACTTACATCAATTCTTAATTACGCCGATCGCCGATCTTCTACCTCAGAATCCAGAAGAAACAGTAATTTTTGTACCCCATGAGTCGCTCTTTCTGGTGCCCTTTGCGGCGCTTCTCACCAGTGACGGCAAACCGTTGATCGAATCCCATACGATCGCCTATGCCCCTTCTCTGCAAATTCTATCTCTCACCCAGTCGCACCATGCCTCATCCCTCAACTCATTACAGAACCCTGTCAAAAATGCATTAATTGTCGGCAATCCTAGCCCCATGCCCGATGATCTCGATCCCTTACCCAATGCCCAAACGGAAGCGGCACAGGTCGCGCAACTGTTCCAAACCCAGCCTCTGCTGCAAACGGCTGCTATCAAATCTACCGTAGTCAAACGCCTTGCCAGCGCTAAGCTTATTCACCTAGCCACCCATGGCGTTTTAGAATGGCAACAAACACCGCTGCAAGATATCGAAACACCCGGCGCGATCGCCCTTGCACCCGATCGAACTACAACACTAAAGAATACAGGTTGGTTAACCGCAAAGGAATTACTGGAAATTCCACTCACGGCTGATTTAGTGGTTTTAAGTGCCTGCGATACGGGACAGGGTAAAATCACTGGGGATGGAGTGTTAGGATTAGCACGATCGTTCCTGGCGGCGGGGGCGGCTCGGGTGATGGTCTCGCTCTGGGCGGTGAATGATGCGGTGACGGCTAAATTAATGATTCAGTTTTACCAACAGTTGCGATCGGGACTTTCCCAAGAACAAGCCCTGCGGCAAGCCATGTTGACTACTTTGAAACATCATCCTTCTCCAAAACTCTGGGCTGCTTTCAATCTGATGGGCTAGTGGGATTCAGGTTCGTCAAATTCAGGTATCATCATGCCACCATAACCCGCTAGGATAGAACAGCCATCATGTCTAGGGAAGGGATGCACCATGAAATGGTCAGAAGTGAAATGGTCAAAAGTGCGATCGCCGCTTTATCTTGGTCTAACTCTGGCATTTGCAATCCTTTACGGCATCATGGCATTGTTTAAAGCCTTTCGGGCAGAGTTTGTGGTGCAGGATGATGCTCGCTTTTATCTGTATTGGATGGCGCGATTAACTGATCCCACTGCCATGCCCCAGGATTTCATTGCAGACTATGCACAAGCCGTCACACCTCAAGGTTTCACCTTACTCTACCGTTGGGCTGCTCATGGGGGGGTTGATCCTCTGTTGTTTAGTAAATGCTTGCCATTTCTGTTGGGAATTCTGTCTGCTCTAGAGATGTATTACTTAGCGATCGCCATTGTCCCTATTCCCTTAACAGCATTTCTATCTAGTTTAATATTAAATCAAAGTCTTTGGTTCCGTGATGATCTCGCCTCTGCAACTCCCCGTGCTTTTATCTATCCTTGTTTACTATTCCTTCTCTATGGTTTAGTCAAATCTCGATTTTGGATGATGGGATTGGCGATCGCATTGCAATCATTTTTATATCCACCTTTCACCTTAGTTTGTCTTTGCTTACTAGCAGTTCATCTCTGGCAACAATGGCGATCACATGCACTCACACAAGAACTGGGGCAGCGATCGATCGGTGTCATGGCGATCGGAATTGCCACTTTTTTGCCCTATCTCTTTGCCAGTGGAAGCTTTGCTCCGGTGGTGTCGTTGGCAGAAGGAGTCAAAATGTTGGAGTTTGGCTCCCAAGGACGGCTAGCTTATTTTATGGGTTCACCTTGGCAATTTATTTTATTTGGAGAACATAGTGGTTTGATTCCGGGAATGATGCCACCCCTGATTTGGATCTCACTCCTATTACCTGTGGTTTGGAAATCAGCTCACCTGAAATTTCAGACGGCTAAGCCCCTGTTACTCAATTTACTCCTGACTTCGGTAGGCTTGTGGGGACTCGCCCATGGAGTATGGCTGCGGTTGTATTTTCCCAGCCGTTATGTGAACCATACATTTCGCATTGCAGCCGCGATCGCCAGTGCAATCGTCCTAACCCTGTTGATTGACAAGAGCTGGCAACTTTGGCGTGATCGGTCTCAATGCGATCGGTCTCGAAACGCTAAACTGGGATGCATCATCTCCAGCGTCTTATTGTTGCTATTAGTTGGCTATCCTCATTTCAGTGACTTTCCCAGAACCAATTATCGCATCAGTACAGAGTCTGGGCTATTTCAAACTTTACGGAACGTGCCCAACGATCGCCTTGTGGCAACACTCTCTGAAGTGGCAAATTCCATTCCGGTGTTTGCCCAGCGATCGGTCTTCTTCAGTCGAGAAATGGCAAATCCCTATCACCTCGGCTATTATCGTCCCCTACGTCAGCGGATCGCAGATGCCCTAATAGCACAGTACAGCCCAAATTTCCAGGACTTTGCCACCGTGGTACAACGCTATGGTATTGACTATTGGCTCGTGGAACGCAATGGTTGGCAACCTAGTTATTTACAAGACAAAAGTAAACGATGGCTCAGCAGTATTGAACCGGAATATTCTAAAAGTTTAATGCAAGGGCGATCGAGTTGGTTAAGCCAGCAGGAACACAGTTGTCAACTGTGGCAGGACGATCGCCTAACGTTGTTGGATACCAGTTGCTTGCTCAAACAATCTGCCCCATAGGAGGTGGCTAATCAACGTAGGTGACTCATCAACGTAATCCCAAATCAACTCGTCATTGCAACACACCCCGATCCCCCTTTCCTAAATTTTCCAGTCCAATAGAGTTGACGGGAACCCGAATCGCCGCTAGAGTACTATGATTAGGTTGTAGAGGATTATCTTATTTTCTCTGCCTAAGCCCAAAAACCTAGCGCGATCGCCATGAGATTCCACCCTCAAAACGATCGCTAAGCCCCCAAGCTGCAGAACCCAGCATGGTGACCTGGATTGCATTTTAG
>JAYKGX010000353.1:0-9803 GCA_035285565.1 Synechococcales cyanobacterium
AAACATTCCAGTTTCTAAACCAAGCGGTCATTCTCCTGGCAGGCACGGCAGAAGCAGGCGCTTTCTATTCCAGCAATCTGGGCACGACTTGGCAAGCGATCGCCCCTCAGGGAACCATCATTAAGAACATCACTGGATTTAGTACGATCGTCAATCCTCGGGCAGATAATATGCTACTCATGTCCACGGCTGGAAGTGGTATCTTTCGCTTAGTCCAAGTAGAACGCGATCGCCAACTCGTTTTAGAATGGGAACCCGTACAAAGTAATCCTTCTGATTTAGTCGTTCGCTGCTTACTGAGGAATGGAACAGAATTGCTAGCAGGTACAGAGAAAGGAGGAATTTTCCGCTCCATTGATGATGGTAACGTGTGGGCAGCCAGAAACGCCGGATTAACCATGGAAGATGCCCAAATTAATCCTAATCAACAGGTCAATTTTGATGTGCGATCGCTGCTGCAATTTAAAAATCAGATTCTCGCAGCCGGAATGGGGACGCTCATTTCCCCAGATGGTCTGTATTCCAAGCCGATTAAAGCAGGCGATCGCCTACAGCTCATGGCTCCACCGCAGCCCATCCTGAATTTTGCCATCGAACCGCCCGCACCCCAAAAGTGGCTCCTGCAAAATGCTGACGGATTTATCGGTCACTTTATCACGCTCCATCCCAGCACATTAGAATTGCAACCCGCTGCACCAAAAGATCCCATCGTGAGTGAACTAGCCACGATCGCCCTGCCCCCCCTGGATGAACAACTGCCCATTCTCACCTTGATGGAACCGCTCAAAAATGCCTACGATCCGGCAAAAGTCAATATTTCCGCCAATGTGGTAATGGCCAGCCATGGGGAAACGGTGGTGGAAGTGCTGGGCAGTGGGGATGGAACGCAAACCCATCAACGGTTCACATTGCAACAGCCCCCCCTCACCTATACGGCAGCCGCAACCGCAACGGGCAGTCAATCCAGCTTGCAGGTGCGCGTTAATGACTTGCTCTGGCAGGAAGTGGCTTCTCTCTACGATCGCAAATCCCAGGAAACGCTCTATATTACGCGCACCGCCGATGATGGCACAACAACCCTACTGTTTGGTGATGGGGAATCTGGGGCACGCTTGCCCAGTGGGGTGGAAAATATGACCGCCACCTACCGGATGGGGCTAGGACGGATAGGGCAACTGAAGGCAAGACAACTGTCCCAATTAAAAACCCGTCCGCTAGGCATTAGCGATGTCATTAATCCACTCCCTGCCACAGGAGCCGCCGATCCAGAAACGCTGTTAGAAGCTCGGGAAAGTGCGCCACGGACTGTTCGGACCCTCGATCGCATTGTTTCACTCCAAGATTATGAGGATTTTGCCCGCGCCTTCACAGGCATTGGCAAAGCCCAGGCGGTCGTCTTGTGGGCAGGGGAGTTGCAGCAGGTGCAAATTACGGTAGCAGGGTTGGAAGGGGATGCCGTTTTACCCGACTCTCGGCTATATGACAGTTTAGTGCAGGCGATCGATGCTGCCCGTGACCCCATTCAACAGGTGCAAGTCGATTCCTACGAACCCATTCGTTTTAATTTAAAAGCCCGTTTACTCATTGATTCACGATATCAAAGCGATAAAGTTTTAAAATCCGTTGAATTTGAATTACTCAATCAATTTAATTTTGAAAAACGTGCCTTTGCCCAACCTGTCACCGCCTCTGAAGTCATTGCCACCATCCAAGCAATTCCCGGTGTGATTGCCGTTGACTTAGATGCCCTACACCGTCTCGATCGCCCTTTAAGCTTAGAACAAGTCCTACCTGCCCTATCCGCCCGTTGGCAAGCCACCAGCCAGGATATCTTACCTGCCCAATTATTACTGTTGAACCCAGCCGGAATTGATTTACGCACGGAGGTGATCCTATGACTTTAAGTTTAGACTCTCAAGGGTTCGCTAACTTGATGGGCAATGAGTTAAGCGGCAATGGGCAACCCAGAGTCATGTCTGCTGCCTCGCGATCCCCAGAATCATTCCGCAATCGTCTCTATCAATTACTGCCTGCCATCTATCGCATTCGAGATGAATTAGAAGGCGATCGTACCTTACAAGCCCTCTTTAATTTAATTGAAAGTGAACTACAATTCCTAGAAACCGATATTGGCGATCTCTACGAAAATTGGTTTATTGAAACCTGTGAAGCTTGGGTGGTGCCCTACATTGGCGATTTACTGGCGGTTCAAGATTTACAAGCCGACCCACTCCTCACCTATGGGCAGCAGGAACGGCGCGCCTATGTCGCCAACACGCTCCTCTATCGTCAACGCAAAGGTACCACTCCCGTTTTAGAACAATTGGCGCGGGACATTACGGGTTGGGGGGCAAGGGTTGTCGAATCTCAGCCGCTCTTAGCCACCCGTCAGTCAATTAATCATCCCCGTTTGCAGGCAACCACGGTGGATTTACGTCAGGGCAAACAAGCAGAACAAATTAGCACGCCGTTTGAAACCCGAGTCAGCTATAGTCCAGAACTGCGCGGTCGGGTGCAGCACCGAGGGCTTTATAATCCCAATCATTTAGCCATCTATCTCTGGCGCTTACAAAGCTATCCCCTAGAACGAGTCACAGCCAGACCCACGCAACCCGATGGCGATCGGTGTTTTACGGTTCATCCCCTGGGCATCTCTGCCACTGTATGGAATCAACCCCAAACGGAAACAGATTTGACAACGCTGGCAGCAGAAATTAATCTCCCCATTCCATTAACTTGGGAAACGATCGCCCCAGAACTAGAACAACGGCAACGCGATTGGCAAGCATTTCGACTTCCGTCCTCCCAAGGCTATTTTGGAGATTCTCCTGTCTTACAAATTTGGGCAGTCACCCCCACCCCAGAGCAGCAGACTGTGGAGTTGCAAATACCACCAGAAGAAATGCTTGCCACCCCCCTCACCTGGGAAAATCCGAATTGGCAACTCCCTCAACCCACCCATTTCACCAGAACCGGTGCCGATGGTGTCCCAGAATCCTTAGTCCTCAAAGTGGCGATCGATCCCGGCTTAGGGCGATTACTTTGGCTAGGTGAGGAATTACCCGATCGCCTCCTCGTCAGCTATGCCTATGGGTTCAGTGGAGATGTGGGAGGCGGGTGTTACGATCGCCCCAATGCAGCCACGGAAGGACTCTCCATCACCCAGGATTGGCAATTAACGGTGGAACCTGGCAATGGGCGATCGCTGCACCAAGCGGTCTGTCAGTGGAATCAGGCAGCGCGAATTTGGCAAGCCTGTTACGATCGCACCTATCTACCCTTAAAACGGATCTTCGTGGGAGAAGAAACATTAACACTCCTAGCGGTAAAAGATACACCTGTCCAGTTTCCCAGTTCATTCATGCAACCAGGAATCCTCAGGGGTCTCAACGTGATTGCCAAAGTGGGGGATTTAGAATTAACAATTCTACCCGGTATCGCCATCGATGGACTAGGACAAGCACTAGAAATCACAGCAGCTCATACAGTTCTTCTCGACTGGTATTCAGATCGAACAATGGTTGTATTGTTGTCCTATGTGGATCTAGAGGAATGGAAACTACATTGGCAGGTGGAAGTGATTGCTAAAGAGGTTGCCGATCGCGACTATCCGCCCTCGCAATACATTCGCCTTGCCCAGTTAGAGCTGAATGAAAATAGCCGAATTGCAAAATTGGATCAGGGCGATCGGGCAACCTTTGTGCCAGGAATCATGCAGGGCTTGGAGGTTCAACTGGATGAGCAAAAAACCCATCAAGTCCTCATTTCAGCGGGACAGGCGGTCACTGCCGCAGGGCAATTGCTGCAACTACCAGAAACGCCCTATCAGATCCCTCAGACTTGGCAACCGGGACAAATGTTGCTCCTATACGCCTGGTTAAAGCGATCGGGGCAGGTGCGCCTGGAGGTGGTGACCGAGGTGGAAACAGGGTTAATTGTGTTAACCGGAAATCAAACCTATGAACAGTCCTTCACGCTGCAAATTCCCGCCAGCAAAACCTTAAAACTGGTGTCCCAGGATGGCGATCGTCCTCATTTGCAGGGAGATTTAGCCGTTAGAGGCATGTCGCACCCCAAAACCTATGATGCGGGAGAGTTTCAGCTAGAAGGGATTTTACTAGAAGGGAATTTAACAATCTTACCCGGTAATTTAAAGCGTTTCCATCTGGTTCACTCGACGATCGCCCCCACAGTTGGAAGATTATCGGTGGAAAAAGCGAAGCTGGAAATTGTGGATGAAGATACGGAAGATCTGGGATTCCTAGCATTGTTAATCTTTGCCATGACCTTATTTCAACGCTTACTGCGGGTCGGATTTGCCACGTCCCATTTATCAACCACCCAAAAACTCGATCGCTTGATGCAGCTAACGCTTCAACAGGTGATGAATCTTTCCCAGGCAATGCAGCAAGTTTCGGCACAGTTATCCGAGTCATGGCTCTCCAGTACTCAGTTTTGTCTTGAAGATGCATCCCCAGAAAATCCGGAAACCGATTCAGATTCAGATTCAGATTTACAAGAAGATACGCAGACAGAATGGCTTTGTTTAGAACCAGATTTATCTTCCCTAGATGCAGACAATCAACAACTCAGAATTTATGTGAATCATAGTATTTGTGGAACCATTCAATTAGTTGACACAATTTCTCACATTAGTATTGAAGATAGTATTGTGGATGCTGATGTGGTTGAGATTTTGGAAAACCGCCCCAGCTTGCCAGATGAAATCATCCAACCCGCGATCGTGGCGCTAGGAGCGACCAGCAAAATTCATCGCAGTACGATTTTAGGTACCACGGAAGTGCGATCGCTGGAGGCAAAGGATAGCTTATTTTCTGACTCTGTGACGGTGCTGCGCCAACAGATGGGTTGCATTCGCTTTTCCTATATTCCACCCGGTTCCACTACGCCCCATCGCTACCATTGCCAGCCCGATCTCGCCTTAGCAGAGCGCATTCAAATGCCCACCTTCCCGATCGCCGCCCTAGCAGTCACGGCTCCTCCAAGCATCGCTGACCAGCAACCCCCAGCTTCCCCCTCTCCCCAATCTTTTGTAGCCAGCGATCGGGTGTTTTACTACCATACGCAAAATACCTGGATTCCATTGGTGCAGAATCTGCCAACTGCAACAGTGACAGCCCTCTGTGTGATTGATGCAACCGCTCAACTGCTGGCAGGCAATAGTCGAGGGCAAATAGTCAGCACTGCTTTACCGATTCAAACCCGGTTAGGACAGGGACAGATTTTGAGCCGTGGGGTCACGGTAACGGGACGAGCAACTCGATTTATGCAGGAAGTGGCGATCGGCGATGGAATTACCATTGAAAATCAAACGCGCATTGTCGTCGATATCCTTTCCAATACAGAATTGAGTCTGGATCAGCCTTTTTTAAGTGACTTTAGCCAAGAACCCGCGCAGTTTTTCTGGATTACCCGCGCCAACTGGCTCCCCGTCACCACCCTTTCCAATACTGCAATTACTAGTTTCTACAAAATTCCCAATAGTTCCACGATCCTGGCAGCTACCGCAGGGTCTGGCGTTTTTCGATCGGATGACCATGGTGTTACCTGGCGATCGAATTCTCAAGGACTGCATCATTTAGAAATTCAATCGCTCATCTATCATCCTGTGAAAAAATTGCTGTTGGCAGGCACTAAAGGTGGAGGCGTGTTCTATTCGCCCAATTTAGGAGACAGTTGGAGTGGAGGAGATCCGATTGATCCGACGGTTCAACAATCTGGGTTAGTGAATCCAGAAATTACCAGCCTCGCCATTAACGATCGCACGGGCATGATCTTTGCGGGCAGTGCTGGCGGGGGAGTGTATCGCTCGGCAGACAGCGGACGACGCTGGAGTGCAGTCAATGAAGGGTTGACTGATTTACAAATTGCCTTCCTCTGGAGCCAGACCCAAATCAGCCTAGGCACAGTCCACAGTGATTATAATCAATTAATTTTATCCGATCCACAAGGGATCGCCCATCTTGCCGTTGGGGATTGTATTACGGTTCAGCATCAGGAGGGTCGTTTAGAAACGCGGCGTGTGATTGAGATTTCAGGCAGCGATCGCCTGTTGTTAAATGATGCCTTTGATCCGGATCTACCCAAGAATAGCACCTTTACGATCACGACCCTAATCGCCATCACCGCCAGTGGACAAATCTTTCGATCGCAAAATGACGGGCAGACTTGGCAATCCCTGAAAACAGACTGGCGTAATCCTGATCTCACTTGTTTTCTAGCAACTTCGCAGCAGTTATTCGTGGGCACGCGTACTGGAAATGTGCTGCAAGCGCAAGTCCCTGAACGTCTCAGTCAACTCACCTTTTTGCAATGGCAACCTCGCGATCGCGGTCTCAATCAAGTCGATCAGCGATCGCGCTTACTGGAACAGTTACAACCAGATTGGACTTCCCTGCAGTACGGGCAACCGGGCTATGCCCAACTGAGTCTTGCCTGTCCCAGGGAAATGTGCCAAGGCGCTGAAAATCAAGCTGAAATGGGGGTGTTTAATTTCCTACATAATTCACAACGAGAAAGTAATTTAAGATCCAGTTTTAAAGAATATCTCAGTTTTGGATTACAGGCTGACATTATTTATGTGACTTAACCCAGAGTTTTACAAATCATCTTTTCATTCCAGCATAAACACTGCGCGTGAAATCTAATTTGCAATCTAACGGAGAACAAGACCATGAAAGGCGATTTTACTCGGTTTACCTTTAACCCCCGCAAGCGCTATACTAATGTGTTGATGCAGCAGGGGCGATTGCAGTTAGATGCAGACTGGAATGAGCAGATGAGTATCCAAGCCTATCTGAACCAGCGACAGGCCCAGGATATGATTGGCGAAACAGCGGGCACCCCAGCCACCGAAGATGGATTTCGCATTGAAGCAACGACCACAGGAACCAACCCTGGAACCATCACAACTAGCATGGCAGGGCTAGATTTAGTGATTCGTCCAGGACGCTTTTATGTGAATGGGTTACTCTGCGAATTGCCGATCGAGGATGAGATCAAAACAGAACGAATTTCTGAACGAACCGTCCGCGTTGATTCTACCTTCCTAGCAGGGCAACCCTTGCGATCGCAGCAGTGGCTCGAATTAACGGCGGATAAATTACTCTACCAAATTACCAATGTCGATCTCGCCCAGCGCACCCTCACCTTCGATCGCAATTTGCCCACCGCCGTAGCGAATCAATTTCTCAAACTTCGGCGCATTACAACCTACACCACTCAAGTAGATTATCCAACGACCTTTCCCAGCAATGGCAAATTCATCGTTTATTTGGATGTGTGGCAACGCCATATCACCGCGATCGAAGATCCGGAGTTGCGAGAAGTAGCGCTGAATGTACCCGATACAGCAACCCGCTTGCAAACCATTTGGCAGGTAAAATTATTACCCATCAGTCAGTCCCCGGTCGATAATTCCCTACAGGAACTGGAAAAACTGCGGGAATGGCAACAGTTGATTCAACCCCGTGCGATCGCCCTCGCTGCCACCACCGCTCTACAACCCGATCGCGTAGGCATCACACCCGATCTGGGCGAATATCTGGGCACAGAAAATCGTCTCTATCGCGTGGAAATTCATGATCCAGGATCTCTCGGGACAGCCACCTTTAAATGGTCACGGGATAATGGTAGTATTGCCAGCGCGATCGCGAGTATTAATGGCAATGTGATTAAACTGAAAAATACTGTTCAGGAAGCCTATAAACTATTTAAGCAATCGCCAGACGAACAGCCCTGGGTTGAAATTCTCACGAATGAGCAGGAATTGAAAAATGAACCAGGGATTCTGGTACGCATCACCGCCACGAAACCACCCAATCAACTAATGTTTGATGCCAGTCAAGTGCGGGGCAACAAAGTTCCGACCTTCGACTCCACCAGTCAGATTACTTACAAAGTACGGCGATGGGATCAACCCCAGCTTGCCGCCATCCCCACCAGTGCGGATTGGATTAATTTAGAAGATGGCATTAAAATTCAATTTAAGGGAGATGAGACCTTCCAAACCGGGGACTATTGGTTAATTCCCGCACGAGTGATCGATCGCAGTATTAAATGGGAACGGGATGACCAAGGGCGATCGCAACCCCAAGCCCCCCAAGGAATTCACCATCAATACGGATTCCTAGCCGCAGTAGAATATCGCAATGCCCAGTTTTTGCCACTGTTGGAAAACAGTTGGGAGCGATCGGATGTGCGCATTAAATTTTTGCCCCTCATTAACCAATTCCGGCTGGGGGAAGGCTCACTCGGCGTGGGCACCAACGAACCTTGGGCAAAGTTACATGTCCAGGGAGATAGCAGCCTCTCTAGCCAAGATACAACCCTCTCCAGCATTAATGGGAACCCCAATCAATTACGCCTCAATCCCGGTACGAAGAAAAAGCTCAAACTCTTCCCTGGCTATCGCATCAACGTTGAAAATACGAGCTATCTCGTCATCGATACAGCTAATAATGGCGAAATTATCACAGTCACCCCAACGGTCAACCAAAGCCTGAATGCAGTCACCTTTGAATACCAAGAACCCATTGTACGATTTGCCAGCAGTCAAGGTGCAGCCCAGCGTCCAGAACTCTTTGTCACCCCCTTTGGCTTAACGGCGATCGGCACACTTCAGCCCCAAGCCCAACTGCATGTCCGCCCCTTGCCCAATGTGGTGCGATCGGTGGCCCGCTTTGAAACATTGGATGAACAGTTAGGACTACTGATTGACGATCGCGGTCAAGTCGGAATTGGCATCGAACCTAATCTCGCAAAACTCCAGGTCAATGGGCTATTTAAAATTGGAGATACCAGCCAGCAAGTTACCATTAGCCGTGATACAGAACAAGTTCTACTTGCAACAACTCTCAATCGCTATAAATTTGATAAAAGTATCACGATCGAAACAGGAAATTTAACTGTCAATAGTGGTCGAATTATCGCAGCACCCAACAATTCCATCACCCTACAAACAGAACAACGCGATCGCTTACAAATTGCCGCTGATGGACAAACTTCGATCGGACAAGCAACCGATCAAACCACCCTACGAGTCTTTGGGCAAGCCGCGATCGCTGCCAGTTCTATTGCCACAACTGATATTCCCAGTAATGGATTATTTGTGCAAGGCAAACTGTTAGCCCAAAGTACGGTTGAAATTGGTACCCAGTCAAAGCGGCTGGTCATTGAATCCGTAGGGACCCAAACCAATTTTCAAGGAGCCGACCAGTTTACCTTTAGCAATCGCCTCCAGGTTCTAGCGGGGGGAATGGTTGTGACCGATGGCGGCTTAGGCGTTTCCGGCGGTATGAGCGTCAATACTGGGGATTTAAGCCTATTGCAAGGCGACTTGGTTCTCACCACGGGCAAAATTAACTTTGGCTCTGGGCTGACCACCATTGATGACACCAGCGGACTCACCTTGAGCACTGCCACAGCGGGCGCGTCTCCTGTGGGTCGGCTGCTGATCACCCCCAGTGGAACGGTCACGATCACCAATCCTAGTCAAACTACCTTTTTTGGCGTAGTGGGTCAAGCGGCGATCGGTTCCACCTTTGTCCAACAGGCACAGACGAACAATCAACTCATGCAAAACGGGTTGGTGGTGGAAGGGCATGTGGGCGTGGGCACCAACCGTCCGGATGCCAAATTAGAAATTCAAGGCACGGGGCAAATTGCTGACTGCAGTTTAAGAGTCAACACCAGTGCCCTACCCAATAGCAGCAAAACCCTATTCGCTGTTCACAATCGCGGTCTGGTCGCCATTGGCATTGGGGCAACTAATGCGCAAAACT
>JAYKGX010000354.1:0-10160 GCA_035285565.1 Synechococcales cyanobacterium
CCCGGAAACCATCACCGAAGCACCGAAGCCTGCAATCCCACCGCCGAGGGCTGCGACTCCACCATTTAAGGTAGAACGGTTTTGGGCATCGACACGAACATCCTGTGCGCCATTGCGATAGCTAGCATTCTGATTCACTTGGCTGGTGCCATCGATCGCGGCGATCGTGCGAGTAGTCAAAGCTGAAACAAGGGATGTCCCTGCGACTCCTGCAAATAGGGCAGCCCCTAGGGAAGCCCCCCCGGTCGAAATCGTTTCAACCGAATTGGCTTTGACTTCTGTGAGTCCGCTAGCATTGGTGATGGAGTTCGTAATCTTGGCACTGGTTGTGTTGTTCACATTGACAACTGCGATCGTCGCACCAACCCCTGCCCCTTTAATGGCAACCCCCACGGCTCCGGCAACTGCTATCACATCTACCCTATCATCAGCAATCACGCGCAAACTACCGAAGGTATTCACCGTGGAGCCGCTGACAAACGCCTCATTGCGACTGCGAATATCACTCACCAAGATCGAGCCAGCCACCCCAGCAAAGAAGCCCCCAGAGCCACTTGCCACCATGGAGCTAAAGGTCTCGCGGCTAAAGGAGGAAACTTCGACTCCGCCCTGGTTGGCATTGACGATCGGTGCATTCTTGATAAAGGCTTGGGTCGTCGTACCAATCACGCTCACATCAACGGTGGCACCCACCCCAGCAGCTCCACCCACAGCAGCAGTTCCAGCTTTGACCTCCACATCCGTGAAATTGAAGGCTTTCACTTTGATGCCCTGATTCAGATTGGCACCTGTGTTATCGGCATTGATCGAAGCACCCTCGATCGCCGCGATCGTTTTACTTTCAATCACATTGACGGAAGCCGTTCCCGCGACTCCTGCTTTACCCCCTCCGGCAATATTGGCAGTATAGAGATTGATCTCTTCACGACTGGTTGCAACCACTGCCACGCCTTGCATTAGCTCAGTCTGACCGCTGGCATCTGCTTTCGGAATACTGGCGGTGGCATTGCCTTTGGCAGTCACGCTTGCATTACCCGTGATGGCAGCTTTCGTTTCATTCGCAACTGTATTGACGTTCGCACTCCCCCCAACCCCTGCTGCACCGCCAACAGAGAGAGTCCCACTGTAGAAATTGATCATGTTTTGAGAATTCGCCAGAACCAGCACATTATCATCTGCGGTCACCGTTGAGTTGCTAATTTCCGCCGTGACGGTATTCCCCATCATGCTAATCGCGACCGATCCCGCCACACCTACTTTGCCGCCGATCGACCCTCCCACCGCGATCGTCTGCACGGAGTCCTGAGAGTCAGCAGAAACAATTACGCTCCCTTGGGTGGAAGTTACGGTCGCATTGGCAATCTTGGCTGTGATGTCATTATCAATATCATTCACAACCAATGTACCCGCCACTGCTGCCGTACCAGCGCCTGCCAAGGCTCCCCCTGCGGCTTCTAGCGTGGAAGCTTCGATCGCTTTCACTTCCACCGTTTGAGCAGCATTCACCGTTGCGCCATTGCCAATGTGACTATCTACCGTACTGCGGATCAAGTTAACGGACACTGAACCGCCGATCGCCAACTTTCCAGCACCCGCACCGCCAACGGTAATCGTCTTGATGGTAGAGCGCCCCTCTGCCCAGGAACTCACGCCTGCATTTTGCGAGGTTACCGTAGACTGCTCGATATAGCTGGTGGTGGTGGTGGAAATGTCATTGACGGAAACGGCAGCCCCGACCGCAGCGTTAGTGGGTGTGCCAGCAACCCCACCGGAAATTCCTTCAATGGTGCTCTCATCTTTGGCTTTCAGATTAATCTGTCCGCCTGCCGTCAGAGTGGTGCTGCTGTTGATGTAGGCACGGGTTCCACCTCGGATTAAATTGATGGCGACCGAGCCACCCAAACCGATATCCTTGCCACCGCCAACTCCCAGCGTGATGGATTGAATCGTTGCCCTAGATTCCGCTGTTACATCTACGCCAGCGATCGCAGTCACATTGGAATTACTGATGAAGGCTTTGGTATCGTTTGTAATGCCGCCATAGCTAACGGCTGCCCCAAAACCAGCAGTATTGCCAAATCCAACTGCTCCCGCCAAGGCTTGAATGCTCGCCGTATTTTTAGCTAGGAGAGCGATCGCGTCTGTTGCTGTGGTTGCCGTAGTGGTGCGAGTGCTGCCCGTAATCGAGGCTTCTGTGGTCAGCGTAATGTTATTCACAGAAACCGTTCCAGCCCCCCCAATGCCACCTTGATTCGGAGCAATCCCCAGGGAAGCCGTAATCGCCTTAATACTGCCCTCGTTCAGCGCATTGATCGTTAAGCCTTGACCTTGCTGGAGCGTGGAGTTGTTCAGATTTGCTTTGATGGTGTTGTTGATCAGATTAACTGCCACCCCTGCCCCAAACCCAGCCTTGCCGCCAAAGCCCACTGCCCCACCGATCGCAAAGATTTTCGAGGTATCTTTTGCTTCTATCAGCATTGTCCCCGCTACGGCTGCCCGCACCCCATCCATATAAGCTTGGGTGGAACTGCTAATGCGGTTGATAGAAACCGAGCCGGCTATGGCAATCCCATCTTTACCCGGCGCACCAGAACCACTGGCAGACAGCGCAATAATATCCCCCGTGTGGGCGGCTTTGATGGAAATTTGATTGGCTTCTAAGTCTAATTTTTTCCCAGAAGTTGCGGTGCCAGCAATAAAGGCGCTAGTAGTACCAGTCAGGTTATTCAGACTAAAGGAACCAGCGATACCAAGGGATTTCTTACTGGGATCAGTTGCCACAAATGCTGCAGAGCCGGATGCCACCCGCATTTCAGTGCTATTGATGGCTTCCAGAGTCAGTTTTTCCCCTTTAATGCTCCCAGCATCATTGATAAAGGCTCGCACGCGATCGGTTGCCAAATTAATTGCCACATCGCCAGCAATCCCAATTCCGGTTTTACCTTGATTGCCTTTATCGTTAGAAGTATTAGCAGCGTTATTTCCCGGTGTTGGACTTTCAGGAGTCATTTCACCGAACAAAGTTGGGAGAGAAACACCATCCAGGGGATCGTCAGAAGCAGCATCCGGTTGCGCAGGTGGTTCCTGAGTGGCAGTACTGGTGGGGGCTTGTTTGGGATCTTTGGAAACAGCGGCGGCGGCAAGCGAGAAGGACCAGAGACCACCGCGACCTTTTGCATTAATGCCAATATCCCCGGTTTGAATGTCAGTACCGAGTCCGGCTGCCCCCGTTTGGTTGCCAAGCAAAGCATCCACCGTGCGATCCATCTGGTGAATTGAGACGGACATGCCGACCCCAATGTTATTGCCTTTGGCAACCCCACCGACTAGGTTAACCCTGGTGGTTTCATCATCAGCCGTCAGATTGAGGGTGCCACTGTTCACGGTCACGCCACTGGCGAGTTGGGCGATCGTCTGGCTGGTTTGGCTGGTGTAGGCAAAAGTTCCCCCCACCGAAAACTTACCGCCATTCGCTCCGGCTTGGGCAAAGTTAATGTCAATATTGTTAGATTTCGCCGTGATGTCTAAACTACCCTCGGAACCCGTCCGAATCTTGGCACTACTGTTGACCTTAGCGATCGTCGTATTGTTGTTAAACATCAAGAACAGCGATCCACCAATGCCTCCTTTACTGGTATCATCTCCAGCAGGTTTTGGCGGCTCATTTGTCTTAAACAGATCCTTCAATTTATCTAAGGACAGTTCAAAGTCAAAGATCCCGGTCAGGTTAATCTGATTCACATCCGTCTTGGCTTCCACGGACACGGTTTGATCATTGGAGTGGTAAGCCACATCTTGGTTCACCAATGCATTCGTGCCAATGGTTGCCTGGGAATTGCTGGTAAATTGCTGGTAATTAATTGACCCCGCCAGACTCAGATTTTTCCCCTTGGCAACGCTCTTCGCCCAGGAGTTGAATAGGTTCGTTTTAATCCCTAAGGTTCCATCTAGATAGTCATCTGTAAAGCCGAACAAGCCATCTTCCTTCAGCTTGTCATCTAATGATTTGAGAACGTTTCCAGGAACATCAGCTAGAATTTTCTTGAAATCTGTTAAAAATGGATAGTTAATTTCTGAAGCGATCGAAGTTGTATTACTAGCATCAATTGTAGCTCCATCGCCGATCGTGGCTAAGGCGGTATTGCTATAGAGTCCAACGATCACTGCAGCACTGGCAGCATTAGCATTGGCAGAAGCTCCTTCAGCCGTTTCTGAGGAGGATTCGGAAGCGGTTTGAACCTTATTTTCAATATTGGCTTGGACATAGAGATCGGCGGCCGATTTCAACACACCAGTACTGCCAACGGTGGCAACCACATTGTTCGCAACCTTGGAAAAGGCAACAGCGGCAGCGACAGCAAAATTGGGCGCTGCACCACTCCCTCCGGCTCCTGAATTCGTCTGGGCATTATTTTTCGTCAGGGCATCAAAGATAGCCCCCATGCTCACTTCCGGCTTGGAAATTTTATCATCCAGTGAAACTTCTCCCCCAACCCCAGAGGTGGCATCAGCTTTGTCTTCACTCTCTAGTTTGGCAATAACGCGGATCCCTGGATTTTTGAGTTCGTGGGCGGTTCCCGTTACACCTGATTTTTTCAGGTCAATCGCTTTATTTTCTTCTACATCAGAAGCCGATTCTGCTAGCTTGATGGTATTGTCATTCACTTTGATGACGAAATAGGTGGTGCCATCTTCCAACCCACCTAGGTTTGAGCTATTTTCGCCTTTGCTATAGACGATCGCTTGTCCTTGTTTAAACCCATGGTTGGCGATCGTAATCGTGTCATTACTGTCGTTGACCGCCGTAGCAGGATTAAAGACTTGCTGCACAGTTGTAGCAGAGGTGACTTCACCATTCACCACCGCTTGCACATCCGACTTGGTAAAGCCTAAGCCTGCTGAAATGCCCACACGACCATCCTGATAGGCCCCCGCTTCGGCACTGGCAGATCGTTCAACTTTACCATTGGCGGTAATATTGGCGTTGCCACCCGCTATGATCTTGGCACCCTGGGCGATCGTTGCTTTAGAAGTCAGATCCGCATTGGCTAACGCCAAGGAAACAGCAATTCCACTATTGTCATTAGGCCCAACCCCCAAATCCTTGACGGTGCGGGTGGTCATATCTGCGGTTGCCGAAGCATCTGCCGCAATATTGACATCTCCCTGGGCATTAATCATCACCCCTTGCCCAATTTGGGTAATGGCTGAGGCGGTTGCATCACTCCACCCTAGGCTGAAATAGCGACTGAGAACTTTGGAAGTGGCATCCGCAACGGCATTGCTCGTAATCTCCACATCCCCAGCGGTCGTCAATTGCGTGTTGTCGCCGATCGTAATATTGGCGGTGGACTTGCGAATGACTAACCCCACAGGGAGTGCGGCGATCGCTTCTCCATATTCCAGCAAGGGCTTGACGATCGTGCCCGCCACATATTTATTGACTGAATCGAGAAGGCTTTCATCGGCTGCTTTGGCAGAAAGGGTAATTCCACCTGCATTGAGTTTGACATTTTTGCCGATCGTGATTGTGGCTGATGTACTACTGCCAGAAATATCAATAATGGGAATATTGAGGTTGGTATCTTGGACGCTGAAGTTCAGATCGCTCGTCAGATTAATCTCCACTCCATCCAGCAAGGTAATATTTTTGGCTTCGATCGTCAGCTTTTCCAAACCGAGCGCTCTCAAATTCGTCCCCAGGCTGACGGTTCCGGTGGATTTAATCGTCAGACTATCTGGAGCACCGCCATTACCTGCAAGCGTGAATCCATTGCCGATCGTGAAATTCCCATTCACCGTCAGCGTGATATCCCCAGCGATCGTCACGTTTTCATTGAGCGTTGTATTGCTCAAGGTTTGGTTGCTGGAATAGGTGATGAAAACCGATTGGTAGGCATTTAAAACATCGGCTTGGAACGCGAGCTGTGCGCCGATCGCCCCGGTTTGAACTTCCAGTTCCCAGTCTCCCCCCAGCGCCGCATGACCCGTTAAATCTTGGGAAGCTGCCACATCAGCCTGCGTCAACTGACTGAGAATTTGCACAAATGCCTGCCCCATCTCACCGGAAGCCACGTCACAGCCGTAGATCAGAATATCGGCTTCTTCGGTCAATGCGGCTGCCCAGCTTGCTAATTGATCGGCACTTTGCTGCAACTTAGCTTGATCGACCCAGGTATTCCCCAGCAGTAGCCCACCTTCTGCCCCGTGGGAGAGAATTTGTAGGGATTCAATGCCTTCTCGCCCCAGGAGGGTATTCGTGATTTGAGCGATCGCATCTTCCAGAGGATTGAGGAGATGAACTTCCGTGCCCGCCTGAACTCCTGCAATCAACGATTGATAGTCACTGACCCGCGTATCCACAAACAAAAGAGAACTTGCCCTTCCCCATCTGATCGGTGCAGCGGTGGTTGTCAGCAGGGAGGGAGGAGAGGCTTGTAGATTGAGAGCACTGTTGTTAGTCGCTAGAGAAGCCTGGTTTACACGGTTGAGATCCACGAAGTGTCTCCTTGTATCAGAGGAAGGTGGGCGGGTAGGTCATCGTCACAACAGGGTGGATTCACAAAAAGACATCGCATCCCAAGGACACGCTGTCTGACCCAAGTAGAGCATAACAATCTAGGGCAAGATAGAAGGCTAAGCAGCCAGAGCTACGATCGCTTCAGACTCAGGAGTAGATTCAGAACCTAATGCAGAATCTGATGGCTGCGCTGCTGCTTGGGGCACCGTTAAATTCACTGTCAGATTTTGTACCTGCTGATTGAGCCATTGTTGGAAGATCTGATTGCGCAGGATTTGCTGCATTGCCTCATCTAAAACAGCCTCAGTTTGCCGTTCAATCCGCAACACGCACCATTTTCCTTCCAGTTCCAAGGGGTCAAGCAGCCATCCTGGTTGAGCCGATCGCAGGGTGTCTCGGACTTCTGTGGGTAATTGTCCGTAGCGAAACGTGCGGTGCAGAAAGGTGACTTGTTCTGGCTGACGTTGAGCATAGTCTTGTGCAACGCGATCGAGGGGATAGGCGTGATGAACTTCAGATTTCAACTGCTCAGCCAGCGATCGATCGCTGACTACGGCTCCTAGGACTTCCACCTGATCCAACAAGGGTTTCTGTGTCTCACAGGTGGGTTGTAATTCTGCTTCCGTGATTTGAGTTTTGAGTTTTGCCAGTTGTTGCGAGAAGATTAACCGTGCTTGGAAGAGTTCATAGGTCATGCCCTGCTGCTGTAACCAGGATTGAAACGCGGTTGCATCGGTCAAATTCTGGTTCACCCGGAAGTTGAGGATGATCTGTTCAACCTCTGCTGCCGAAAGGCTTAACTCAGAACGACGTTGAAGTTCTTGAAATAAAATATGTTGTTCAACAATATCCCGAATCCAGGGCAGTAATTTTCCCGATAGTTGATAATATTGCAGAATTTGACCTAAAGAGAGTGCCTGATCTCCAATTTGTAGGAGAGCTACGGTATTCCAATTAGAGGACATAGAAGCACAACCACTTACGTATTGTTATAGGACTATGTATCCCTAAATTTTGTGAGTCACTTCAGTGCAAGTACTGATTTATAAAAGATTTACTGCATTCAACTTGTTTTCTTTTGAGCAGAATCAGCATATTTTCATACGTGAACTTCAGGATTCCTAAAATTTGACTTTTAAAATTTAATTAGAAAGAGAAATTTTGCTGAGTCTTACCCGTTTGGGTCGTTTTACCAGGTGGTAATGTCATCAATTATACGGATGACGAACTTTAAGAAATTTACAAAGCCACCCCTACCCCCTAACTAAAGTTAGCTGTTGAGTCAGAAGCCACCCTTCTATACTCGGTTTGAAGCTGAGGCAACTGGCGTGGGGAGGGTTCGGATGATCAAAATTACTGAAATTCTGCTACGGAGCTATCTGCGGCGTAACCCGATCCATTTGCGGTTGGAGCGGTTCAACTTTCTCTATCGCTATGCTTGGCTGAAAAATGTCCTGGAAGAATTGCGCCCCGAGCTGTTTCCAGACCAACCAGAAGAAGCGATCGCCCTGCCACCAGAGCCAGTTGCACCCGAGGAAATCCCGATCGCCCTTGATCCAACAACCCTACGCGGGAAAAAGATTGGGGGACTGCATGGCATTTATCAATTGGATCGATTTGTTGCCCAACGGGGGCGCGGACTCCTGTTTGAAGGCACCCATCCGGCATCCAGAAAGCCTGTGGTCATTAAAGTCTATGAATTTGTTGCCCATCAAACTCAGCAAAGGGATAGCCTATTTAAGGATCCTCGGTTTCAAGATCAAGAAATCTGGCGGCGGTTGCAGCAGTTTGCTGATCAATGTTGGCTGACGTTGCCCGATGGGCGGATCAATGATTTTCGGGTGCCGCGCATTCAGGATGCGATCCAGGATAGCCAGCCCGAGGCCGTGGGCGATCGTCATTTTTATCGAGCCTATCTGGTCACCGATCGCAATGCTGGCGCGCCGACCCTGCATCAGCACCTACAACAATCCGGGGGGCAATCTGTCTATCTCGTGCGTCAGGCGATCGGGCAACTCTTACAAACGTTAGATTTCCTACATTGTCAAAAATTTGTATTTCAATCCGGGCAAGTGCAAGCGGGATTCATTCATGGCAATCTCAATTTGAAGACCGTTTTGCGACAAGAAGAAGCTGGACAAGTTTTTTACTATCTAACCGACCTATTATTATGGGAACGATTATTTACCACGCCGATGCAAGTGGCGCTGCCTTCAGTTCAGGCGGATTCTAGCGATCGCATCCAGCAGGATTTGCAAGCGGTGGGACGAATTGGTTGGGCAATGCTGACCGGACAAACGGAACTGCCGACGGACTGGCGAAAAGTGGCATGGTCGCAGCAGGATGGGGACTTAGACCAGTTGCTCCGTCGTTTGCTGGGATTAGTGGCTCCCTTTGCTAGCGCCGCCGAAGCCCGCCAAGCCCTGTTAAACCTGCCACCCCTCTATGCCAAATCGGTTCAGTTCGATCGCATTGAACAACAGGCAGCCACCAAAAAATCCCGTTTAATCCCCCAGATTCATTGGTTAGGCATTTTAGCAGCCCTGGCGATCCTCGGCGGGATGGCGGTGTGGTTATTGGGCAGACAAACCAAGGTCGCCCAAAGTCGAGGTGAACCGGTCAGTTGTTGCCTCAAAGAAGTTAAAGCGGTGCCTGTGGGAACATTTCGGTATGCCACGGTGGATAAGGGCAGTTGGGACTATGTGTTGCGGCAATCCCATTTATTAGCCTGGGGACAATCTCTCAACGGTGCATTGCAAACCGCTCAGCCCAAATTAAAACTAGAATCGCAAGCGGTTCCGTCGATCGATCTTGCCTTAGAACGGGTGCGATCGCAGCAGGTGGATTTTGCGGTGGTGCCTTTATTGCAGGATTTACCCACGGATCTGGTAGCGCGGGAGATTGCCCATGATGGGTTGGCGGTGGTGGTGCCCTTTAGCTATGCCAAACGGGAAAATGGGTTACCTCAACGGTTGCAGGGGCAGTTGAATGTGGCACAGGTGAATCGCATTTTTACGGCTGGGGTAGAAGAGAGTCAAGATTTACGTTGGTCTAATGTGCGATCGGGGTTGCCAGATTTACCCATTTTGCGATCGATTTCCGATAACCCAGAGGCGGTGGCGGTGTTTGAATCTCGGATTATTCGCCCTCGCCGTTTAGTGGATTTAATGCCTGCCCAGGATAGTTTTATTACCTTTTCTCCCATTCGCCAGGAAGCGACAATTGCTATGTTGCGATCGGTGATTGAAGACTTTGAGCAGGGCGATCGCACCAATAATGCAGCGGGGAGAATTGCCATTAGTACGCTGAGTCAAATTAAAGGTCAATGTTCGGTCTATCCGTTGGCAATCGCCAGTCGTCGTCAGGAAGCCGCCATTCAACCTTGGATTATGGAAGATGGTAAATCAATTACTCCGGATATAGATATTTGCGATCGTAAAGGTGAATATAAAGCTGATGCTAAACTGTTTCGCGATCGTCGTTATCCCCTTGCCTATCCCATTGCTGTAGTCTATCCCAAAGATAATCAGCGATCAGCTCCGGGTAAGAAATTTGCCGAACTCTTGCGCACCCAAGAAGGACAACAATTGTTGAGTGATGCAGGATTGGTGCCTGTGGAAGATCGGCGATCGCTGAAACC
>JAYKGX010000355.1:0-9115 GCA_035285565.1 Synechococcales cyanobacterium
TTAAGATGTGGGTTTTGGCAACAATCGTCCGATCGTTCGATTTTCCGGCGTAAAGGTTTTCCGTGCCACCCGTTGAATATCACCTGGCGTAATAGCCGCGATCGCATCGACCTGTTGAAATAAATTGCGCCAAGAACCCATTTTCACCTCATATTCCAGCAACGCCTGCGCCATGCCCATATTCGATCGCAACGATCGCAACAATGCTGCCCGCGCCTGGGTTTTAATCCGATCGAGATCAACTTGGGAAACAGGTTCCTGCTTCAACCGTTCAATTTCAGCCTGCAACGCGGTTTGAACTGCCTCGATCGTTTTTCCCGGTGCCGTCAAGGCATAGAACATGATCAGGTTGGGATATTTAAACCCTGGAAAACCGTTAAAGCCTTCTACGCTGAGGGCAATGCGCTGATCCACCACCAAGGACTTATAGAGGCGAGAGGTGCGACCGTCACTGAGTAAACTGGCGATCGCGTCATACACCACATTATCAGGATCTTTCAAGGCAGGACGATGATAGCCTTCTAGATAAATGGGTTGGGAGGGAAATTCGACTTTCACTTCACGCGGGGCAGTTTGAGGGGGTTCCACGGGTAACTGAGGGATTTCCTTTGTCCGTTTTGGAAAGCGCCCAAAATAAATCTGTGCCATCCGCTTCACCTCAGCAGGATCCACATCTCCAACGATCGCAAAGGTCAAATTTGCGGCATAGTAATGTTTTTGGAAGAAATCGTAGAGATCCTGACGGCTCAAATTCCGAATATCTTGCTCAAAGCCAACGACCGGATTACGGTAAGGATGCTTTGTAAAAGCTGTCAAGAGAAACTCTTCGACTAACTTGCCAATGGGAGAATTATCTGTCCGCAATCGCCGCTCTTCCAGAATCACCGCCTTTTCTTTGTAAAACTCCCGGAAAACTGGCTCTAAAAACCGTTCCGACTCCAACGACATCCACAGTTCCAGTTGATTGGCAGGAAAGCTAAAGAAATATCGGGTCGCTTCGGCAGAGGTATTGGCATTCAAACCAACTCCCCCTGCTTGATCCACAATCTGACTAAATTCATTCTGCTCCACCAGCAGCCCTGCCTGGGCTTCCACCTGGTCAAATTGCGCCTGCAGGCTCTTCACAGCTTGAGAGTCTCCCGCTTTTTGAGCCTGCTGAATCTCAGCCCAGAGTCGATCTTCTTCTTGGAAGAGGATTTTTTCCTGGGCATAGTCAGCCGTGCCGATCCGTTGGGTTCCTTTAAAGGCGAGGTGCTCTAGGAAGTGGGAAATCCCCGTTTTACCTGTCTCTTCGTCGGCTCCCCCTACATCGGCATAGGTCAAAAACGAAACCACCGGAGCTTGATGGCGCTCTAGAACGATAAATTTCGCCCCATTCTCCAAGGTAAACTCCGTGACATTCTGCAGAACCCGATCGAGATAAGGTTGAATAGAGCGAACCGATGCAGAAGGGGGAGCCTGGGTAGAACGGGTGCTAGTCGAGCTAGTAGAGGTCGTAGAACTCGTGGAGAGCGGAGTTGCTTCTGCTAAGCCTGGGATACCTAGCCAAAGCCAAACGCCCATCAGCATAACTGAAATAAGTTTGCGGATCCAAGACATGTTGATTTAGATGCGAACGAACTTTTCTTCTAGGATAGGCAGCGATCGCCTCCTTGTGGGAAATGTTCTTCTTCAGACTCACACCATGACGCTTCCCAGTTCTTCAGCCAGCGCTATACAGGCAGGGGCACTAACTCTGCTTCTAGTTTCCTCACAGCTTCCTCAAAATCATCATTTAAAATCTGCACATCAAATTCTGGAGATGCAGCAATTTCAGCCCTCGCTCGCTCAAGCCGACGGGCGATCGCCTCTTCAGAATCCTGTGCTCGCCCTCGAATGCGAGCTTCCAAGGCTGCCAGAGAGGGAGGCATGATGAAAATCTTATAAGCCGAAGGAAATGTTTTCCTGACCTGTCTAGCGCCTTCCAGCTCAATTTCCAGAATGATCTGCTCACCTTTCGCTAGCTTTTCCTCCACCACTTTGCGGGGGGTACCATAACAATTGCCAGCAAACTCTGCCCATTCTAAAAACTCACCCTGCGCCACCATGCGCTCAAATTCTGGACGAGAAAGAAAATAATAATTCACACCATGAAGTTCGCCAGGACGGGGCGATCGTGTCGTCGCTGAGAGAGAAACTTGAAGCTCTGGATGTTTCAGCAAAAGTGCCTTGAGAAGGGTGCCTTTGCCAACACCGCTGGGACCTGTTAAGACAATTAACCGACCTCTGCCCATGATGCCTCTGCCTCAAAATGTGGGTAATGCAAGTAACACGAATGTGTTCCCCATCTTCCGATCGGAGGTCACCATCTGACAACTAAAAATTAGCTTAATAGATCACCTCAATGATGCTGGATTGGGTTTATCCGCAACTTCCCCGGAAGATGGATCGGTATAGCTACCTTGAGATTAACTCAAACTCTTGCGATCGCAGAATCGGGATTTCGCTTTTAGTTGAGTTTTCCCACAATAAAATTTCCTCCACCCTTTAGAGGAGAGGATCAGGAAGAGACTTCAGACTTGCATCAGCCATACTAAAACTGACCAGGCTCCCTAAAAAAGAAACACTGCTCAAATCACGGGGGGAAGCCAGATCCACCACAACTCAGAAGTCAAAACCAACCAGATCGCGCGATCGGACAAAGCAGCAATCACAGAGAAGCCCTCAGCGAAAAGACTGAGTTTCTTGAAATGCCTTAATCTCTGTTGTTAGGGGGACTGGTGCTGACAGCACTGACCTACATAACAAGTTATCTCAACAAACTACCAGAACAAGTTTATTAGACCACCCTCACGCCGAAATCCTCTTGGCTTAGTCTCCGTTGTTAGCATCCTTGGCATTGACAAAGCGGTTTGCCACGGTTTCGGGTTGGATCGCAGACAACACCACATGCCCAGAGTCAGTAATAATCACAGCTCGGGTGCGACGACCATAGGTGGCATCAATGAGTTCTGCACGTTCACGGGCATCACTGATAATGCGTTTGATTGGGGCTGACTCTGGACTGACAATTGCAATCACTCGATTTGCAGAAACAATATTCCCGAACCCAATATTAATCAGTTTGATTTCCATCATAGAGCAGCAGGCAACAGCGAAGTTTTAGAAGGAAAGGATAATAGAGCAAAAGCAATTGACTAGATAGATTTTAGCTATTGATCCTCATCATGGAAGCTGGGAAATGAACCTAGTCAGGTGAGGGCTAATAGGTGGATCAACCTGGTGCAGATTGCCGACAGCCCTCAGACAACAGGGAATCTAGTTTGACATCCCATTCCATCTAACTAGCAGAGACTAGGGACGACTGAGGTGTGAAAATAGACTATGAGCATCACAAAATAAACATGCACTCCATAGAAGTGCAAGCGGGATGTACCATCGCTAGCAAGAATAGGAGTGAGGTTTTGATAAGAATTCTCCTGATTTTGACCAATCATCAACTTCTTAAAAATTGATGACTGACGCTCGTCCTTGGGGAGTTTTATCACGACATAGGAAAATTGGACGAGGCGCTTAACCGTGAGTTGGGGGATCTCTAGCATAGCGGAGAAATTCTTAATTCTTCCTGAGAAATCTCTCAGAAAACCGAAAGAATCCTCAAAGAAATACGCTTTCTGCTCCTAACAAGATCTCTTGAAAAAGATCTCTCTCCCCTAAGAATTGCCATAAAAATATCAAGATCTTGTGAAGTTTCACCTGTTTTCAGTTTGTAGCCTATGCAACCGCTAGATTTCACAACTTTGACTGCTGTTTGCCAAGAGTTGCGTCAGGCTTGGCTTCCTGCGCGTTTAGAGCAAGTGTTTCAGCGCGATCGCTTCACCCTCTATCTAGCCCTACGCACCCTACAAGGTCGCTGCTGGCTCCTGATCTCGTGGCATCCTCAAGCTGCTCGTCTTCACATTTCTGAAGCTCCCCCCAAGCAGCCTGATACCTTCACCTTCAGCCAGCAAATTTGGCACCAATTTAGTGGCTTAGCCCTGGTGGATTTGTGTTTGCTGTCGCCCTGGGAACGGGTGGTAGACCTCCAGTTTGCCCGCCGACCGGGAGATGAGAGTCTGGGTCATCTCTACGTCGAGATTATGGGACAGTACAGCAATGTCATTTTGGTTAATTCACAACAAGAGATTATTAGTGCTGCCCACCAAGTCAGCCGTCAGCAGTCTAGCCTGCGTCCCATCCAGACGGGCGATCGCTACGAGGCACCCCCCAGCCAAACCCAGATCAGCCCTAGTTTAGAAGAATCCTTCCAGCGCTGGCACGATCGCCTGACCCTAGTGCCCGATCGCTTGCGTAAAGCCTTGTTGAGTACCTATCGGGGGTTGAGTTCGGCATTGGTGACAGAGTGGCTACAGGCGGCTGGCTTGGATTGGGAAATTCGCACCGAGGCGATCGCGCTCCCCCAGTGGCAAGTTCTGTTTCAGCAGTGGCAAACCTGGCTACAGCAGCTCGCAGACGGCACCTTTCAACCCAGCTTCACAGGTCAGGGCTACCTTGTGTTAGGCAAAGCTTCCCCGCCCCAACTGAGCGATCGACTAGAGCCAACCTTAACGGTTCAACAACTGCTCGATCGCTATTACGGGGATCACTTAAACCAACAGGAATTCGCCCAACTGCGGCATCAACTGCAACAGAGAGTTCAGGCTTGCCTCACCAAATTGCGCACCAAACGGGATGGCTTCCTAGAACGGCTGACCGCGAGCGATCGGGCAGATCTCTATCGGCAACAAGCGGATCTGCTCATGGCACATCTGCAAGATTGGCAAGTGGGCATGAACTCCATCCAGCTCACCGACTTTGAGACGGGGCAACTCCTGACAATTCCCTTAAGTCCAGAGAAAAATGCAGTGCAAAATGCCCAGGGACTCTACAAACAACACCAAAAGCTAAAGCGCGCAAAGGATGCGATCGCTCCCTTACTCCAAGCGGTGCAAAGCGAAATCACCTATCTGGAACAAGTGGCAACTGCCCTACAACAAATCGATCACTACCAGACTCAGGCTGATCTAGGGGCGATCGGCGAAATTCGTGAAGAGTTAATCCAACAAGGGTATTGTAGCGATCCCTTCAGCTCTGCAAAACCTCGCAAAGGAGTCTTGCCCAGCAGTCCAGCCAGTCAGCCCATCCGATTTCAAACCCCCAGTGGCTTTGAGCTATTAATCGGACGCAATAATCGCCAAAATGACCACCTCACCTTTCGCACCGCCAGTGACTATGATCTCTGGTTCCACACCCAGGAAATCCCTGGCAGCCATAGCTTACTCCGCATTCCTGCTGGATCCGTTGCAGATGAAGCCGATTTACAGTTTACGGCGGATTTAACCGCTTACTATAGCCAAGCCCGCCAGAGTGAACAGGTTCCTGTCATTTATACCCAGCCTAAATGGGTCTTCAAACCCAAGGGATCACCCCCTGGAACCGTGATCTATCGGCAAGAGACGGTGATTTGGGGAAACCCACAGCGGGCCCAGATTCAATGAAGATTTCGCAATTTCGTAAATATTTATTGCAAAAAATTTCGTATGTCCTGTTACAATTTTAGAGTCAATAGGAATAAATACTCTAGGTGCCAAACTTCTAGTCGGTGCAAGTTTCTAGAGATGTAGTTTAGCCATGATTCCTTTAAGCAGTCATTTCTAAGCAGCTTATCTAGAGCACCCAAGCTGGAGAGTTAAATCTAAGTATCTGAATCTAGGTAACTTAGTTGAGCGGTTGGGAACGCAACACTAATCTTTTTACCGAAGAATTTTCTCCTGTGAGACGACAACAGTTAGTGAGGTATCTGTTCAATCCAGATATCTGAAGAGCCAGTCCGAGGGGCTGGTTTTTTATTGGGGCAAGAGTCATTTCCTTGTAGGCTGTTAGATGCGCAATGCCCTGTCCCATTGAACTGTTTGCCGCTATGCCCACCTACGCCCTGGTTCATGAATGGTTGACTCCCAAAGCCACGGGGGGATCAGAACTGGTGGTGCAGGAAATTTTGCAGCATCTCGATGCCGATCTCTACGCCCTCATCGACTTTGAATCGAGTAATCCCAAAAGTTATCTCTACGGAAGACAAATTGGACATACTTTTCTGCAACATTTGCCAGGGGCGCGTAATGGGATACAGAAATATTTACCCCTCTTACCCTTGGCGATCGAACAACTAGACCTGCGCGGGTATGACATTATTCTTTCCTCTTCCCATGCGGTGGCAAAAGGGGTGCTTACGGCAGCAGATCAGCTTCATCTCTGCTACTGCCATGCGCCGATGCGTTATGCCTGGGATTTGACCTTGGACTATCTCGAACGCAGTCGAGCCGGACGGGGCTTGGCAGGCGCGCTGACCCGGTATCTTCTGCATCGGTTACGCCTGTGGGATGTGGTGGCGGCTAATCGAGTGGACTACTTTATCGCCAATTCCCGAACCACCGCAAGACGGATCTGGCGTTGCTATCGGCGACCTGCAGAAGTGATCTATCCCCCCGTCGCTGTCGATCGCTTCCCTTTTTCCCACCAAAAAACCGATTTTTACCTAACCGTATCGCGGCTGGTCAGCTATAAGAAGATTGACTTGATCGTTCGAGCCTTTAATCAGCTAGGGCGACCCTTAGTGGTGATTGGTGAGGGACCTGATTTAAATGCCCTCCGGGAACAAGCGAAACCCAATGTGCAACTGCTGGGCTGGCAGTCTAACGAAGTGGTAGAAAAATATATGACTCATGCCAAGGCGTTTGTCTACGCGGCCTATGAAGATTTTGGCATTGCACCCGTGGAAGCCCAAGCCTGCGGAACCCCAGCGATCGCCCTCGGAAGAGGTGGAACTGGGGAAACGGTGAAAGATTTGCGACAGTTTGGGGTGGCTGGAACTGGTATTTTGTTCCCAGAACAAACTGTGGAGGCGCTTGTGGCAGCCGTTGAAGAATTTGAACAGCACCAGAAGCTTGTGGATGCGGAGGTCGTTCGTGCCCATGCCTGGGCCTTTCATCCTCAGGTGTTTCGCGATCGCTATTTGCAATTCGTGGAAACGAGCTATGACCAATTCCGTCAGGCAGGATTTCAGGGGTCCAGATTGCAGGCATGAGATCATCAGGCATCAAGATTTCAGGCACAAAGTTCTATCCAGATGCGTCTATCAAGCGTATGATCGAGGCTAACGTGAGGAATTGCTAAGAAGCGTTGCAAAATTCGATTCGATGCAGTTAGGTTTCCGAAGTTTCTGGACGAATCGATCGCTTCCCTGTAGCTAATTGGGTGTAGCTCGTTTGATCTGACTGAGTCTATAGAGCTACGTTTGTCTGGCTACGTTTGTCTGGCTACGTTTGTCTGGCTACGTTTGTCTGGCTACGTTTGTGTAGCGTGGTGTGTGTGTGGTGTGTGTGGAAGGTGAACTATGACTGCCAATAGCCAAGTGGTGATTGGGCGGGTTTTGCGAATCTTTGCTCGGCGGCGAGGATCGCGATCGTTAGGTCTGTTGGATCGGACGATCGTTAAGCGCCTCTTTGATATTGTTTTTTCTCTTTCTGTATTAATTATTTTTTCTCCCCTCTATCTTTTGCTGGCTTTACTCGTTGCCGCTAGCTCAGAAGGTCCTGTTTTCTATATTCAAGAACGAGTGGGAATCAATCATCGCCGATTTGGTTGCATCAAATTTCGGACCATGGTTGTGGATGCCGATCGCCACCTTGCCGAGCTGTTGGCAGCCTCACCCCATCTAAAGGAGGAATTTGAAACCAACTTCAAACTCAAATACGATCCCCGCATTACTTGGATTGGAAGGTTGCTACGCATCACCAGCTTGGATGAGTTTCCCCAGTTCTGGAACGTCCTCATGGGAGATATGAGCGTTGTGGGTCCTCGCCCCCTCGTGCCAGAAGAACTTTACCGCTACGGTAACACCATCGATCAAGTCTTATGGATCCGCCCTGGTGTAACTGGACTCTGGCAAGTTTCCGGGCGCAATGACATTCCCTATGCACAACGGGTGAGGATGGACGCTTACTACGTCACCCATCGCAGCTTTTGGATGGATCTGTGGATCGTTCTCAAAACAATCCGCGTGGTTCTCTTCCCAAAAAACAATGGAGCTTACTAAACTTATTCCCTGGGGCTGTCTTAATTGTTGACCTCAGGGATAAGTAATGGCATTGTTTCAGGGTTAAGCTATAGACAAATTGTAAGAGCAGCAGAAAACACGAGCTTTTTCGGTTATTTCTGCTGAATCTTTATGAATGCCTCGTCTTTCTTTACAAATGTTTATTGAAACGATCGCCTTAGGGCTTATTAGACTAGGGATTGCCCGGATAGATTAGAGTCTGAGTGTTTGATAGGGTGATCCATTTACTCGACCTGACTAGCAGCTTAAGGAATTGAAACCTATGACGCAACGTAAGCGTGCATTGATTACAGGTATTACTGGACAAGATGGCTCCTACCTAAGCGAGTTGCTCTTGGAAGAAGGATATGAAGTTCATGGGGTCATTCGTCGAACCTCTACTTTCAACACCGATCGCATCGATCACATTTATGAAGATCCTCACTCCGAGGGTGCGCGGCTATTTCTCCACTACGGGGACTTAACCGATGGCACCATGCTCCGTCGAATTATTGAGCAGGTTGAACCCAGTGAAATTTATAACCTAGGGGCTCAGTCCCACGTGCGGGTTAGTTTTGATTCGCCTGAATACACAGCAGACAGTGTGGGCATGGGCGCACTCCGGCTACTAGAGGCTGTCCGCGATTACCAACAGCGTACTGGCAATGAAGTTCGGTTCTACCAAGCAGGCTCTTCAGAAATGTTTGGTAAGGTGCTAGAAGTGCCCCAAAAGGAGACCACTCCCTTCTATCCCCGCAGTCCCTATGCTTGCGCGAAGGTGTTCGCCCACTGGCAGACGGTCAACTATCGGGAGTCCTATGACCTGTTTGCTTGCAACGGTATTCTGTTTAATCATGAATCTCCCCGCCGAGGCGAGACCTTTGTGACCCGCAAGATTACCCGAGCAGTGGCGCGGATTGTGGCTGGGCATCAGAAGAAACTCTATCTCGGTAACCTGGATGCTAAGCGGGATTGGGGATATGCCAAGGACTATGTGCGGGC
>JAYKGX010000356.1:0-20005 GCA_035285565.1 Synechococcales cyanobacterium
TCACTAGCTCTAAGCTCACATCGTCCGGCAATGTATCAACATACTGCCAGTCTTGCCTAAAGGTGCGTTGAATCGAGAGTTCAGGTCGTTTTGGCTGGACTTTCTGGGTAAAGACGATCGTCGCCACGTGAAACTCATGGCGCACGCGCTGCAAAGGCTTGGGCAGAGTGACTTGCGGCTGTCCTTCCGCAAATTCCAACACCTCAAAATCAAATTGCTGTAAAGGAGGAAACCCTGGAAAACCAGTTGGCATCACTGGCGCGATCAATTGGGTCAATGCTGGTAAAACCCGATCGCCCACCTGATAAATCCGATGCAAATCCTGCGGGGCGATCGATCGTGGTTCCTTCAGCACTTGCGTAACCCGTTGTGCATAGGCGACTAAATGCGGGTCGCCCAACCTCGGGGCCAAATCCTGCACAATTTTGGCAAAATGCTTCATCTCTCGGCGCGCCGAACTCGACATCACCCATTCCCCCACGCCCGCGCCCACCCGCTCAAACTCCGCCGCAATCTCATCCGCCACCTTCTGCCGCTCCGCCGCAATATACAGCATCGCCGACCAAGCCTGGGGCTGTTGCTCCCTCGGCCCAAAATACGGATTCGTCCGCGCCAACTGCCGCAAATATTGAATCAACACCGTCGCCGCCCGCTCCAAATCCGCCGGATGCGCAGCCTCCAATTCCGCCAACAATAGCGCGCGCACCTCCGGCTGCAACACATACTGCTCATAGCCCACCGGACGACACAAATCCGACAGCAGCAAATCCGCCTCGGCAATCCAATCCACCTGCCCCCGCAAAAACTCCACCCGCAAATAACCCAATAGCTCCGGAGTCAGCACCAACGGCATCGCCGCATACCGCGCCAACTCTCGATAACCCGGCTCAGCCCGATCGCTCCGCTCCCGATAACCCGGCTCAGCCCGATCGCCCCGCTCAAATCGCCGCACAAAGCGATCGACCTGCCATGCCGCATCGCTCAATTCTGTACCCTGATTTAGCTGCGATGCCTCCGTCATGCTTGCTCCCCCCGCGCCCCAAATTCCAACGGCAAACCGCGCACTTCTCGCACCATCGTACTAAATCCGTCTTGATCCAAAGTCTCCATCCGCACCGAATAGGCTAAAATTTCCGCCGCACTGCGCGACCACCGCGATCGGGGCAAAGGATTCAGCCAACCCACCAAACTCGTCTGCGACATCAACTTCACCAAAAACTGCGTCGTCTCCCGAATCCTGGTCAAGCGCCGACTGCCCCGCGCCGCCCCCGCATCGCTCACAATCATCACACTCGTCTCCGCATCACACCCCTGCAACACCTGCGCCCACTCGATCGGCTGCGTCAAATGCTCATCCTCATAGACATATTCACGCGGAACATTGTGAAAATAATAAACCTGCACTTCCTCGATCGTGCCATCTTCTCGCGCCGTCTCCACCAAATCGCGACTAAACCGATGAAACGGCACCATCGAACCCTGCTGATCAATCAACAGCAACAACCGGGCATGATTCACCTCTCGCCGCCGAAACACCGGAGCCAAATAAAACCCCTGCTGCGCCGCCTGCTGAATCGTCGCCGCCACATCCACCACATCCTTCACCCCATCCGCCCGCAACCGCCGCAACGATCGCCAACCATAGGACAACGATCGCCGTGTCACCGGAAAATCACTCCGCCGCGCCCCCTCCTCCCCCTCCAAAATCGGCGGAGCCTGCACCGGCAAAGCCTCAAAGCGATTGCTCTCAGGTGCGATCGGCACAACTGAGATCTCCTCATGGCGATGTGGCGTTTCGGCTGAGCTAGATTGTGACGGGTCTTCTCGCTCAGAAACATCCTGGGCTTCATCTTGGCTGTGACTGACCCGATCCGGCTTCATCTGTGTTGCCTCAGCCCACACCTCCCGCCAGATCCCGGCAAAGATATCCCAATCCCGCCGCGAATGGCACCACAGCAGCCGCAGCACCCCCTCGACCTCCTCCACACCCCCACAGAGCGAAGTCATCGCGATCGCCTCTAAAGCAGCCTGCAATTCCCCAATCCCCAACTTAAACGGCTGCCGCGATCGTCGAAAGGCAATTTCCACCAGATCCCTTGGCGCTGGCAGTTCCGCATGAGTCGGTGTTAGGTTGTTCGACTTTCGCTGTGGCATTGGGTTCTATCCCTACAAAGCAACTGCACCCGACATCACGAAATCATAGCAGGCTCAGTCGATCGCAAATTGGGTTGAGATCGCCTCCCTATCGCGCCCTCCTCAACAGTGGGCAAGTCCATCGGATTTACCTTGATGAGCTAGGACCGATCGAAACCTTACCCTTGGGTTTAGCCACGCTGAAGTTGACGATCGCCCGCACGAGCGAAACGGTGGAACAGGCGAAACGGCTGATTGAGCGTGCCCAGCAAGAGTTGCCGACCGACGCTGCGAGACAAGGCATAATAGAGTTAGTCAGTTCCATTGTGACGTACCGATTTACGACATTATCGCGTCAGGAGGTCAATGCGATGTTAGGAATCAGCCTGGAAAAAACCCGCGTGTATCAGGAAGCGAAGGAGGAAGGACGGGAGGAAGGACTCCAAGAAGGACGGGAGAAAGGACTCCAAGAAGGACTCCAAGAAGGACTTCAGCAGCAGCGATCGCTCATTCTCAAGCAGCTCGTTCGTCGGGTGGGCGAGCTACCCCCAGAACTGAGACAGCAAGTGCAGGGGCTGTCATCACCCACGTTGGAGGCGTTGGGGGAGGTGCTCTTGGATTTCACTCAGGTCGAGGAATTGCGAGTTTGGCTTGAGCAGATTTGAGGTGAAGGGGTGATGGGGTAGCAGAGACGTTTCGGTGAAACAAATTCAGCGGTAGGGTGCGGATATCCTGGCGAGCAGATCCCCCTAGCCCCCTTAATAAGGGGGAACCGAGCCGGAATCAGGAATTCAGCGATCGTTGTTAAATTCATGCTCGTTTGCTATTCGGTTTGAAGTCCCCCTTATTAAGGGGGATTTAGGGGGATCGAAATTCTTGCGATCGACAACATTTTCGATCTACTGAGGCTGAAACTGATTCCAATCATGTCGAACTTTGAACAGCACCTCTCGAAACGGCACCGTCTTAATCTCCGTTTCTCCCTCCGCGATCGCTAATTGCTTCAGCAAGGTTTCCACCGTACCAAACTTGATCATGGCACTAATCCAATCCAAAAATTCACTCGTTCCCGGATTTTTGAACAGCTTCTTAGTCTTACAAATCGTCAGAAATCGATCGGCGGCAGCATTGACCAGCGTTTCGTCCGGCTGCACCGATTCATTGGCATAGTGCGCCTTAATGATGTCCAAGAGATGCTCTTTCTTGGGAAATTCCACATAGTAGTAAATGCAGCGACGTAAAAAAGGTAATGGTAAATTTTGCTTTTCGCGATTGCTGGTGATGATCACAATCGGGGGATGGATCGCAGGACCGATCGTCATTGGCTTCTTCTGACCCTCTTGCTCGATCACAACCTCCGGCACCTCAAACTGCCAAGGCTTTTCCAGCACTGTCAACAAATCATTGGGAAAATCCAAATCCGCCTTATCAATTTCATCAATCAGCACCACCGCCGGAAACTTCGCAAGCTGAAACGCCTTGCCCAAAGCGCCATAGCGCAAGTAATCGACGGGATCAGCCGGATTTCGCCCCAGATTTTGATCCGCTTGCCTTGCCTGCACATCATGCAACCGCAACAGCGCATCATACTCATACAACCCTTCCCGCGCTTTACTCGTCGATCGCACATCCCAACGATAAAACGGCAACCCTAATTCGTAAGCGATCGCCACCGCCAACCGAGTTTTACCACAACCCGCCTCGCCCTCCAGCAACAACGGTCGCTGCAAGTGGATCGCCAAATTAACCGCCTGCGCCAGTTCAGTGTTTCCATCCCCCAGCACGTAGGGTTCTGGCTGCTTTGGCACATCCGGATGGAGTTTTTGCGTCGATCGTTTTTTGGGGTCGATCGGCTTTCCGGTAAATGTGTAAGATTGCTGTCTTGTTGCACTCATGATTATGTTCCTGTGTTAGCTAGCCAGTTTTTCTAGTGATTCTAAAAGTCTGCGTTCTGCGCTATCCGGAATCCCCTTATTACTTCGTTTGAAAATCTGTTTTGCAATATCTGCTAATGTTTCATCCTCTAGTTCCAACCGAGAAAATGAGCAAAGCCATCGATGGATCTCTGGCTCTGCCCATTTTTCTAATGGAAGTCTTAAAAGCTTCGTAGGATGTAGCTCTGATTCTGTACAGCAAAGCTTTTCTGTCTGAGTCTTCTGCAAAGTTTCATCGATCGAAATCACCCCAACTAGCTTGATATAGCGATTGTGCTTAGAAAGCTGAGGCAAGCGATCGACTAATCCACACCAGAAATCATGGATAGCCCACTCCAGAAAATCCTCATCAAAATCTGACAGTTCTAGATTAATATGCAAAAACAAAATGCTGCGGCCCTTAGCTGACTGACAGATGCCATCCAAAGCCTTTTCACAGGCGATCGTGACTGATCTATCCAGCTTGATTTGCAGCTTTTCCACTAAGTTACGCAGAAAGATCTCTGGAGTCAGCGTTGTCCCCGGCAGAAAATCAACATGGTAGGGATAATCAACAACACCTTGTTTCTCCAGGCGATCGCGCAAATGTTGAATGCAATACTTTCCAGAGTATTCAGTACTCTTTTCTAAGACAAACAGAACAGCACGAAATTTCTGCTCAATTAAATTTAATGTCGAATCTATTAAATTCCCAGCTTCCTTATAGTCAATTTTATATAGATGCTGTTCCCAATGACTATTTTTCTGATTAACCGTTTGCTTATCTTGATGAACAGAGTCTAGTTTTCCTTCCAACTCTTCAATGTCTTCAAGAAGTTGCTCTGCTCGATTATTCAATCGTCGTTCTTCTTCTTGTGTATTATCGCCTGCTAAGTCACGTTGCACCCTAGCTAAATCTTTGCGTTTTTCGTCCAACTGCTGCTCATAGAACTGTTTTCGCGAACTCATCACCATTACCTTAAGTTAAATTAGCTTTTGCTCTAGTTCTTCAATGTCATCCAGAAGCTGCTCTGCTCGATTATTCAACCGTCGTTCTTCTTCCTGTGTATTATCGCCTGCTAAGTCACGTTGCACCCTAGCTAAATCTTTGCGTTTTTCGTCCAACTGCTGCTCATAGAACTTTCTGCGTGTACTCGATATTGACTCGTTTGTCTGATTCCTGGTGCCAATCCGATCGGATTGACTCGACACCTGATTTCCAACCGAAACCTCAATCGGTTCCACCCCTTGCCAGCAAGCCAACATTGGATCGCCTGTTCCTTCCGTTTTCCGCGTCGGCTCCTGCGGCAAAAATCCATGCTGCAACCGCCAAGCCTTCAACTCGACAAAAACATAGTTCTGTAGGCTACTTGCCGTCACCACCTGTTTGTCCTTTGCATGGCCCGCTTCCCCAGACAACCCCTTTAACAAATAGTACGTATAAATGCCATGCTGCACCGCCCCCCATTCCTGCGCCTGTTGTTGCGCCGTCGAACCCGCCAGCATCGTAAACCCCTTGGAATCTTGGCAAAGGTATTGGATGAATTCCGGATCAGAGGCATCCCGCCCAATCTCCACCCCCACATGGCAGGCATCCAACGACAAAAACACATCCTTCGCCCCGATCGATCGCAACTGCGCTTCTAAGTCAGCCACATGCAACGATCGTCTGGCATAGGAATTCTTGTAGGTATTTTGCATCACCAGCACCGGCTGCTTCTCCCGCTTGCCATCCGCTCCCGGCTTCTCATAGGTATCGCCATGACAGGCAAAATGGACAAACGCCAAATCATCTCGCCCCACCGTCTGACAAAACACAGTCAAAGCATCCTCCACCGCTTCGATCGTCGGTCTCTTACCCTCTGGATGCCCATCGTACAGGCAAGTAACCCGATAGCCCAGCCGAGTCAGCATCTCTTCTAAACGCTTGACATCATTCACACAAAACTGCAACGGCTTGAAATTGGCATCATCATACCGATTCACGCCCACCAAAAAAGCCCAACGCTGCTGCCGTTGATAAAACCCATAATCCCCTGAACCTGTCATCGCCAGCACATTCTCCTAATCCAACTCTATTTAAGCACTTCACGACCCATAGGTGACATTCTGGACATATAATTGAAATATCCGCACCCGCTCAGATAGGCATGGCATACAGCGACTTTACCTTGGAGACAGCGATCGAACAGTTTGGTCTCACCATTCGCGAAACTTCTGCCCTGATTCAGAGCCAACCCGTTTCGCCAACTGATTTGCTGGTCGCTATTCTGGAGCGAGAGTTGCCCTGGGCGATCGCAGTCGGATCGGAAATAGCGCGTTACAGCGGCATCATCTCTCAAGTTCTCCTCGATGTGCGTGCATTGAAACAGCAGCAAATTAGCGTTTTTGCAGGCAAAGAATTTAACGTTGACCCAGACCGTCAATTGAATGGCTACTGTGATTTCTTAATTAGCCTCAGCCCAATTCAGTCTGTGATTCAAGCCCCGGTTATCATCATCGCCGAGGCCAAACGTGGAATTTTGGAAAATGGCTTGGGTCAATGTGTCGCCGCGATGGTCGCAGCCCAGCAGTTCAACCAAAACCATCGTTTAACCATTCCAGCGATTTATGGAAGCGTCACCAATGGCAGTAATTGGAAGTTCCTCAAACTATCTGGCACAGAACTGATCATCGACATCACAGAATATGAAATTACCAACATCGATCGTATTGTAGGAATCTTATTTGCAATGACTACATAAGCAGCTACATCAGCGATCGATTTAACATTACTTTTCAGCGCTGCCAGGTAACTTGAATTGTTGACTAATTTTGGAAAGTGAGTCCCGCGTTATTTCCACACTAAACCCCCAGGCCAATAATCCCGTATAGTCATAAATCCAGTCAGAACCAAAGGTAGAATTTGCACCATAGAGCTGTTTTAGCCCAATGCCACAGAGTAGCGCAATGATGCAACCTTGTCCCACAATCTGAAACAGTTTCATCCTGATTTGGCCAGCCTGGGCAGCTTCCTCGATCGCTTCATCGATCAGCACATTCGGCACAGAGGCAACACGGGGCATAACTGCAGCAACGATCGCGCTCCGGGTATTCGCCGCGATCGCCGGGTCCTGTTGCCCGATCGCCACTTCCAAATCCTGCTGAAGCTGGCTCACCTGCTCAGTCCAACCCTGAAATGCTGCTGCGTCATTCGGTAAAAGCTGATCTAATTCGGCTTTGCGGACAACAACCTCTGCTCGGAAATCCTCGGCCCGATCGCCCGCATGTCCCATCAGATGATCCAGCACCTTGACCTGCCCTACTGCGGCAAGATAACGCTGAAACATCACTTGGAGGGGTTGTAGTTGCTCTGAAAATTCGCTGGGGTTGCTGCAATCGGGCATTTGCCGCAAGACCTGATTTAAGGTGAGCTGCAGAAATTTGGCCGCTGCCGTTGTTTCTGGAATTGTATCATTTGCAAGATAGCATTGGAGTGATTCACCCACATACTGATAGAGATCTAGCCAATCATTTTGCTGTTGCCGCCAGCGATTCCAAGTTGTTTGTGCATCATCGGTTCGCTGACGAGCTTCCACCCAATTCTTCACTTCCAAACGTCTCGTTACATCAATCAATAAAGCTTCAACCCGATTGCGAAAAATCTCTGATACTGCTCGCTCAGCTTCTGTTAGATTCTTCATTTGCGTTTGCATTTGCGATCGCAATCGTGCAACTTTTCCATCAATCTCATCCTGATTAAATCCATTTGCCTGATAATTGGCTAAAGCGATCGCCAGTGACACCCCAATCAAGAGTACGACGATCGGTAATTCTGGAGAATCTTTAATTTTTAGCGTTACAGGAATCGACAAATCTCCTTCACTATGCTCAATCAGAAGATTTCCTGTAAACTCCCCACTCTTGGTGGCACGCCCCAGATCAAATCGCAGCGGAATGGTCAGATACTTTCCAGGCAACAACTCATCCTGAGGATTCAGATTAGTGCTCACCTGAACATTCGAGGTCATCCCAGGATTCTCTTTACGCTCAAAGTCCGTCGCCAAAACGCGGAATGCCTTAATCGGCTTGGCAGCGGTTGCCTGAGTTTGACCAGCCGGAAGATTAGAGGCATCGGCTTTAGCGGTGGCTGCTTGCAACTGTAAGGTCCGAAATTCTAGCAGGGACCCAAAGCAAAGTTGTGAAATTGGCATGACACAACGCTCGCCCACCACCGTCATTTGGGGAGTCACAGGCTTGACCGGATCTGCTGCAAAAACGGGCTGGATCGCGATCGTATCCATGATCAGCATTGCGAGAACAGGCAAATCAAAATAAAAGCGACGCATAGATGCAACTCTAAAGTGAATGCTTTTCATGAACTACCCCACCGTATAGACGAATGGGGAATTCCGCGAGATGAGTTAAGGCGCTTGGATGGGAAAAACCTGTACCGTGCCATCTGCCTTGTACAGAATGCGCCAGGTTCTCGATTTACTTTCCGGATCCGCTGAGCCGAATGGTTCTCCCTTGGGGGACAGACCCGTGCGATCGATGTATTTCCGGGCGTTATCCCCCAGCGGTAGCAAGTCCTCTGTGCCACCGTCTGGATCCACCGTCACCTGATACTCCAAATCTTCACTTAAACCTGAAGGCACTTGCCATTTAGCCTGCAACTTCCCTTGAATCTGTTGGCGCAGGGCATCCACCTGGGGATCATCCTTCAACAGCGATTCCGCCGCCTTGGGTGCCACGCGAGCCGCAGAAGGCTTTGCACTACTCGCTGCCCCTGTATTCCCTTGGCTCAAGTCCGTCGGGTTGATCGGCAGTTCAGCGACAGGATAGGAATCCGGTTGGGGTGCAGGGATGGGTGCAGGTTTAATCACAGGAACCTTGGGGGGTTTGATCGGTGCAGCCTCAGGAATGGTGGTCACCGTTGGGGCAGAAGCGATCGTGCTAGGTGCATTGGGGCTAGGAACTGGGGGTGGGGCTGGCAAGGTATCGGGCGGGGGCGGTGGCAAGGTGCTTGCTGTGCTGTTTGAGTCGGTTGGGCTAGAGGCATCAGGATTGGCACTGAGCGCTGAGGGATCTGAGCCGGTCATGCTGCCGTCGGTAGAAGTCCCATCCATCGGATTGTTCAAAATGGAATTGGGATTGCCAGAAGGACTGGGTAAGGGATCCAGCGCTAACCGTTGGTCATTGCTGCTGGGGGGCTGATTATTGGCAACGGTGGGAATGGTGCGATCGAAGCCCCGCAACGTTGCAACTCCTAACCCCACCACCACCAAGGCACCCGCTGCCACTCTCGTCCACATCGCGGGGGAAGGTTTCCAGGCAGCTTTTGCCAGGGCCGGCAAGGTCACAATATCCGCAGAATATTCATCCAGCGCCGTCGCCAAATCCGCCAATTGGGTTGAACTCAGGGTCAACTCATTCCCCGATTGTTCATTCGCCAGGGATCCCAGCACCAGGGTATGGGACAGTAGCCCCTTGGGTTTCAGAAAGATGCGTCGGGTTGATTGCAATTCGATCGGCAAAAAGTCATCCACTGCGGGTGGAGCAAGTGTGGCGACACCGCCCTCACTCTCTGGTTGCAAGTGAGATACCAGACGGCTCGATTGGTTGAGAAAATCTTGAACGTAGCTAGAAACCGCATCAATCAAGGCTTCTAACTGGGTGCGATCGCCCCGCAAGGTCACATATTGATCTTCACTCAGCCGGGGATCATCAAAACTGAGATTGAAGCGAAGATTTTTTAGCGTCGTTTTTCCCGTCCAGCGCTCTAGAGCCGAGGGTTGGGCATTCACCTCTAGGGTGCAGGTGGGTGGGGTGTAGCGACGCTGGATTAAGTTTGCAGCAGCCATAACAACTCTCAAAAATAGGCGATCGATGGAATGGGTCAAAAAATCTGATAAACCGTGGAATCGTCAGGAGCCGCGATCGGACAATGGATGGGTGATCAACGCATTCCTCTCCTAGGGTTGGGCATCTGGCGCAAGGGCATCTGGTGCAAGAGCATCTGTGGGAACGGTCTCTGTGGGAACGGTCTCTGTGGGAACAGCATCTAGCGCAAGGGCATCTAGCGTCAGGGCATCTGGTGCAAGGGCATCTGGTGCAAGGGCATCTGTGGGAACGGTCTCAACCAGGGAGGGAGCCGAGGCAAGTGGAACTGAGACGATTGGATCTGAACTAGAACTTTCAGCCAAATTGAGATCGGCAGGGGCAGTGGTCACGGCAGCAGTTCCCTTAGGCAAGGATGCGAGCGATCGCTCCAACAGGGCAGACCAAAAACGACGGGTTCCCTGATTGCCACTGTAGAACAGCAGATCGATCAACAACTTCAGCGCCAGGTGGGTCAGCAGGTCGGACGAGGGAGCTTCCGCCTCTTCCATCCGTTCCTGGTAGGTATTTTGAAAGCGATCGAGATAATCGCCCAGCAGGGCTGCTTGGTGGGGGGCTTGATTCTGTTCCGTCAATTGCTCCAACAGCGCCACGGCACGGCGAATCAATTCCTGATGTTCCTTAGCCAGATGGCAACTAATTAGAACCAGGGCCCTTGCTTCCTCCACATCCAGCTTTTTGCGACCGCCCTGCCCCTTCCGCAGAGGACTGGATTGCCGCAACCGCCAGAGGGCGACCCGATCGGCCACCACCGTTTCCAGACCCAGATGGGCAGCAGCCTGCAGCATCGCCTCAGACCCGATATTGGCGATCGCCTCTAGGGCCAGTAAAACCAAGTCAATTTGGGCTTTGATGTTATCTAACTGCTCTGGCGCTGGATCTTTGCCCAGGGACAGTTCAGCCAGATTATTTTGAATGGGCAGCGGAATAACCGTGGATGTCACCGTGGAGGTTGCCGTGGATGTCATAGTTAAATCAGGTTCAGAGAGCTTTCCCAACTCAGAGGATGTTCCCAATAATGGTGGTCCCCAAGGTTGCCCCGACTGGGAAGGGGAAGGGAATGTTTCTGAGGCACTGGAAGTAGGGAACATGTCAGTCATCCGCATCAAGAGTCAGCGTGAAACAGAATTTTCTACTTCTAGCGCCTAATCATTAATATTGGGTTAAGCTCCAAGGTACCATCGTGGTTCCCGATTGCCAATTCATCCTCCTTGTGATCTGGGGGCATCTTAGGTGAGCCAGTGGGGTGCTTCTGGCTGGAGCAGCTCTCACAGCCTGCATTTCACAGCTTTCATCACACAGGGTTCAATGGGGTCAGTTCACCTCCTTGGATTTACCACAGTTGACTCAGCAGGTAGGCGATCGCCGCACTACCAAGTGGAACCGTTAAATTATCTATACCTAATTTTGAGAAGGCTTCGAGCACCGTTGCCAGAATCGATACAGCCAATGCCGTCAGCCCCACTTCCGCCAGATTTTCTTGCACCAGATTTTCTTGCAGAGGCAACAAAACTGCCAAGGTGATGACTCCACTGACGATCGCCATGGTCAACGAACCTTCCCAACTTTTTTTCATGCCCCAGAGCTGATAGGGATGTCGTCCAAAATGTTGTCCCACCAGACCTGCCAGACCATCCCCCCAGGCCATGACCAAAATTCCCAGGGCGGTAAACTGCGGCAGGTGCAGCGGCCAAAACCAAGCCACCAGAATGCCAATACTTGCTGCGTAGAAAAACGTGCCCCAACTTCTGCGACCGACGGTATCCAAACTGGGTAGGAGGGGATAACGGTAGGAAGCCAGCGCAACTCCCCCAAAGACGATCGCCGCTGTGATTCCCACCCAAGCTGGAATTTGCAATCCCCAAGCCAGCAAAATAATATTCCCCGTCCCAATGTGAACCACTTTGCGCACCAGCTCGGATCCAGGAGGAGTAAACCGCTTAGCGATCGCCGCCAGAACCGCCACAAACACTAGCCACAGACCCGCCATCCCCACCCGTACTTCTAGGGACATACCTTCCACAGGGAGATTCAGCGCAGCTAGATTGCAACAGGAACTCAGGCAAGGCACGATCGCCCGAGTCATCAGTTCCCACGAGATTAATTCCATTAGATTCAGCCCTTGCACCACGGTGATTTCAGCACTCCCCTGACTCAGCTAGTGGTTAGTCAATCTTGCTTGGCGGGATCAATTGTGGGAGGGGGGGAGAGTTACTCCTTGGATCCCGACTTCCTCAACTTGTATCCATCACTTCAGGCGTGACCATCCCACTAGCTTGCTTCACAAGCTTCATTTTCCTATGTCTCAAGTCTCCTACAGCCGTTTTTAGATCAATAAACCGCTACACCCCCCCTCCCCCCCTCTCCCCCTCTCCCCCTCTCCCCTCACATGTCTTCAAACCCCAACCAAAAATCGCTGTAATATCAAAGCCAGACTGAAAACGAATGTGGCTGAGGGAAAACGAATCATGAAGATTGCGATCGCAGGGGGCACGGGGTTTGTAGGTCGTCGCTTGGTGGAGCGGTTGCAGCAGGAAGGGCAGGAAGCGATCGTGCTCAGCCGTAATCCCGAGCAAGCTCGACAAGTTTTTCCCTTGGCTCAGTACGACAAAGTGACGATCGTTGGCTATGATCCCATGGCTTCCGGTGACTGGCAAACGGCGATCTCGGGCTGTGATGGGGTGGTCAATCTGGCGGGAGAGGCGATCGCGGAAAAACGCTGGACCCCGGAGCACAAACAAGTCTTGCTAGAGAGCCGAGTGGTGACGACGGGTAAGGTAGTGGAAGCCATTCAGCAAGCGGCTGCGAAACCGCCTGTGTTGGTCAGTGCCTCGGCGATCGGCTACTACGGCACCAGCGAAACCGCTGAATTCGATGAAACCAGCTCCCCCGGTGCAGACTTCCTTGCTGAAATTTGTCAACAGTGGGAAGCCGCTGCTCAGCCAGTCATCGCCTGCGGCACTCGCTTAGTGATCCTGCGTTTAGGCATCGTCCTAGGGCTAGAAGGGGGGGCATTAGCGAAGATGTTGCCCGTCTTTCGTCTCTTTGCTGGAGGTCCCTTGGGCACGGGGCAGCAGTGGATGTCTTGGATTCACCGCGAGGATCTGGTCAGTTTGATTCTGACGGCCTTAACGCGATCGGACTGGCAAGGCGTTTATAATGCGACCGCTCCCCACCCTGCCCGCATGGCGACGTTCTGTGATGCACTGGGGCAGCAACTGAATCGTCCTTCCTGGCTACCTGTGCCGGGATTTGCCCTAGAAGCGATGTTAGGAGAAGGTGCCAAAGTGGTCTTAGAAGGGCAACAAGTTCTTCCCAAACGCCCGATCGCCAGTGGGTTTGCCTATCAATACCCAGCCGTGAAGGACGCGATCGCCAACTTGTTGCAGTAGCCCTCCCCCTCACGCCCCTAATTTGTTGCCCCCCCTCCCCAAGTCGGCCATAAGCCGTTAAAATGTCGGAAGGTTTACGGGAATGTTGGTGACTGCCAATAATGTTTTTTGATCTATGTTGTTTTAAATAAGGGAATCCACGAAGGTTCGCTGCAGTAGACTGAGCTTGTACTCAGAAACTTTAAGCGCGCCACATAGGGTACCCACCTGGTTAACACCCAGGTCAAAACTGAGGTAAAACGGCATTCCGGTGAACCCATCGTTATCTGAAAGCTTCCCCCACTTTGAATCTTCCTCGTTCTACTAGTTCTATGCCGCCCGTCACCTGTACGCAGCTTGAGCATGGTCTGACTCTGATTCACCAGGAAATGACCGTGACCGATGTGGTGACTGTGGATGTGTGGGTGAAAGCAGGTACGATCGCCGAGCCAGAGCATTGGTCTGGTATGGCACATTTTTTGGAACATATGATTTTTAAGGGCAGCGATCGCCTGCGACCGGGTGAGTTTGATCTGCTGATTGAAGGACAAGGGGGGCATGCCAATGCGGCCACGAGCCATGACTATGCCCATTTCTATTTAGCGGTTCCAGCCTTTGCCTTTACGGTCACCCTAGATGCTTTAGCGGAATTATTATTACGGGCTGCCATTCCTGCTGATGAATTTGTGCGGGAGCGGGAAGTGGTGTTTGAAGAGATGTCCCGAGCCTACGATGATCCGGACTGGGTGGGGTTTCAAGCCTTGATGCAACAGGTTTATCAACACCATGCCTACGGCAGACCGGTTCTAGGGACGATCGAGCATTTGCAGGAAATGAGCGATCGCGAAATGCGACAATTTCACCAGACCTATTACCAACCGGAAAATATGACCGTGGTGGTGGTGGGTAACATTGATGCGGAAACAGCGATCGCAGCGGTCCAAAAGAGTTTTAGTGAATTCCCCCGTGCAACTCATTTACCAGGTTGTTCACTAGAAGCCGAACCGCCCATCATCGGAATTCGCCGCCAAACTCTGGTGTTGCCCCAGGTGGAAGAGGTGCGGTTGATGTTGGCTTGGCTGACTCCACCTTTGAGCTTGGGGCAGACGGGAGAAGCTGGGTTGGCTCCGACGTTAGATTTATTGGGTGTGTTGTTGACTGGGGGCCGATCGTCACGGCTGATGCGAGAATTGCGGGAAGAACGCCAGTTGGTGCATGATATTCAAGCCAGTTTTACCCAACAACGAGATTCGGGTTTGTTTACGATCACTGCTTGGTTGGCTGCGGAAGAACTCGATCGGGTGGAAGCCATTATTTGCGATCGTCTGATTGAATTAATGCACAGTCCCGTTGGGAAGACGGAACTCGATCGGCTAAAGCGCTTGATTATTAACGACTATGCCTTTTCGACGGAAACCACGGGGCAGTTGGCGGGGCTATACGGCTATAATCACACCCTCAGCCATTGGCAGATTGCATTGGATTATCCCCGTTATATTCAAGCAGTGACCCCTGAAGCAATTTGTAATGTTGCCAGCCAAGTCATTTCTCCCTACCACTACGCGGCCACGATCGTGCGATCGGACTGACGCTCGACTCTGATTCCTGATCTTCAGGCAGAAAGGAAGTCAAGACGATAAAATGAAATAAAGTTATTTCATTCCAGGGGAGCACTTCTGATGAGTCTCTCTCAAATTTTAGATCCTGAGCAGTCCTACACGTTTCGTAGCTATTATGAAATGCCCTACGAATTGGAGGATATTCTGGTTGAGTTTGGTTATAAGCTGGTGCGATCGCAAATTTCTTTAGTGCAATATCCAGGGAAGCTTCCAGGTTGCGATCGCTTAGCACAACAGCTTCGGCAACGGTTAAATTATGTCAGCTTATCGAGTGAAGCAGCGCGGCGGGAAACCTTGATTGCCCCAATTGTTTTGGATGCGGCAGAGATTGCGCTTGCCCAAGTTCGGATTGAATATCCTTTGATTGTCAATGATTGGTTACGAGGAACCCTTGACTATTATTTATTTCAAGGACAGCATTTGTTGATTATTGAGGCAAAACAGGCGGATCTGGCAAAGGGATTTAAACAACTGGCGATCGAATTAATCGCTTTAGATCAAGCGGAAAAAACCGATCAACCCATCCTGCTAGGGGCAGTAACAACAGGGGATGTTTGGATGTTTGGACAATTGTATCGCAGCGATCGCCTCATTCGCCAAAGTACAAAACTTTATTTGGTGCCGGATGAACTAGAAACGCTGATGCGAATTTTGGTGCAAGCGTTAGGGAAAGAATCGGAGTCCTAATACCAATTTTGGATTTTAGATTTGCGATTTTGGATTGTCAAACCCTAGTGAATGGGGACTTGCTGCGTTACGATCTGTATCAACGACCCGTGGATTTGGTATATCGGACTGTCGCATTGACTAAAAGAGTTGCGTATCACCCATGACTGGATCACCTATGACTGGATCGCACATGACTGGAACATCTATGACGATCGCTGAGCTAGACTGCTTGCAATCCCCTGTAATGATCCGCGATCGCGCCCATCAGTTGTTTGAGTTAGGCTTGGCAGATGAGTTGCAGCATTTCCAAGTTCATTTTGATCGCCTAGATCGGGTGGTTGATTATGTGATCGATCTGAGCTTGCAACAGTATGATACGGTGTCGGCAATTCCATTTCACAGCCGTTGGCGACATTTCCCGACCGATCGTATTTATGCTCTATTTGCTGATCTCAATCCGATCGATCGTGCCAAAGCAAAATTTGAGTTAGTGATTCCGAGTGTGTTGTTGGATGCGGGGGCAGGAGCGGATTGGAGCTATACTGATGCAACAGGAAAAATTTGGTATCGCTCAGAAGGGTTAGCGATCGCTTCGTTGGATCTCTTCGTAGCTGGAACTTTCTCGCGATCGCGTTGTCCTCAAACTGATGCAATTGGATTGCAACAGTTATCCCTCGCACAATTACAACAGGCATTGCAAGTCAGGGATGATAATCCTTTGCTTGGTTTAGTAGGGCGCTGGCAATTGTTGCAAAAATTGGGGCAGCAGGGAACCTGCCATCGTCTCGGCGATCTGGTGGATTTGATTCTGGCGGAAAGGGGTGATCGCATTGCGGCCGATCGATTATTTCACTATGTGCTAGATCAGATGGGGCATCTTTGGCAGGCACCGGGAGATGTAGGCTTGTATGGGGATGTGGGATTTCATCGTGCGATCGGTTGGATGCCCTTTCACAAGCTGGCGCAATGGCTCACCTATTCGCTCATGGAACCCCTACAGGAATTGGGCATGACGATCGATCATCTGGATAGGCTAACGGGCTTGGCAGAATATCGCAATGGGGGACTGTGCTTGGACTTAGGACTCCTGCAACTCAAACATCCCGAAGTGGCTCAATCAGTTCACCCGATCACCGCTGAACTGATTGTAGAATGGCGTGGTTTGACGATCGCCGCTTTAGATCATATTGCCGATCGAATGCGAGAAAAACTGGCATGTACTGCTGCAGAATTGCCCTTGGTAAAAATCCTACAAGGAGGCACTTGGTCAGCCGGTCGAGCGATCGCCCAAACCCTCAGACCCCAGGCAACCCCACCCCTGCAAATTCTGAGTGATGGTAGTTTTTTTTAGCAACCCCCCAAAGGCTGCCATTTGAGGGGAAAAGCGATCGCGCTATGATGGATGTAAGCGTAGAGGCGAAAGTTTACCGGAAATTGTGCGATCGCATTGATGCCTTCGCCACCAACGACTCTGCTTGAACCTCGATGCCATGACCGACCAGTTTCTCAGTGTTTTACCATTTTTGTCCTGGACTGAGGACTGGATTTTGCCTTCCTGATCGCTTTCAAAGAGTCACTTTTCTGCGCTACGATCGTTTACTGTACCGTATACAGACCAAAGTAGGAGAGGAGAGATTGCGATGACCGCCGCAAGAAGTATAGAAACTCAAAGCTCAGAAACTCAAAGCTCAGAAATGCTGCCAGAGCTAAACGAGGCAACCCTCTGGGGCATTTTGCGGGATGAAATTTCTGATGCGATCGCCAATCACCTGGTCTGGCAAACGCTAGGATATCGCCAAAATTCAGATAACACCTGGGACACCACGCAGGTGAATGCCGATTGGCTAGAAGCTTATCCAGAACCGCCCAATTTTATTGAAAGTCGTCCCGCCACGGTGAAGCTAACGCGATCGATTCCTCCAGAAAATAAGCAATTGCTCAAGGAAAAATTGGGGTTTGCAGGCTACCAAGTTCATGAATTAGTGCCGCGCAAAACACGCCGCGCTACAATGGTCAATTGGTTGCTTAGCTATATGACCTTGCAAGAGATTGCACTGTAGCAATTACAGCAATTTTCAGTTGGGTGAAACACAGTTTGAATGAGGAGAGGGAGAGGGAGAGGGGGAGAGGGGGAGAGAGCGGGACGTGGCTTATTGATCTAACAACGGCTGTAAGAAATCCCGAATCAGCGCTACAGGAGTAGGAGTATGACCTCTGCCTACGGTTGGATTGATCGTTCCCTCAAAACCATTCATAAAGCGGGCTGGCACCGTTCTGAACAGGCGATCGCAGGGTTGCCCGGTCCTGTCATGCAAGTGCAAGGGCGATCGCTCTTGAATTTTTCTAGCAATGATTATCTCAGTTTGGCAGGGGATGAACGTCTAATTCAAGCAGCCGTACAAGCGGTGCAAACCTATGGAACAGGCAGTACGGGTTCACGTTTGGTGACAGGGCATCGAGATTTACATGACCAATTGGAGCAAGCCATCGCAGATTTAAAACAAACTGAAGATGCTATTGTCTTTAGTTCTGGCTATTTAGCCAATTTAGGAACGATCGCCAGCCTAGTCAGTCCACGGGATGTAATTTTTACTGATCAGTATAACCATTCAAGTCTGCGCAGTGGTGCCAAACTGAGCGGGGCAGCAATTTTTGAGTATCGTCACTGTGATATGGTAGATCTCCAGCAACAATTATCCAAAATGCGATCGCAGTATCAACGCTGTTTAATCCTCACTGATACTGTTTTTAGCATGGATGGAGATGTCGCTCCCATTGCTGAAATTTTAGCCCTAGCCGATCGCTATGAAGCCATGGTTTTAGTGGATGAGGCCCATGCAACAGGGGTTCTAGGGGCATCCGGGGCAGGGGCGGTGGAACAAGCAGGTTGTACGGGACGACCGATTGTACAAATGGGAACCCTCAGCAAGGCATTGGGCAGTTTGGGTGGCTATGTGGCAGGGTCGCGATCGTTGGTGGATTTTTTGCGCAATCGTGCCCCCAGTTGGATCTACACCACTGGTCTGTCCCCTGCAGATACGGCAGCAGCATTGGCAGCCGTGAAAATTGTGCGATCGGAACCGCAACGCCGGGAGCAGTTATGGCAGCAGGTAACTTGGTTGAAAACACAATTACAAACTGCATTTCCAGCGATCGCCCCGGTGAAACTTCTCCCTACAGATTCCCCCATCCTCTGCCTTGTCATGCCAGATGTGACCACTGCCCTCCACACTAGCCAGCAACTGCAAGCTGCCGGAATTTTTGCCCCCGCCATTCGTCCACCAACGGTCCCCACCAGTCGCATTCGCCTGACCCTAATGACCACGCATGAGCGATCGCACCTGCAGCACCTCGTCCGAACCCTACACAGTTTATCGGACCGTTATTGATCGAACTTACAGCAATTTTTAGTTGGGTGCAACACAGTTTGAATGAGGAGAGGGGGGGAGGGGGACGAGCTGATGGATCAAAATTGCAACATCTGTTCAAAATAAGGCACTAACTCTAAAAACTGTTCACTATCCAAGGCTCCAATAAAGAATTCTTCAGCAATTGGTCGGAGTCTCGTCATCTGATCAAAGCCGATTGATCGTAAGAGAAATGCCGTAAAGGGAGACTTGATTAAATCAAACTGACAAGACCGAGTTCGACCTTGATCCACGATTTGTAGAACTTGTTGTTCGACTAAATTTTTAGCAATGGCAACCGCTTCCAGATTTAAAAATTGTTGCTCCCACTGCTCCGCTGCGAGTGACCCTAGCCAATGACTCACAGGTTGCTTGGGGTTCCGTCTAGACAGGAGGGCTTCCAGAATAGCAATCGCCACAATTTTCGTACTGAGATACAGTCGCGCAATTTCTAAATTATGCTGCGATCGCCCCTGCAACGCCTCCAGGGTTAACGCATTGGGAACTTGACGAAACTGTTGGAAAATTTGTTGGGAATTTAACCGTAGGAAAAAACTTTCCATCGTCCGCAGGGCCGTACAATAGTCTCTGATAGAATATTGACTGGGGTTCCGCAAGGGTGGATTTAACTCCGGTAATATTTGCCATGTTTTATCTAAAAAAATCACCGGATCAGCAAAGCTAAAATTTTCCACATCACGATTGGCAAATTTAACTGCCCGATGAATCGCTTGTTCCATTTCTAAGCGCGTCATACCTAGATCAAACTGTTGATTCGTTTGGAGAAGCCTGGTGAAAAGTTGTTCGGCTGGATTCAACTCTGCTGTCGATCGAAAGGGAATCGTAGCCTCGATCGTCACCACCAACTGAGCCAATTGTTTATTCGATAGCCAGGGCTTCAGGCACAAAACGGCGTTGTTGCATGAATAAAAAATAAGCAACACGATTGGAATAAAGGTAGGAATTTCTAGGCTTCAAGGCAGATAGAATCCGGTTTAGCGATCTGGATCATG